>PMLV01000244.1 GCA_003160635.1 Acidimicrobiaceae bacterium | reverse complement strand
CACCACGCCCTACGGCACGTCTCCGACCTGCAAAGCGCCTCCCGCGGGCTAACGAGGCCGGAGTACTGAAGCTTTTTGGGCTTCGCGAGTTGCGGCCTTTGGTCATGATCTGACGGAAGCCGTGAAAGACGAGCCGCGCCACTGGGGGGTGTCGATGCCCAAAGCCGATTTGGCTAGTTCGGCAAACTGGAGCTTCACGTCTCATTACTCGCCTCGAATGTCGGCGGCCGAGGCCTCCGCCAATGCGAGGGAACGCCTTAGCCATTCGAATAAGATTGGCGCGTGAATTCGTAGAGACGATCAGACGGAACGTCTAGGGCTTCTCGCGCCACTGCTCCGATCGCGACGGCGATTCTGGGGCGAGAGATACGCCCGTTAGTCCGCCCACGACAACTTCTCGCTGATCCGCCGTAGTCCGGGAGTCTCGGAGGATTTCCTTCCGTTCCCGAAGCCCAAAAGCTCGGACGGACAATCCGCCAGTGGGTCGACAAGATCGCCAACTTCCACCTGGCTCGGTGAGCAACGGACCCATCGAGGCGCTCAACAACCTGATCAAACGGATCAACGCATCGGTTTCGGGTTCCGCAACTTCAAGAACTACCGCATCCGAGCCCTGCTCTACGCCGGCAAGCCCAACTGGCGCGTCCTAGGCTCGATCATCGTCCGATGATGCTGGAGCCAGAATCCGAAGAGTCCAAAAAGTCCATCTGACCTGCAATTTTGGAGCGGAAGACGGGATTCGAACCCGCGACCCTCACCTTGGCAAGGTGGCGTTGCTAGTCCACGGAGTCCCAGCCAGTCCTCTGGCCTGCGATTCCGTCCAGCCAGTTTCCACCCAGTCCACTGGATCAGCCCCTGTTGTAGAGCGGTCTACTAAGAGGAGGGTCAGACGCTGATTTGTGGCGACCCGTGCTTATCGGAAGGCAGGCCCATTCACCCACCCATAGCGGAAGTGGCACCGATCCGGTCGGCCTAGGCAATGTGACCAGAGAAGGTCACGGGGCCAATGCCGAACAAATCCACGACTGACAGGTATCTCGGATCGCGTCGACGCGCGTCCGCTCGGAATGTGTCAGATAAATGGCTGCAACGCCCCGGATGAGGGCCTGGAGCATGACAGCGGCCGCTCCCGGTTCGACGCCGGCCCTGATCGATCCATCGATTTGTCCAGCTTCGATGACCTCAGCGAGGCCTTTGAAACCGCGCTCGTCAGCGGCGACCATTCCCGCAAAGACGCAGCCGACGGAAAGGCGGCGCCCACAAGACGAGGAGCGCTCGGTCGTCGGCTGTGGGATCCTGAAAACAATCACTCGACGATCGTGCGGCGACGCCCGGCGCGTGCCAACCTTCACTTCCGCAGTCGGTCCGCGTTGACACCTCATCAAGCCTGCAACCGATGACCGAAGATGCTAAAAGTGACTCGCCATCTAAAGAGACAAGGGCAAGGTTACGTTCAAGTGAGACGGAGGTACCAATGAAAGAGCATGAGATCCAGTGGGCAGTGGATGAACTGGAGATTCGAAATGTGATCGCTTCGCTTGCTCTCGTGTCGGACATGGGCGATATCGAAGAGTGGGGCATGTTGTTCACCGAGGATGCTGACTACACGATAGGGGGCCGACCGTTCGAGAAGGGTCGGGCTGCAATAGTCGAGAGCGGCCGCCAGCGCCGGTCGAGGGGGACGCATGGCCCGGGCAGTAACAATCGACATCTGAGCGCGTCGGTATTGGTTCGATCCACAGGTCCAGACACAGCCGAGGCCGTGTCCTACCTCGCGATGTACAAGGACTTGCCCCTGGAGGGCGATGGTCACGAGCCGGAGAGTCCTGGCAACAATGCAGAGATGGTGAAGTCTCCAGAGTTGTTGGTCCTGGGCACCTATCGTGACCGCTTTCGCCGGACGAGCGACGGGTGGAAAGTAACGCACCGAGACCTGGCCGAGAGCAGCCTCACACCCCGATGGCGCTCGATCATGAAGACCTGGAGCACATAACCACCGCCGCCTCGAACGGGTCCATGTCGAGTATGTCCGCCATTACAACGAGTACCAGGTCCCACCGCGAGTCAAACTCGACGTACTCACGCGAGCCGTCAGGAGGGACGTAGTAGAGCGTCCAAAATGATCGGCGCCCCGTCGGTCATAAAAACTGCCTCTGACCTGGGATTTTGGAGCGGAAGACGGGATTCGAACCCGCGACCCTCACCTTGGCAATTCGATCCTTGAGAAGCCGCCAACTGGGACTATCTGGATAAGTGCAGGTCATACTGTCCAGGCTGTCCGTCGGCGTCCATGTTCTACGGAGAAATCCTCCGCCCTACTGGCACGTATGTGGCACGAATCGTTGAACGCAGTCGGTCGGCAAACCTCCGAGTTTCAGTGCCTGTGGCCATTCTCGGAGGGCGGCTGAGTTGGTCTACCGACTCCCGAGCCGTACCGTCGTGCCCGGTTTGGACCCGTCGACGGCATGAGAGAAGACCTATCGACCAAACCTCACTTCGACCACAGCCTGCCGCTCCCATGCGTCGAACTTCGCTTGATGGTGCGTCAGCAGAGCGACACCAACGTCATCAGGGGCGACCGTCCGGAAGCGGTAGGCGTCCCGCTACCGGGCTGATTCCAGCCAAGCCAAACGGAACCGAGCAGCGAAGGGCCCTCCCGCCATGGTGCTGCAAAAAAAATGCATCGTTACCGCCTCGCCGTGCCCAATGGAGCGTCCCCACGATCACCGAGAGGCGCCCCGGCACAGGTTACGCTCAGGCACGTGGGGCGGTCCGGCAGGTTGCAATGGATGCTGACAGGCAGCCTGTTTCTGATCACCATGGCAGCCCTTTTCTCGACCGCAGCTGAACCTAGACCGGCTGGCGCTGCCTCGAACCCGCCGGCCCCCGACCTGGACCACTTCGTTCCCGCTACTGACCAGATCGTCAGCACCCTTCAGGTCCACCTGGCGCAGCGCGGTCCGGCTCAGGAGGTCGTGGACTTCGAGAGCGCACAGCCCAACACTCAGGGCAAGACCCCCAGGGACCTGATGATCCTGAGCTGGGACCATTTCGCCAAACGCTGGGTCACCGTCTGGAACGGCGCCAAAGTCCAGTCACCCGACGCCACCTCAACAAGCGGCGGCCTGGCCCAAAACGCCGTGCTCCCGACCGCCGCATTCATCTCGAACCTGACCTATCGGCCCATCACGCCGGCCAAGGGACGCACCGACCTCGAGTTCCAAGACTTCTACAACTTCGGGGCCAACGGCTCGGTCGAAGTAGGGATCGTCCACTACGACGGCCAGTCAGCGAGCATGGCCTACTTCGACACCGTCAACCCCGGCACCTCCCGACCCAAGGTCATCGGCAAGGTGCCCCACCAAGAGCTCTCTGTGCCGGTCGGCTGGTTGACCACTGCTGATCCCCAGTGCTGCGCCGTGCGGACCTACGTCTACACCGTTGCGTTGCGCAAGCAGCGGTTCAAGGGCGGATACCAGCAGAGCAACTACGGCATCACCGCTTCGACCCAGTCCTGGCTCGGCGTCTATGCACTGCTCCCCGATCAGGCCAACGGGACCTATCCCGATCCTCTCGTCATGACCGTATTGCCTGGCAGTCCTGCCGCCGGCGTCCTCCAGGTCGCCGACCAATTGGTCGGCGTCGCCGGGGTGAGCGCACCCTCGAGTGCCGACAACGGACCGCCGGTAATGGACGAGGTCGCCAAATCGCTGCCGGGAGCCAAGATCGCTCTCAACATCATCCGTGGCACCACTCCCATGGTGGTTAACATCACGCTCGCCTCGACCGCCAAGGCCGCCTACACCAAGGACCAGGGTGCTCCCAGCCCGGGTTATCTCGGCGTCGATGTCACCTCCATGACGCCGGCGCTTCAGTCCCAGTACGGCTTTGTGCCGTCAGCTGGGGCGGTCGTCCTCAGCGTGGCCGACAACTCGCCGGCCGCCAATGCCGGGCTGACCCAAGGCGACGTCATCACCTCATTCGCGTCGACGCCTATCAACTCTTCCGCCGCGCTGCAGAACGCCGCCGAGTTGACGTCCTCGTTCACGACCGTCCAGATTGGCTACACCGACACCTCCGGCACCGCCCAGAGCGCCAAGATCGTGGTGGGTTCGTTTCCACAGAACACACCCGGTCCTGAGGTCACCGAGATCTAGCGACTCAGCCGCTTGATGCGCAGAACGCGCGCCATCGCGACGGTCGCGGCGTGCCTCGCTGATCCTCGGCTCTGCTGGCCACCTATGCCTTCCTCGTCGAGCGGCTCGGAGAATCGACCGAACGTGTACCCGACGAGCTTGTAGGTCATGCCGTGGTCGGCCATGGTCGGTTTCTTCGCAGACTGCTCGGCTGACTCAGTACCCGGTCCTGTAACCCAGGAGACCAACGTCGCCACATTGAGAGAGCGGGTGGCTTCGTCCATTGGCTGCTGATCAGTGCCGTTTTGGCAGGTCAGGAAGGCGAGGTGATCCACTCTCTCTGCTCAGCTGAACCAGATCTGGTTCGATAGTTGGGCAACTGGATGGGCAACCGGTCTACGTGCCGGCGGACGACCCGAATGGCCTAGCTGCTTCTCCTCCACCGAGCGATCAGGGCGGGGGCCTCACCGCCTCGCGACAATGGATCTCCCTCGCCTTCACCACTCCATGGAGTGTCGCGAGGCCGGGAGGCGCACTCGAGATTCCCCTGCCAAATGTCCAAAAACGAAGATTGGGACAGCGCTGCGTGGTGATCGGGGATGACCTCCTGGGCGGTTCCTTCGTCTTCGATCCTTTCGAGCTCCACGCCGAGGGCGTCGTGTCCAATGTGAATATGAAATGGGGACTCCATCCTCAGACAAGTCTCGTTGCTAACCTTCGCGAGCACCCCCTGACCTGCGGCGATAGGGGAGGTTTGGCGTTGACAAGGGCGTAACTACAATGCTGTAATGAGAGCCAAGAGTAGAAGGCTTTTGCCTCTGCTCCCGACATAAGCTTCTCCCGCTGGCCCGGTGTGGTCGAGCGGTAATTCAGCGGTCCCGAGTCGTGGAGACGAGGGACCAACAACCAGATGCCACGTCCGTCGAGGGCGAGGCCATGAGATCCAAGGAGGATCACGTGTCATATGACGATATCCCTGATGCCCATATCTATGGTTGGTTGACCGACCGCGGCGTTCTCGACGCCGTGAAGAACCAAGTCGAAGTCAACTCCGAGAACGGGTTCGATTTTTGGATCAATGCCTACTCTGACGGTTGGCCGCTGGTCTTTGACCTTGATCCCACCCCGGTACGTGAACAGAACGGCAACATCCGCTCCGTCCAGCTGATCATCGGCCGGCCCCGGAGCGTCCACATCACCAACCGGTCGCCAGAGGAAGAGAAGTGGCGAGAGCCGTCCATTGAGACCTGGCTGCGCCCGGAGATAACGACCCAGTTCGGCGACGCGGTGCGCCTAGACAAGTGCCCCGGCCTTGACGGCCTGCTGGAGATGGAAGCGCGCGCCGCTAGGGAAACGGGCGACATCCGAGACGTTCTACAGGTGGAGCTGGGGTACCTGGAGGAGCAGTGGAAGGCGTGGGTCGAGTCGGACGGGCTAGAGCACGTCGACGCCGTCCTGCGTCACCTGGATTCGGCCCGCAGAGAAGCCAAGAAGACGAGCGCGTCGGTCGAAGCGTGGGGTCCGGTCCACCGGCTCTTCATGGAGCTGAGCGGGCTGAAGGCCAAGGCATTGGCCAAGCCCGGCGATCTCGACACCCTCGGCAACCTCATGGAGTCGCTGAGCAACATCTATTACTCGATAGGCGAAGCGGAAGAGGCAGTCGTAGCAGAACGTCGCAAGTCGCAGGACCAGATGGAGGCGGCCGTGTGGGCGCTTCAGAACGGGTCGTCCCGACTGAAGAAGGCCGTACGGGCGCAGCTTCTCCCAAGCTCGATGGGTGTCTACCGCGACGAGAGACTCGCAGCGGAGAGACCAGGGTGGGAGTGGTGGAACCAGAAGGAGTCTCCACCGAAAGGCATCGTGAACCCAAGCGAACATGACCTCGACTCGCTCCTGGAGGCCCGCAAGTTCGACCCAGAGATGCAGCTCGACTTCGTGGCCGAAATGGGTCCGGTCATCGTCGGCAAGTACCTCAACCGCAACATCATCCGCCCGACAACCTCGTTCGAACAGCAGCCCTTCTAATGGATGCCCTACCGGTGTCCGTGTACGTCGTCGTGGTTCTGATCGTCGTCATCGTGGTCGTGGTGATCGCGCTCAAGTTGGTATCGGCGCTGACGAAGTCCATCTCCGATGGCACGATGGAGTCGTTGCGAATGAAGGCCACGAAGTGGTTCTCCATCGACGCGAAGTGGAGGCGTGACGGCCGTCCGCCTGCTCAGGTCCGCACTCCCCAAAAGATACCCAAGCCACCCTCGGGACTCGCCCCTTGACGCGCAGCGGCAACATCACCGTCGATGACGGCACCGAGCCGGTCGGTACGGCCGCCAGAGTCGTCGCGACCGACGAGAAGAGCGGCAAGACGCACGACGCCTGGCACATCGTCCTCAAGGACGGCCGCGAGGTTCACGTAGCGCTTCCGCACGAAGGCGCTCGCCGACCTTCCCATCGGGGCTCGTGACCGAGTCCCTCCACACCGGAGTGCTCACCGCCGTCTACCGTCGCCGCAGCCCGCTAGGCGAGCGCAGAGTAGTCACCCGCCCGCCGAGCTGGAGCGCCGGAGTTCGCGCCTCAGTCGGACGGGCCATCACAACCAACCAGGGAGGTATGCAATGAAGAAGATCGTGAAGAAGGACAATTAGTCGCGCATGGAGTCGTCCCTTGGTGGTCCAGCTCAGAGCCGATTCAGGAGGATTGCGGTCTACCGGTTGGAGTCCCTTGGACGGTCCAGAAGGGGCTCATAACTCTTGATCACCCGTCTATTGAGCACGTTCAGCCTAACGCCCAACTTGCAGTGGGATAGGGCCGGCCGGAGCTCGGCCTTTGTTGTCTCCAATGGCAGGAATACAGGAGGTGGCCTGTCGGGGGACGGGCCGTTGAAATTCGGGCTGATCCATCATGAATATGAAGCGACCGCCAACGGTCCGGATTGTCCGGACCGTTGGCGGTCGCCATCAAGCTCGCTCTGCTCAGTCGTTCGAACCGTCTTCAGCTGCTGCATCCAATTCAGCATCTGATGCGTCGGCGGCATCGTGCATTTCGGCAAACTGTGCCTCCTCGTAATCACCCATGATTCACCTCCTTTGCTGGCGTCGACACAAGGGCACTACGTGCTGTCGCCGATCCCTACGGGTTCGATTCGTCGCCGTAGTCGTCCGAGTTACTCTCGGGCGGGTTGGTATCTCCTTCTGGGTAGGCGCTCATTTCACCTCCTCATCTTCTTTGAGTGCGAGAATGGCCAACAGTCACCTGCTCGTCGAGTCGCAGGGTGGATATGGGTCTGTTCCGGGGGAATCGCAATCCGGGTATTCATCAAAGGTTCCCGACATGGCACCGAAAATCGCGCTGTAGAGCACCCGGCGCCGATCGCAGGCCATCAAGACCGGCGCCTCCTCCGTCCGGTGGTCGACGAACATCCCCAGTGCGTCACAAACCTGTCGGTACTCGGGCGTCTGGAGGATCAAGGCGTGCCACGCCTCGTCGATCAGGCGGGTCGGAGTGAGCGGCTCTCCACACGCCACGCGCAGCGCCAGGTATTGCTTGACCTCGACGAGAAGCTTCCCTGCTTCATCCAGCGACGCATTCCCGTGTTTGGCGAGGTAGCGCTCCGCATACGGGACCGGGATAGGAGCCGTTCGGGCCAACAACTCAAGGGTCCTCGATGCTAAAGACGCACCAGGTGCCTCGAGGTCACCCTCATCCTCGCCATTCCCCCCCGTGGCGACCCGTCCTGATCGGCTCGGAGGGATCGACTCCTTCCTGAACCGTTCCATCACTGCTGCACCTGGACTCATCACTTTTTTCCTTTCCGGCCCCCCTTGTTGGGGACCATGCCAATAAGCCTCCACCCCCCTTTTTGAACAGCGCTGTTCAGCGTCTCGCCTAGTGTGTGGAGGTGCGAAAAAAGGGCTGGATTGACCCGTCGACCTGGGGATTCGGTGATGAGGAGTTCGAGATAATCGGCCGCATGATGGGCTCTCGGGCGTTCCAAGCGCTCCGGGGTGGGATGAGCGGTGGCGCCGCCCCAACCATTGTCATCTCCAGGACCGTGCGCAAGGCGCGTAACACGGTGATTGCCGCAACACGTCTTGAAGAGAAAACGCGTCTTGAAGAGAGGGAAGAACCGGATGCCTCCTATCCCACGAATGCCGGCCACCTCACGCCCTTCGATCTGACGCTGTCTCATTTCTTCGACTGGCAATCCAATGGCGGCGAAGACGGATTCAAAACTGGCATGAAGATCGTCCACGACCACCTGCACATGCCCGACCTTGACATTCCACGCTTGGTCCGCGTCGCGCTGCGCCAAACGGTCCTAGATGCGGTCAGTCAGGAGAACCGCTTCCTCACCCAAACGACTGCTCACGCCGCTGCCTTGGACTTCCTGCGTGTCCAACCTCCACAAATGTTGAGTGCCAAAGAAGAACGCGAGCGAGCTGCCACGGCTGCCTGGGCACAATGGCTCTTAACGCAACGACGCCAAGAGTGGGCCCAGACCGCCGACAGCTATGCGGTACTGCTCGGCGTTGCTCTTCGACTGATAGCTCGGCGTCCGAGAACGCCGCACACACTGCATGACATCGTGTTCGTTACTCAATCCCTTTGGGCCGGCTCCGTGTTTCGTTGCCTCTCGGACCGCGAAGCCCACCCTTGGTACTTCGAACCGGAGAAATACCCCGAGGACGGGCCGATCGAGACCGCTATGTGGGATCTCGTTTGGGCGATGACCGAGGTGGGTGTTTTCACAGCGCCCGGCGACTGGAGCCCCATCGAGCGCTCATTGGTTGAAACCGCGTTGGAGAACTTCGGACCTAGTGGGAGCCTCCGAGACTTTTCAGTGGTCGCAATAGCTACCCTTGCGGCCAACCGAGGCGAGCTCGTCGATGTCGACATGGCCACGTCATTCTTTCCCACCGATCAGGACCTCGCTTCACGTTGCGTTGAGTACCTCATGGGGAGCTGGAAAGGGAGTGATCCAGCAGGCGAACTGCTTGAGTTTGCGCGCCACTTTGCATTTGCGTCATTTCCAATCGCTGAAGCCATGCTTGAATGGCTCAGCCGGATCCAGCGGAGTTATCCCCGTCTCTTTGGGGCATTCACATTCGGCCGGGGAAACGTTGCTTTTGACGAGCTGGAGAACTTTCTTGCTGCGGTAATTACTCCTGGTCCGGCGGTGGCTCACATAGAATCTCGTTATAGAGATCAAGCGAGGGACTACCTCACGCTTGCCGCCACCGGCGGTGACTGGCATGAGGCCCTCCTAATTGAGCCACGGCACTTCGTACCCACGGTCGGCAAGAAGCCCTAACCGAACACATCAAAGCGAAGAGTGACTTGCCTTGTCGAAGCTACCTCAAGGTAACTTCTGGACTTCGAGCTCGAATGACCTCTGTGTACTAAGGCGCATGTGCAGGATCTTGCAATCCACCTTGAGAGAGCGGGTAGCTAAGTCCACCGGGTTGTAATCCGTGCAGTTTTGCCAGGTCGGATGGCTAGAGCTGTCCAGCCCGTCTGCTCCTGTAAACCAGATAGGGCTCGATAGTTGGGCAATTGGATGGGCAAAAGCGGTGAACCATTAGGCAGAGGATTGCACCCCCTCCGAACACACCACACCCAATAGGAAACCGCTGGTTTCCTACCCGGCGAAAACCATGACTAAAGGACAAGGTTCAGTTAAGATTACCCAATGGTCAATGAAATGCCAATCGGCGCCGAGGGCTGGAGAGTGAGGATCGAGACGGCCGCTCCCCCTGGCATCGCCGATGACGAGGAGGGGAACGCCTTCGCCAAGGTCCTGCACCAATTGCGCGATTATGCCGCCCAAGGCGACTCCAGTGACACCTACTGGGATCTTGTGCTCACCATTGATGCGTGCACCGCCGGAGAAGCGTTGGACTCGGCGATGGCGCTGATCAATGACGCGGCTCGGGTCGCCGGAATGCCATGGTGGCCTGTGGTCGACATGAGGGTGGTGGCCGCCAACCTCAAAGATGAGAACGGTGAAGTGGATGGTCCCAGCGTCATGGGAGTCCAAGAGGTGCGCGAGATGCTCAACATCACCAAGCAGCGGCTCAGCCAGCTCCGGCGGCAGGGACGCTTTCCTGAGCCGATGGTAGAACTTGGCGCAACGCCGGTCTGGCTACGTACCTCGATTGAACATTTCGTCGCGGGTTGGGATCGACGAGCCGGGCGTCGGCGCCTGTGGCCACTCGACATGCTGAGCCGGGCAGACGAGATCACACTGATTCGCTCTGTCCCTGATTCGACTCATCCGAACATCATGATGATCGGGGTGTGGCTTGATGAAGATCACGACTCCGCGCCATCCGCGATGAAGACGGGAACTATTGAAGGCGCTCGCCGCCTGGCGTTGGAGCTGAATTTTATCGAGGTACGAACGATCAACACAGGCGATCTGCGTTGGATACCGAAAGTGGATGCTCCCGAAGGAGATACCAGCAGACATGGCAGATTGTTAAGTCCGTCGACGACGGCAGATCAGTGAGCCCCGAATATCGATGACAACGAGGGGGCGAAGGAGAGACGGTTCAAGGAGCACTGTCACCGACGGCATGGCCAGTTCGGTCGGTGGGGCGGGTGGTGCAGCCGGGCCTGGTCTTGAATCGCGGGTTCTAGCGTGGCTTGGTGCCCGCGTAGTTACGCGTACCCCCCTTCCTCTTGAGTGGCGCGTGGAATGCGATGAGATTGAACAAATCGGCGCACAGACCGGATTCGAGGTAGACGATATCGGTGCGATCACTGATCGCCGAGGCTACGTACTGCTTCAGGTCAAACACCGCCTTACTCTCAGTACCCGAGGCGACTCTGATTTGGCCGATGCGATAGATCAGGTGGTCCGGCAGTTCATCGCTGGCGTACCGAGCGATCCGGACGGCAGTCGTCGGCCATTTCGAGCCAACCATGATGCGCTCGTCATTTGCACTGATTCAACTGCACCCGCCACCGTGACTCGGCATCTACGCGAGGTGGTGTCGCGGCTTCCGAGCCACCTGACTGAGCTTCCAATTGAACAGGTCGCGCGAAATAGTGGCGAGCGAACGGCAGTCAAGGTTTTGGTGGATCAGATAGCGGGCTCCTTCGCCCATCGTATGGAGGGGGTGCTCCCAGATGCCACGCAGATTCGTGACATATGTGCCGTTCTCCATCTGATCGTGCTCGACGTTGATTCCGGCGGTGCGGATCGCACAAGTGCTGAAACAGCCTTGGGTGAAATACTGGCATCCGCCTCAACGTCCTCGGGAGCGTGGAACTGCCTCGTCACGTACGGGCAAGAGCTCATAGAACACCAGCGATGGGCGACATTTGGCGATATTCGACGCGTAATGAGTGCCGGCGGTCACGCCCTGGGGATCGATCGACACTTCCGTTTGGATGCTGAGCGGTTGAAAGAACTCACATCCTCGGTCCTTGACTCGACCGATCTGACCCAATCGATAGAAGCGCCCGAAGGCCCGGTCTCGGTAGAGAGGACGACGGCGGAACTCGTCTGTCATGCCGAGGGCAACTTTGTCCTGATTGGTGAACCTGGGGCGGGTAAAAGTGCTCTGGCTCGGGTCACGGCGAAGCGTCTTCGCGAGGCCGGTGAGGACGTCGTGCTACTCACGGCGGACTCGCTAGCCGGCACCATGGGAGAGACTCGGATCGAGCTCGCGCTACATAACAACCTCGACACGATCTTGTCTGGATGGGACGGAAATACCAGAGCAACGCTCATCATCGATGGCATTGATCGAACGCGTGGAGCGGGTTCGGTGGATTGGCTTCCGCCGCTTGTGACGGGCCTCGGTACCTCTCGTTGGCGGGTGATCGCAACAATCCGTACGTTCGATCTCCGTTACGGAGAACTATGGAAGGAGGCGCTGCGCGGCGAGCCCATCGACAGCCAACACCTCGATGCTGAATTTCCTGGTGTGCGTCACCTGGTTGTAGGTGATCTCACGGATGGAGAGCTCGAACAGGTGTCCGCTCAAAGCTCTCGTCTTTCGCTCCTGCTGGAACGGGCTGACTCGTCGCTGAAGCAACTGCTGCGGAATCCTTTCAATCTGAGTCTAGCGGCACGGATTTTGGTGGCAGGTGGCGACACGGACATCACCGCAGTCAGGACGCGACAAGACCTCCTTGATTTGTACTGGCGGCAAAGAGTGCGGTCTGGTCACGATCGCACAGCCCGGATCCAGGTAGCGCGGGCACTTGTCGAGGACATGTTGCTGAAGCGACGATCCAGAGTGGTTGATCCCGGCGCCGTCGTCGACAGTGGTCTGATCGGGGCATTGGATGGCTTGTTACACGATGGGGTTCTGAAGGAGGACATCCAGGGACGACGTGCCGACATCCACCCGGTCGCGTTTTCGCATCCCGTTCTTTTCGACTTTGCCGTGGCGAGGTGCGCTCTGGGCGCAGATGACCCGATGAATCTGGCTCTGCGGTTGGACGCCGATCCGGAACTGGCCATCACGGTGCGGCCCAGCCTCGACATGCATTTCGCGGACCTGTGGTCCGACGACTATACCCGCGAGTCGTTCTGGGGTCTTGCGGTCAGCCTCAGCACGTCGCCAGGAGGCCACCCGATCGCCGCGGTTGCCGCTGCTTGCTGGGCTCTTCGTGAGCGTCCCACCCATCAGGATCTCCTGCCCGTTCAGAATCTCGCTCTTCAGTCCAATGAGCGAGGGCGTAGCGCCCGGTTCGCCATCGCTCATTTGGCCAGCGCACTCGAGGCTCCAGAGGTTCTCCTCGCCGATCGAGAGGCCGCTGCCCCCGGACTAGCTGCAATGGCAAGGGAGCTGGCTGCCCCGGCTCTTACCAACGATGACCTCTCGCTCGCCGACCTGGCCAGAGTTCTGTTATTGCGGCTCGAGCATTGCTTTCCTCTCCAATCGGGGTCAATCGGTGCAGATGACCGTGCGCTGGCTGTGCGTGACATCGCTCGGTGTTGTCTGGTCAGCCCAGACGCCCCGCGAAGTGAGGCGCTCGCTCGCCAGGTGGGTCAGTGGTTAGCCAAAGCCGCAGTTATCGCACCACGAGATATTTCACCGGTTGTTGAAGCCATCATCTCTTCTGAACTGATGAAGATATGGGGAGTTGCCGTCATTGATCAATTAATCGTTGGTTTGGGCTCGCTTGCCGTGGCAGATCCGGATCTGGCGCGGCGAGTGGCCCGCCGCGTATGGGAGTTTGAAGACCCTCGCGACGAGGCGGTGCCAATCGGTAACTCTGCGATTCTTGGTCTATCCAGTACTCGCCAACAGGAACTAGAGATGGCACGGTTTGGGTCAGGAATCGCTTTTCCGGCCTTTCTCCGCGCGGGCCCACTGGAGGCCGTTTGCTTTCTCCTCGAGGTGGTCAACCAGGAAGCCCCGAGCCGCGAGCCGCAACGTAACGGAGTCTTGCCCCGCGTCTACTCAGCGCAGACGTTGCAGTTCGCCGCCGGGCACGATGCGCTGACTTCCATGTCCGATGCACTAGTTGCTCGGATGTCGGAGCTCGCGTCGTGTGATGACGCCGAAAGCGAAGACCTCCTATCTCGTATCGTCGCATTACTTGTTGAATCTCTGACGCACCCAGAAGTATGGAACAAGATCCTGGATGCTGCTGCGGCGTCGCCCGACACATTCGGCCGCTTGATGCTTCCCTTGGCGGACAAGAGCGACCTGCTCGGTCACTATTCAACGCGAGCATCAGCAGCACGGCTGGTTTGTGCGGTGTCGTTGGTGCTCTCCCCGGCGGAACATCTACAACTCGAGCGGATCGCTCTTGCGGCGTGCGATCCCTTGGACTCCGACCCCGAGCGAGCCCGCGAACTGGCGACTTCGCTCGTCGGGCTGCTCGAGCCCACGAAGATCGAAACAGATGAAGCAAGAACCCTCTTCAACGAGACAGAGCTCGCCGGCGGACCCCCTGCCATCCCCGAGAACCCTCTGCCCGCTGGAGGATTCATCCAGGCACAGCGGCTGGTGGAACGTCTGCAACAAAGAGGAGAATGGCCCGACGGACATGAGCTCCTCCTCGAGGCCGTCGCGCAACTCGAAAGCGACATGAATCAGGCCCGGCTTGCAGATCAAGAAGAGGGGCGTCTCGGCTGTGAACGCTTGAAAGAGTCATTGCCTCGCACTTATGGATTGCTCGTCGGAGCGACAGGTGGGATTGAGCCGTCCGCGTACGAACAAGTCCTTACGTATCTGGTAAATAGCGCCGAGCTTTTGGCGGGAGATCCAGATGTTCTTCCGGGGTCGGAAATCGGATCATTGGTTCTTGCCCTGTTCGTCGTAGCAACTCATTCGGAGACCGATCGATGATGGCGTGGGGATCGACGACGCTGAATTGCGGTGTCAATGGGTTGGGGCGCCTTCTTCAACGACCTGAGTGGCGGGATCATGAGGAGGGCACGAAGATTCGGGCCGTGCTGCACCACTTCATCGACGATGATGATGACACGCTTCGTATGTTGTCTTCTATGGTGTTGAACCTCGTAGTCGAGCCAGAGGATCTTTTCGATGAGCTTGCGACGCGGCTCATCAATGAGTCGAGCGACTCCGTTCGAGAAGTCTTGCTGGGAATTCTCGCAAATCAGGTCCCGGCTCATCCTGATGCTTGTGATGGGTGCTTGCAGGAGATGTCCAAGGCGACACGCTGGCGAATCCTTGTAGGGGAGCCGGAGGAGAATTCGCAACCCGTCAACGCTCGCCATAGCGAGATCGAAGATCGGGTGACTCAGATCCTTCTTGCATTAGGCATCGGGTACGGCACTCCATTTGCATCGGGTGTAATCGACAGATGGTCTGACAATCCGTTGCAGTATCCGGCAACGGTGGGGCGGCTCGTTGCCTTCATGCGCGCCTATATGAACCCCTCGTGGACATCGGTATCTGACGTTCAGGGAATCGTTTTCGATGTTCTCACCAGAATTGCCAATCATGTTGTCGGTGCCGCGAACGACGCCAAGGCCACCGTTGAGGCCGGAGCAACTTTGAGTACGCTGCAGAGCGAAGACTTCAGCTCTGCCGGGTGGCTCGCGATGTGCATCGCTCGTGAGCTTTACCACTCGAGTGGCGCATTTAGACCAGCAAATGACGAGACGCTTTCGGACGAACGGGTCGTGGCGCCAAGATTCTGCTCACTGTCCTTCCCGATTATCGAACAGTTGGCTTCGATTCCCGCCGCGTCCGTGGCGCATCATCTGGTGCAGACGCTGGTGTTTCTCTCCCGACTGGAACCTAAGCGAGCATTTCTTGCAATCGCTCGCATAGCAACGCCTGGTTCAGGCTATGAGTACGAGAGCCTGGCAGAAAGTGAGGTGTTGGGGTTCGTAGACGGACTTCTTGCCGAACGACGAGGTGTGATTCTCGATGACGAGGAGTGTCTACGCGCACTACGGCACATTCTCGATACGTTCGTAGCCGTAGGTTCTGACCAGGCGATCCATAGGGTGCAGGATCTTGGCGAACTTTTCCGATAGGGAGTGGCTAGTCGTGGTTTCGACTCGAGCAACTCGCCTTCAGTCGGTCGGACAAGACGTCACGCACCAGATGATGCGCACAAAGTTATGAGGAGTCGACTCTCCGTCTTTTGGATAATTCGCCCGTCTACTGAGTCCTTCGGATTAGGGCTCTGAACTGGGTCTTTGGCCTTCTCACCGGCCCTGACCTCGGAAAACCCGAAACGTGATTTTAGAAGTTTGTGGGATTTTTGTGGGATGGCCAAATTCTTTCAGAGTCCAGCAAAATTCCTCAAACGCGGGTTGCCGATCTTCGGGGTTCCTGAGCCCGACGAAGCTGCAGGTCACAGCTCTGTGCATACGCTCCCGCCGCGATGGGACCGCTTACAATTCGGAGAAGCGGTGGGAAGTCGGGGGCGGGAGACGATCCCACAAACCAGTCCTGATCCGCGACTACGGGCCGATGTGGACGAAGGGCACCCAACGCGACGGGCGTATGGGGTTGCGTCGAGCTGACGCGCGCACTGCCGAGTGCAGTGCTGAGGCTGAACGCGACGGATCGGACTGAAGCGCTCGGTAGAACGACTCCACGATCCGGCTCGCCTCGTCGTCGTAGATCGGCCAAAGCGTCCCGACAACCCGCCGAAACCCAGCCAGTTGCGCCGCCGCGGCGAGGTGCAGCGCCTCGTCGGCCATGTACCCCTTCGATTCGGCGGTGGAGCACGCCGAGAAAAAGGCCAGCTCCCCGGCCAGCCGCAGTCGGGCGAGCGCCGCGGCGGTTAGCGGACCGTCGAACAGCATCAGCGCGCTCTCGGCAGGATCGGCTGCTCCTGACTGGCCGTGGCAAACGAAATGCACCCAGGTCGAGGTCCCGAGTGCCTCCACTACTGCCGACCGCGTGGGAGGGCGTGCGTCGGGGTGTAACAAAGTGCAAGCTGAGCCAAACATCTCCTTCAGATATTGCGCCTCCGCGTCGGCGTTCGGCAGATCGGGGAAGCCGTTAGTCCGAGGCATTGCGACAACGGTTAGCTGGACGCGAGCGGCGGGCGGGGCGTTGCGTGCGTGTAGCAGTGCCAGCGCCGTGGGAGTGTACGACGAGATCACTTGGGCATCCACTGACTGACCCGCTGCACCAGTCGGCTCGCCTGCCGCATGGAGCGGAAGCCAGGCGAACATTCCGACCGGCACCCACCAGACACGCGGCCATTCGTCCTCGGGGCCTGGTGTGCGGACATACCCGAGTACGTCGAGGATCGGCTTGCAGACGTGCTTCCAGAGCCACTCCAGATCGGCGGTCATAGCTCGCTCCGCGTCTGAACGCATGGTGGCGTCGAGTCGGGTGTCCTGAGAGATGGTCATGTTCACGGAGAACACGGCAAAGAGTTCCAGGACTCGTGAGAGCTCGATGTCAGCCAGTTCGAGTGGCCGGATGTACTCCCGCGTAACGATCAGCGCGTCGCAGCCGAACGTGCTGGAGATCAGGTACACCAACGGGCCGTCGATCGCTGCCTCGTGGAGGAGATCGACTGCTGGTGGCCGCATGAAGTCCTCGAAGCCAGGAAGTTGACGCGCCTCGTGCATGAGGCGGTCGAACTCCTCTCCAGCCTGTCGATGGAGCGCGATGACGCCCGGCGGGCTGCGGTCCGTCACGGGCAGGTCGAGCAGCTCGCAGATCTCGTCGAAACGACGTGCCAGGTCGGGCGACACCGCTTCCAGGTCGGTTCGGTCGCTTCGCTGATCGAGTCGCTGCCTAAATAGGACGCCTCGACCGATCTCGAGGACAAGCGCAGCTCCTTCAGGGTCTCCGGCCCTGATGGCCGCGGTCGCCGCCTCCGAGGAGAGGCCCACCGTGTTCGTTAGCCAATGGCGGCGCTCCGCCGGGAGGAGCTGCCTGCCGGCGACAACGGGCATGAGTTCGACGGCGCGCCTGAGGTTGCGGGCTGAGTCCTCCCAACGGGGGATGGACGCTGCCACGCGGCCCGCCCGCGCTGCCGCTACCAGCCCGACGGACCGGGCTCGCTGAACGGAGCAGGGACGCTTCCTCGAGCGCTCGGACAGCGTTGATCTGTGACGCGTCTCGGCTGGCGCCAGGGAGGAGGAGCAAATCTTGCGCCAGGTTTTGTAGGTAATCGGTCCGCGTAGGGTCGTCCTCCTCAAGCATCAGGCACGCGTCCTGGCGGAGCGCGATCGCGTCGACGAGGCCCGCTTGATCTCCGCCCGCAACGAACTGCTCCGCCATAGCGCTGGCCAAATTTGACAGGTGGACCGCTCTCAAGGTGCCGATCCGCTCCGATTCGTTAGCTGCCGCTCGGTACACCTCGAGCGCTTCATCCAGGGCGCCTGGACGATGAAACGCGATGTGTTGTTGCATGAGAACGTTGCCCAGATTGGTCAAGCACAGGGGCCCCGCAACGGCCACCCCTCCCCGGGAGCTCACCGACCGACGGGCCATCTGTTCGGCGTCGTCGAGATCCGCCGCGTCCGAGAGGAGCAGGAAACGGTCCGTCAATGCCCCCGCCAGTTCGGAAAGGTTCTCGGGCCGCGACGGCCAGGCACCTTGAGCGACGGCGGACTCCCGGAGCAGCGCGATCGAGTCGTCGAGATCCCGGAGCTGCCCCGTGCGGTCAAATCGCATCCTGAGCGACGACGCTGTGTTGAGCAGGGCCGTCATTCGGGGGTCGCTGGGAGCGGTCATCACTTGGAGCGCCCTCGAGCCGTAACCGATCGAATCGTCCAGATCGGTTCGGATCCCGTACGACGCATACGCGATGCCGAGGGTCCTCGCCGCGTTGACGAGCATCGACGCCATCTCAGAGTCGTCCGGGGACACCTCCGTCACAGATCGCCGAGCCAGATCGCTTGCCTCTTCCAGATCCTGGCGGCGAGGCGCGAGGATGAACCGGTCACAGAGTGCTCGCGAGAGATTCGAGCGCCGGTGCGCGGTGACCGAGGCTTCGATACCCGGCTCTGCGAGCAGATCGCGGCGGAGATCCACCGCCTCATTGAGCGCGTCGAGGCGGCTCACCCTCTTGCCGTCTCCTCCAGGAGCTCGGCCAGTCCGATCTTTAGCCGTGGAACGAGCGAGTGCGAGGCCGGGAGGGACGAGAGGGCCTTGCGCTGCCAACGGACAGCGTCCGAAAGCAGCTCGGGCTCTCGGACGTCCCGGTACAGCTCCCGCAGCGCGGCCGCGAGGTTGGCGCAGAGCGAAGCGAGCTGGTCGTAGTCATCTGGCGCGGCCTCGGCGCCCAGCATCAGCAGCCGCGCGGCCTCCTTAACGTCGTCGACGTCGGTCGCGCGTTCCAGTAGGAAAGCACCGAGATAGGCCCAGAGCGGGAAGTCTTGCATGGTCGTGCTATCGAAGAGTTCCCTGAGATTGTCCGGCACAGCAAGGCCGACCTGGTGGACTGGATGGAGGAACATCGCCGCGGCGAGATGGTCTCGTTTCGATTCAGTAGCGATGGAGCGGTGCCAATGCCACCAGCCGACGGCGGAGAGTACGGCAAGATTCCGCTCCACGCCCGGCAACCGAGTCAACAGGCGTTCGACGACTGCTCCCGACTCGTCCGCCAGCACGAAGCTCGCATCTCCGCTCGCCGCGAGCTCAACGGCTGCTTCAAGCGCGGCCTGCCAGCGGTCGCCGGCGCCTGCTGACGCTCGGAGCGGGTTCAAGGCCAGCAACAGTACCGTCCGACGTCGCCGCGTGCGGTGGCCGTCCGGCAAGCCTATGGTGCTACCGTGCAGCGTACTTTCGTGCTCCCCGCCCTGGAGGCGGCGACTGGACAGAGCGAAGTCACGCGCGCGACCGCCCGAGTCCGGACCCATAAGGGCGAGTACCTGCAGGGCCCAGTTCCGCTCGGGCCAGGGCCTGACAGCGACTACACAATCGGCGTGTTCTCGCTCCTGGATGATCTCAATAGCGCCTACGTCGACGTCCGGCTGCGTGACGATCCCTCCGCCCCGCCGGTGGGAACCAGCTCACCTGCGAGCATCACCGTCCAGCCGAATGGCTGGAACGATGGCGAGGTGCTGCTGGTCCGAGCCGCGGTTACCGAGACTTGGCGCTTCCTCAAGCAGTCTGTGAGCTGTTCCTACGAAGTGTTTGGCTATCACGACATCAAGGTGGGCGCAGGCTCGGGGTCAAGCTCTGCGCTCGTGCAGGCGGCGATCCTGGCGACGGCGGCCGAGCACGGCGTCCGGTTGGTCGAGTCTGAGATCCTTGAGATCCACGGCAAGGTTGAGAGCGGGGCCGACCCACTCACCCAGAAATTGCCGGTGATCGTCACGACTCGCCGACGCGAGCCGGTCGTCTTTCTCGGTGAGGAGATGCCGGACTTCCGAGCCGTCACCTGGAGCGCCGGTCCCGCGGTCCGAACGAGCGAAGTAAATTTTGACTACAAGGACGAGGAGTTTCTCATGTGGCGAGTCCGCTGGGCCTCACTAGGCCGAGCGGTCCGAACGGGTGACGCGCCGCGCGTCGCCCGCCTCGCGATGAAGAGCGCCTCCGAGAACCAGAGGTTCAACCCGAACGCCGACTTCGGCCTCCTAGAGACGGCCGTAGAGCGGTTCGGCGCGCTCGGCTTCGCGGTCGCGCACACCGGCACGTATCACACGGCCCTCTTCGCCGCCGATACGGGCAACGACGTGATTGAGGGTTATAAGCACTTCGTCCGTAGCAGCACATCGGATACATCCGCTCCCGTGAAGCCCGAGAACTTCTCGACGAGAGCGGCTGCAAGAACACGTTACGAGACATGATCTACACGAGCTACCTCGATGCAATGATCCGACCGAGTCTGGTCTATCCGAACCCGAGCGAGGCCCCGAACCTCGTCGCCGCTGTATTCGAATATATGAAGCGGGTGCCAGCTCAGTTCTGCCTCGAGCGCGCGCTGTCGCCCGTCAGCCGCCAAGTGCTTGCCCCGGACGGGGTCTACAGATCGATAACAGCCGAGTCTTCGTTGGTAGCGGAGCGACCTGGCAGCCGAGTATTCATCGAAACTTCCTCGGGCAACATGGCGACCGGGCTCGCCGAGGTCTGCCGGCAGAAAGGCGTTCTGGTGCACCTGCTTATGCCAAGCAGCGTGGACGAGCCGACGAAGCGGTACATCCGAGAGCTCGGCGCCATCGTCGACGAGATCCCGACGTCCGACCAGAAGCTGCGCCTGGAGCGCCTCTCCCAGATCAAGGCAGACTATGAGGCGAGAGGTTTCGAGGTCACCTGGGTCGCCCAATACGAGAACCGCAATAACCCCGTCGCCTACTGGACGTTTGCAGAGCTGCTGGCGAGCGAGCTCGATCGGATCGACCTGCTTGTCGGTCCGGTTGGGACTGGCGGCTCCAGTCTGGGGACGGCGACGTACCTGCGTGGTTCCGGCTTTCCACAATTGAAACTTGTCGGCGTAGACGCATGCGGGAGCGTGAACTTCGATCACGCCCACACCCCGTTCCTCATGGGTGGCCTCGGGAGCACGCGGCCTATGAAGAACGTCGTTCCCGATGAATACGATTTCGTGCACTGGGTTGATGACACGACGGCTTTTGCGACTGCGTTGGCCTTGTTCGACAACGGGATCCCCGTCGGGGGAAGTAGCGGGGCCGCCTACGTCGCCGCCCGATACGAAGCAGACCGGCACCCGGACCAGACGGTCGTCGTCATCCTCCCAGACCACGCCCGTCGTTACGAGGACGCGTTTCGGTCTCCCGACTGGCGAGCGATCCACGGGATTGACTTGTCGCAGGCCTGCTCCGCGCCGATCGAAGTCGACGAGCCAGCTGAGTCCGACCCCTCGGTCGCCGGCGTGGTGCCCGCCTGGTATCGCATCGACTGGCGGGCGTACCGCTCCCGCGGGCGCTGATTTGATAAGCCTGCGGAGGTTCACGATTCGAACGACAGGCCGCCAAGCTGCGATTTTATCTGGCTCATACCTCAGGAGCCGTCCGACTTAACCTCAGGCGGGGGGGGGGAGGACTTGAACTTTCGATCCTTGGATTAGTGGCCGCCAAAGCCGCATGAAACCACACGGGTTGTGGCGCTAAAGACGCGGCTCTGACCAAGTAATGGTGGCGGGGGTACTACGACGGGGAGCGTGCTTCGGGTCCCGCCCGCACGTCGTCGATGCCGATTGTCATTTGCCAGTCTTAATGGACCACCCTTTTGCCAGAAGCATGGGACCACGTCGCGTCCACTTCAGCCGGATGCAACGATGATCTCGGCGGATGCCGGTCGTGTCAAGTTGTGCCGTTTCGAAACTGGCAGCTGCGCCCGAAAGCGGCCCTTCAGTTGACCGTGGAGCCCCGCAAACCTTCCGGGTGGCACCACAGGCGAGGAGGTCGACAAGGGGAAACGGCGTCACCGTCGGTGCCTGGGTAATGCAGTGCCGCCGGGGCAACGGTTGTCTGATCGTTCGAACCTCTATCACTTCTCAGCGGTGTCGTGGTTTCCACTGTGGTCCATCCGCCAACGCTCCCGTCTCCACGTGGTGGGTTCCGATATGGCCGTTTCGAAGCTCTGATAAGGAGCCAAATTGGGCGAGAGATCTTCTTGCCGTTACGAAGACTCTGCGGGGGGACGTGACCGATATGGCCACGTGTGGGGACTGGAAGGCGTCTGTCGTTGGTCGTCGCCGCAAGCATTGGCATCCCCACCTTGAGAGAGCGGGTGAGTCCGTCTACTGAGTTATAGCCAGTACCGTTCTCCCAGTTCAGAGCGCTGGATGCATCCAACCCGTTTGCTCAGTCAGACCGATTATGGCCACATAATGGCCAATGGATGGGCAAACTGGTGCGGAGCATTCTCACCGACGCGGTCGAGATTCGGACTAAAGGGACCATTCCTTACCGCGTCATGCGGGTGACAAAGGCTGCCAGCCACTCATCCATAACTTCGTCCGATAGCTGCCGCGCCACCAAGTGGTCCCACTCTTCAACTGCGGCCCACCTGTCCACGGCCTGCTCCAAGGGCACCGGGTCGAGCATTGGGCTCTTGGCCATGACGTCCAGCCTCGCTTCGATTTCCTCGTCTGGCAGTTGGGCGGTGGCGGGGTCTTCCTCCGCCAGCAGGGCGCGGAAAGTTGCGATGGAATCGGGGTCACTGATCGCTGCTTCCAGCCGCTGACGCATGGCAAAACG
Source organism: Acidimicrobiaceae bacterium (assembly GCA_003160635.1). Lineage (GTDB taxonomy): Bacteria > Actinomycetota > Acidimicrobiia > Acidimicrobiales > RAAP-2 > Bog-473. The sequence goes on along the minus strand of PMLV01000244.1, from coordinate 1,399 downwards.
ACGTTCGGAGGCATCGCCAAGGTCTGCCATGTGGACAAGCTCCCTCCTAATCTGATCGCGCACAGCACGCACCAGGAAGGCTTCGCTCATTTGTTGTGCGACCAGTTCGGCCATCCGCTCGCGGATCAGGTCGAAGTAGGTCGCGCGGTCCACCACCTCATTCGTCTCCCGCATCTTCTCCCCAACCGACCCTGGGGAAGCATCTCGACCGGTGTCTGGGATCACGCAAGCCAGGCGACCACCGAGGGCAAAGGCAGTCCAGAAGGCGATGTCGTACCACGACCCTTCTGTGCCTACACCTCCGTTCGCGAGAGCGACGAGTCGTTCGATCAGCTCGCCTGCCGCTCCTTTGAATGACTCCTCCACTGTTCCTCCTTCGAGGATGTCCGATCGCGCTGTCGATCCGCTGGTCATTTTGCCTAGCCGAAGACGATTCTGCTCTATCTAACCTCGATGGTGAATCGTTTTTGTCCGGAAGGCCTTAGCAGTAGGGCAAGTCGCCGAACCCGATGTGGGTGCGTCCGGGTGTCGAACGTTGCGAAGCTTGCCTTCTGGGCACCAAAGTCGTGGTAGTTCTTGCACTCCTTTGCGAATGCTCCCTCTTTCGACTGGGCATAGCTGAACTTGAACGATGGGTATTCATCACGTGGTCGGCGATTCGCCCAGGAAGATCGCCATCTGAGCGGCCGACGTACTCCACGATGAACCAACGGTTGAATACCTATCTGCCGATTGCCGGCCTTAGTGCAGATGAGGCAGAAGGGCATACAAGTAACTCGCAGCGACCCCGCTCGTAGCGCCCATCAAGAAGGTGCCGAGGTCTGAAACAGCTGCTTTGATGACGCCCCTGCTGGGTTCCGGAGCGCGCATCTGCAAGTCAATTGTGTCAATGTGAATCTGTGCCGTGAGAAGCTCTGGCCCCGATAATCCAGTTTCGCCATCATCAAGTGCGTTATAGAAGGCGGTTATGAAGGCCTCGCAGGCTCTAAGTTCCTCAGTCGAAATCGCTGTCGACAGCTCCCCCATATCGCGTCGTCTAAGTTGGCTCATCCAGGCAGCTGTTTCACGTTGTACATCATCCCAAGAGCGATAACCGCTTCCGGTCGGATCGAATGACACGAACCGGGCGAAGTTTGGAGCTGAGCGAACCAGCTTCGACAGACCCTCTCCCCGAGCTTCCAGGACAAGTAGTGGAACCCCACTCTGACTAAGCATCCCCACTTCTAAACCCAAGCCGACGGACTCCGAACTCATTAGGAGCACTGCTCCGATTGCGCCTGCAATCGTTTCTCGGATGTCCGTGGCCATGAGAAAGGGCGGGCTCAACCGGTCAGCGCAAGAAGTTCGGCAAGCTTCTCCAATGGCTTCATGAATCCTAGGAGACTGTTGATTTAATCGG
>PMLV01000262.1 GCA_003160635.1 Acidimicrobiaceae bacterium | reverse complement strand
GCGACGACCAGTTGATTTCACCTTGCACGCCCCTGTCGGAATGATGGACCAGCCCATCGAGCACCTGGCCGGCCCGGGTGCGGTTCCACACCGCCATCTCGAGCGCCTCGATGGCTAGGTCACTGCGCAGTGACTGGGAGATCTGCCAACCAACGACCATGCGGGAGAACACGTCGATGATGAAGGCCGCATAGACCCAGCCCGCGTGGGTTTTCACGTAGGTGAGGTCGGCCACCCACAGACGGTTGGGGGCCGGGGCGGTGCTGACGCTCGTCGGCATGGGTGGTCACCTTGTAGGAGCGGCCCCGCCGAACCCCGTGGAGTCCGAGATCCCTCATCCGGCGCTCGACGGTGCATCGGGCCACCCGAGTGCCCTCCCGGTTGAGCTGGGCCCAGATCTTGTCGGCCCCACAGACCTCGAGGTTCGCGCTGTGCACCCCGATGATCTCGGCCTTGAGAAACTCATCTCGAACGGCTCGAGCCGACGGCGGTCGTTTCTTGGCCACCCAATAGACGTTTGGGGCGATCTTGCAACCATGCTCGGTCAGCACTCTGCAGATCGGCTCGACCCCGAAGCGGTCCCAGTGGGCGTCGGGGTAGGCGACTATCTCGCCTGTTGGCGGTCGAGCTCCGCCCCGAAGAAAGTCGCTGCTGATTTCAAGATTTCGTTGGCTCAGCGCAGCTCTTTGACCTCTCGGCGCAGCTCACGCAACTGGGTCCGTTCGTCGGTGGTCAAACCCGGTCGCTCGCCGGCGTCGGTCTCGGCCCGCCGAACCCGTTGCCGGAGGGTCTCGTGGTTGATGGACAGCTTGGTCGAGATCGACTCGATGGCTTTCCACTGCGAGGGGTAGCCATCCTGGTGCTCGAACACCATCCGGACCGCCCGTTCGCGGACTTCGGGCGGGTAAGGCTTGCGCCCCGCCTTCTGCCCCGCCTTCTGCTGGTCTGGCATTGCTCCATCCTCTCAAGGACTGAAGCAGTCACCGATCCCTGGGCGGTTCATTATTCACCTTGCCATCCAGATTGACAACCCGATCGCGGAAGAAGCCGAGAGTTCCGCTCTGGGCCGCACCAACTTCCGCATCCTTAGGCACATATCGCTGAACAAGGGCGAGCTGGTCGAGATAGAAGAGATTCTTGGGAGCGAGGAAGCTCGTACTAAACCCGATCGCGACTGTCACACCCCCGATGGCCAAGATCGTGAATGCACCCACCATGACGGCTCGCCATCGAACCCAGACGAGCAAGGCCAACCACATCCAGCCGAAGACCGCGAGAAGCGTGAGAAACGCGAGGTAGCGACCGTAAACCAGTACGACGCCCTTGACGAGAAGACGTACCAAAGCGACAGGATCCCCGCTGTCACTCCGAGCAGAATCGCGAACTGTTTCGCTCGCGCTATACGCCGATCGTCGAGTTTCGCCGACGTCTCAGGCCCTTTCCAGCAGCTCGGTGCCGCCACAACCACCGGCCCAGGACGGCGGCCACGATCGCGAGTCCAGCGAGAGCGCCCGGGAGGTCAACAGATGCGGTGTTGCTAAAAATATATAACCAAGGAACACCCGCCTGACTCCATGCAGTGGCAAGCTTGGCCAAGCGGACGCTGCTGACTGCCCACTGCTGTTCTCATTTCTCGCTCGACGGCATGAGCGAACCAAATTGCAGAACGTTATTGAGACCAGTGCTGCCGTCCCACCAACCACTGCGGCACGGACAATTGCTCCATTCCGACGACCTAGCGCGATGTAGACGCAACAGACCACCACGAGCACCATTGCGTCGATGCGGGTGAGGACGAGTGCGCCCATTAGTCCACCGAGGAGCGCTCCGTCCCGGATATTCGCAAGACCGCGCACCTGATATACGCGCCAGACCACCGTGTACATGAGAAGTAAGAACCCGGTCTCGAGCCCGTTGAGACCATTCACGATTACAAAGATTGCGCTCGAATAGGCGAGCGCCGTCAGAACGACAACGGTTCTTTGCGCTAGTCCACTCCTGGGAAAGGTGTCGGCGACGATCGCACCAAGCACTAGTCCAGTTGCTAACAGGACCAAGATCTGGAGCAACAGGATAAGCCGAAGGGCAGGCGCTGAATCTTCGCCCGCGATCCAGAAGACTGGAACGGTCACAAAAGTGAACAGCGGCTGGAACCCGTTGGTGGGAGCCCCTTGACTATCCGCCGTCACTCCGTTGCCCTCGGCGATGTTCCGTGCGACTGTCAGGCTGAGGAAGCCATCCTCTGAAAGCGGCTTGCCGTACACCTGATTCGTCGGACGCAGAGGGAGTGTGAGGAGCGCGACCGCGACCACCGCCAGGAGAATGATGGAGAGCACGCTTACGCGAGCAAAGCGCTTCACAAGGTCACTATTGCCACGGTGCCTGCCCTAGATCAAGGAGCGGTTCGTTGCTGGCTAGATCTCGTTGGCTACGAGCCGTTGCCGTCTGGGATCGCCTCTGTCGTTTGAGGGCTATAGCGGTACTTGTATCCATAACCATACTGAGATGTGTTGGCTGACCGTCTCGTCGCCCGATTGAGCACTATTCCCGTTGGATGAGCGTCTGCCTGTTCCAAAAGCTCGGATGCCCGGTCAACCTCGGCCCGCGTGGTTAGCCCAACCATCACCACCATGAGCACAGCGTCGGCGTAGCTAGAGAGCACCAGCGGATCAGCGACAGGCAACAGGGGCGGGCTATCGATGAGGACGGTCTCAAAGTCAGTCGCGAGCCGTTTGAAAATGTCAGCGGCCTTGTCCGAGCCGAGCATTTCGGTGGGTCGGGGAGGGATTGGCCCGGTCCCGAGCAGGCTAAGACCGGGGGTGTTAACGACCGGCTGGAGCACGTCTTTCAATTCCTCGTGGCCCAAGAGGACCGAGGTGAATCCCCGCGTCTCGCTCAGCCCGAGGAACGCTCCCATGCGCGGCCGACGAAGGTCGCAACTAACGATTACCACTCGTTCTCCGGCATTGGCGAGAACCACGCCAAGATTGGCGACGGTCGAAGTTTTCCCCTCCGCTCCCGATGCGCTGGTGATCAGGATCGTTTTGAGCGGGGTGTCGTGGCCGGCGAACTCCAGCGCCGTTCGCAACGACCGATAGGCTTCGGTGACCGGCGAAAAGGGCTCGATCTCGGTGATGAGCATCGGGCGCTTTGGTCTGGTCCAGCTTTTCACTCGGGGGACGATGGCCAGCACCTGCACGCCGCCGCTTAGCCGTTCCGCCTCATCCTTTGTATAAACCTTGTCGTCGAAGTACTCGACCGCGAACTCCGCCCCCAGCCCGATCAAGAGGCCGATGACGAGAGCGATCCCTACGTCGCGCACCGGCTTGGGAGAGCTCGGAGATGTTGGCGGACTTGCAGGGGAGACCACTTCGACCCCACCCGGCGTCTCGGCAGCGGCCACCTGGAGTTGGGCCAACTGCTCCTTCAAGACGGCTTCCTGGCCCGCCAGTGCTGAGATCGTGGCCGTAGTACCGGCCGATGGCGAAGCTCCGCTTTCGAGCGGCTTGAGCTGGGCGTCTAGCGCGGTAATCTGCAATTGAAGCTGCTGTTCGGCTGCGATGATTGCGTTAAGGGCACTGGTTCTTTGGTAGGCGACGAATATCTGGGCGTAGTTGTTGGCGACTTTGGCTGCCAGGACGGGGGAACGGGCAGTTGCCGTCAGATTGATCTCGTTGGTCTGACCAACCTGCGCGGCCGAGATCTTCGGAGTGAACCCGAGTTTCGCTATGACCTGTCCTTTCACCGGGCCGCTTGTGATGAGCTGGAGCTCTGTCAGCACATCGGTCGAAGTGACGGTCTGCTGGGTCCCTGAAATGGGGACTGATCCACTGGCCGGTTGCACGAGGAGCTGGGCAGTCGCCGAATACTCCTTTTTCTGTACGGCAACGAATGCCACCGCAATTGCAACAATGAGCACGACTACCGCCAAGAGCCATACGAACCGGTGCGTGATGACATGGAAGTAGTTCCGTAGGCTGGCTTCGGTGGGTTCGAGTTCGTCCATGCCTGTGAAGTCGGTGGGTTTCTCTCAGGTGGGCTCTGGAACGCGAAAGAACTCGACACGAACGAGGCCTTCCCCAGCATGGTACGCCCAGCAGGGCATTGTTGTTGAACAATCATGCCCCCTGTGCCTGAATCTTGCGAGGGTTTGAGCCAAAGGCTCGTTGCGGCACGTCGGGAACCCATCGAGGACGCGCGATGCCCGCGTCAGCCCAGGCCAGGAGACATTCAACTTGCCCAGCAAGGGGACTCGAGCCAGCGCTGCTCAAGCCAATCGAGGGCTATTCGCCACCCGCGTATATGACCATCCCAGCTTCAGGGGCAACTCCATCGTTACGATTGTCTTGTTGGAGTTCCTTGTAGGAAATGCCGACGAAAAAGGCAAACCCTCCGCGAGGAGGGGGCGCAAAGCCACGGGACTCTCTGAGGCTGAGTAGGCATCAAGCCCAGGGATAGCTTCGCCCCTTCAGCACCCTCGCTAGCTCAGGTGATCTAGCGAGGAAAAGTGTCGGGTCGTTCGAATCACCCAATCTGGCAGGTCGCGCTCATTGTTGCGCTCCTGACAACCTTTGCCGTCTCGGCCGGTGGCGTATCGAGCCGCCACCGAAGTCGTCGCCCCGCGCTGGCGGAGCGATCGTCGAACCGATGGTCCGTGCGAAACCCGACGGCGTCGCCCAGCCCTTTCGGGGGCCGCTCCGGCCCAGATCGAGAATGCCTACGGGCTGGATAGTTCCCCGTACGCGGGGGCGGGACAGACGATCGCCATTGTGGATGCCTACGACGACCCGAACATTGCCCTCGACGTCTACATGACCAGTGGGTATTGGGGCCTCCCCTTGTGCGGAGCTGGCTGTGTTTCACCAAGGTCGACCAAAACGGGGGGACGAACTTGCCGCCACCGGCTCCGTCGGGGTGGGCGCTCGAGACCGCCCGATGTCGAATGGGCACACGCCTTGGCTCCCGACGCCCACATCCCGTTGGTAGAGGCCAACGGGAGCCGACGGGCCGGCCTTCTTTGCCGCCGAGAGGTACGCGGGCGCGTACGCTGGATATGTCTTGAACAGCTGGGGCACTCCTGAGTTCGCCGGGGAGTCCGCTGACGACAGCGCTTTCTCCGATCCCGGCGTCAGCTACTTCGCCAGTTCTCCCGACATGCCGGACCAAACCCAGTACCCCGCCACCTCCCCCAATGTCGTGGCCGTCGGCAGTGACGAGCTCACTGCCGGGAGAGTCGTTCCGTGGCCCAGCGGCGGGGGGTGCAGCGCCTATGAAGAGGCAGAGCCAGCCTAAGCGAGACTCTCATCGAAGGCGGGATGCGCAGGGAAGCAGGTGATGCCGGAAGTCGCGGCTGATGCCGACGGAGTTCCGGTTTGGGACGCAGCGCTGGGGTGGTGGAGTGCAGGTGTGACCAGCTTCGCGACGGCCCTTTGGGGGGCGGTTGCGGCTGACTCCGGCAGGCGGTGACCAACTCCTCGATTGCCTCCGGCGCGATCCCTTTGCGCCCCGTAGTTGGCGGAACTCCACTGGCAACCGGTCTCGGCGGGCCCATTCCGAGTTCTTCAACATGCTTCTCGCCCTCATGGGAGCAATCTGAGGGTTGTCACGGCGCGCTTCCAGGTCTGCTTCGAGTCTTGCCGATCGCCCTTGGAACGCGCACTTTGAGGTCATCAGGTGCCGGCGGTCCTAGCCAACTGCCGATCAGGCCCCGACCTTGTGCAAGCCGCCCTCGACCTCTAACTGGCGATCTCAATCGGTCGGTCGCGGCGTCCGAGGAGAGAGGGTTCCCTGTTGGTTGTGAGCGCCCAATGCACTCGGTAGAGATAAGTTGACGGGTGTTTAATGCCCCCATAGGGCGCTCTCGAACGTAAGCGTGGTGCCGCTAGGTGGTGAGTCATGCCGACATCCAATGCTTGACCTGTTGGATTTGCCAAAGGCGCGTCTACCCATGACCCGGCTACGCCCGTGAAGACCAGGGGACACACCCGACCGATGTCCGGAATCGAGGTTGTCGTTATCGAATGCGGGCCCGAGGCAGGTTGGGACGGTGTCGTGCTCGAGGATGTGACAGTGCCGACCGATTGGCGGGGGTGGTTGCGCGTCCAGCTGCATATCGAACTGGATGACGTTGCGCCGCGGCCGACCGCAATTCCGGGCGTTTCGCTCTCGGCTTCCGACGCCCCAGTTGGAGCAGCCGCCAACACGGCGGCCCGACGTCTCGTCACTGGAGGTGACGGCTACGAATGGCTAATGACCGGTGATCCCGACCCAGGTTTCCGTGGTCCTGCCGTTGCCTTCGGATATACCGATGCCTTCGGCGGCGACATCACGCGGCTCACCGGTTCTCAGCGAGTGGCGATCGAAGCAGCTGCCTTCGGCGAGTGGGAGGCGTTTCACAGGGCCGTGGCGCGAATAAAGCCTGATTCGCCTTAATCACTTCGACCCGGCTGGGCGTCGTAACGTGGATGCCCGGACCCGGCGCCTCGAGTGAGTTCGCGTAACTGACCGATCAGCACGGGTTCGAAGAAGCTCCACGAAGGCCCCAGTAACTCAGAGGATAGAGCGTCGGTTTCGCCCTCGTCCGAGCCAAATCCGCGACAGACCACTATCCGTTCGATGGCTCTTTAGATAAGCCAAGTTGCGCGTCAGCTCTCAGTTGCGCACGACCTGCCTCGCGGCTGAATGGACGCTGTGTTGCACCGTGGATCCTCACAGTCATGAAGAGGGGGGCTCCCCGGTGAGAACAACACTTGGGTTCTCGTCGGAACCAACCACCAAGGAGGCCCCCACACACCATGGCGCACCTCGGACTCGACCTCAGCAGAAAACGACTGGATGTCTGTGCACTCGACGAGCGCGGCGAGGGGGTCGCTGTCACCGCAGCTCCTCCCGACGCAGAAGGCCTTCGTGGGCTGGTGAGGAAACTGGCTGCCCATGGCGGCCCCGTCCACGCGGTCATCGAGTCGATTACCTGGGCCCGCTTCGTTCATGACACGCTCGAGCTCGCCGGCTGGGACGTGGACATCGCCGACGCCCAGAAGGTGAAGGGCCTAGCCCCCTTGGCGTGCAAGACCGACAAGATCGATGCCTGAGTGCTGGCCGAGCTCTCACGGCGAGACCGGGTGCCGGTCATCTGGCTCCGCTGGTCCAATTCAGCCAGGGTCGTCGTGCGACCAGATTCCGTGTGGGACCTTGCCGGTGTGAAGTGGGAGCCCGTCTGGAGCATGTGCCAGATGGCCTCGGTGAGCTTGAGAGCCACCTCGACGCGGGCGACTTTGGCGCCACGCTGGCGGCCGAGACGACTCTTGGTCCGCTGGTAGTGCTCGGCGTAGACCGGATGGCGGGCGGCGTGGACGGCGGCTGCCAGCCCGCTGCCTCATGGTGGCTGACTCCGCCCGCTCTCAGCCCCGGGGGTGCAGTGGGTTGGATCCGAACCGTGGGGCCGTACCTCTTTGGCGCAATGATGTCCGGTGGCGTGTGATACCGGAACACGCGGCGACGCCCTTTACCCGTCCGGTCGTGAGCGGTCGCCACCGGCAAATGGAACAGGCCCCGCCGTCCGCAGGGCCTGGTTCGACTCCTTCGAACCGGAGCCGGCGCCGCCCGAAGTTGCCGTAGCGGTCTGGGGTTAGGCGGCGGGTGGAAATCGGCAGTATCAGACCGGCACAAAGTTGCTCTCTTGGGTGACGTTCGTCCGTGTGGGACGGACGCCGTGGAAGAGGTGGCAGGGTATGGGGCCCGGGCAACCGTCAGAGGGGCCGGTCACGGTTTTAACGAGGTCGACTCAGGTTGAAGACCTGGTCGCGAAGGCCGCCCAGGAGCATCCGGAGCGCCCGGCGGTCGTATCGCCGGCGGGCGCCCTGAGCTATGCAGAGCTGGATGGCGTGGCCGAAGGGGTCGCCAACCAGCTGCTTGCTCTCGGCGCGCGTCGTGGTGACCTCGTGGCGCTGGCTGCTCCCCGTTCGGGGGCGATGGTGGCCGGCGCCCTCGGGATACTCAAGGCCGGATGCGCGTACGTGGCGCTCGACCCGTCCTACCCGAGTGACCGTCTGGCATTCATGCTGGACGACTGCGGGGCGAAGCTGATAGTTGAAGGCTCCGCTGACGGTCTCACCCCAGCGGTGCGGTCCCTCCACAAACCGGGCTCGCCGGAAGGGTCCAGGGAGGACCCGCCGGCGGCTGCTGAGGCCGATGTCGCTTACATGATCTACACGTCGGGTTCGACCGGATGGCCCAAGGGCGTGCTGGTGGAGCACGGCAGCCTGGCCAACCTTGTCGAATGGCACCGGGATGTCTTCGCCATGGATGCCAGCGATCGATGTACCCAGATCGCGAGCCCCGGTTTTGATGCCGCGGTGTGGGAGATCTGGCCGTGCCTCGCATCGGGTGCCTCGCTCCATATCGTCCCCGACGATCTGCGTGGCGATCCGGTGGGCCTTCGGGATTGGCTCGTGGCCAAAGGCATCACCATCACCTTCCTGCCTACGGCCGTGGCCGAAAGCATCATCCGCCTGCCGTGGCCAGAGGTCGGTCACCTTCGATACCTGTTGACCGGTGGCGACGCGTTGATCGGTCGACCGCCGCCGGGCCTCGGGTTCACCGTGGTCAACAACTACGGGCTCAGCGAGACCACCGTGGTCGCGACCTCCGGCGTGGTGGCACCAGACGGGGAGGGTCCGCCATCGATCGGCGCCCCGATCAGAGGCGTTTCGACGAAGGTCGTCGACGAACGGCTGCGGCCTGTCGAGCCGGGCCAGGTCGGTGAGCTGGTGATCGGGGGCGTGGCGGTCGCGCGCGGTTACCTGAACCGGCCCGAGCTCACGGCCGAGCGCTTCTTGGACGGCCCGCAGGGTCGACGGTATCGAACCGGCGACCTCGTGCGCTTGCGACCGGACGGCCAGTTCGACTTCCTTGGGCGCTCGGACGACCAGCTCAGCGTCCGAGGGTTTCGAGTCGAGCCGGGCGAGGTCATTGCAGCCTTGAACTCCCACCCGGCGATATGTGCGAGCGTGGTCGTCGGTGTCGGCAGCGGCAGCTCTGATCGGCAACTGGTGGCCTATGTCGTCGCCTCTTCGGGAGAGCGCCCCGACCGTCGCGAACTCAGCGAGTTCCTTCGGGGCTTCCTTCCCGAGTACCTGGTGCCCTCCAAGTATCTCTGGCTCGACGAGCTGCCGCTTACTGCCCACGGGAAGGTCGACCGAGCCGCCCTTCCAGCCCCGGTCGAGACGGTTGACGACAGGCCAGGGGATGATCGATCTCGATCTCGATCTCGAACTCCAACCGAGGCCGCACTCGCGTCGGTGCTGTCCGAGCTGCTCGACGTTGGCGAGATCGGGCCCGACGAGAACTTCTTTCTCTTGGGCGGCCACTCGATGCTCGCTGCCCAGCTGATTGTCCGTTTGGAGAGCCTCTTCGACGTGGAGATCTCCCTGCGATACCTGTTCGACCACCCGACCTTGGCGGAGATCGCCGCGGGAGTGGAACGCCAAATGGCGGCCAACACGGCCGGCTCCCGCACCCGGTGACCACACCTCCTGTGCGAGAGGGGTCTCCGCCTCTCAGCCTCTACCACCTCCTCGACCCAGAGGTGTTGGCGGATCCTTACCCGCTGTACCGTCAGCTGCGCGAGGAGGATCCCGTGCATTGGGACCCCTACCTGCACGCCTGGGTGGTCACCCGATATGAGGACGTGGTGAACGTGCTCCACCACTTCAAGGCGGACCGGACGCCAACACCCGAACGGTTAGATGAGCTCGGCATGGGGGAGATCGCCCCGATCGCCGCAGTGATGGTCAAGCAGATGCTGTTCCTCGATCCGCCCGAGCACGGACGGGTACGCCGTCTGGCCTCGGTGGCCTTCACCCCCCGTCGTGTCGGAGTGCTCCGGGAGCACATCCGCCAGATCGCCGGGACGCTCGTTGACAACCTGGCCGACAAGCCACGCTTTGACCTGATGGCCGAGCTCGCCAACCCGCTGCCCGCCATCGTCACCGCCGAGATGCTCGGGGTGCCGGTCTCTGACCACGAGCTACTCAAGGGTTGGTCGCAGGACTTCGCTGAAATGCTCGGCAACTTCCAGCACAATCCCGGCCGGGTGAAAAAGACGCTGCAGAGCGTCGAGGCGATGGTCGTCTACTTCCACGCGGCCATCATCCGGGAGGCCTCCCATCCGACCGAGGGCTTGATCAACGCATTGGTCACGGCCGAGGTCGACGGGGACCGACTGAGCGAGGAAGAGGTCGTGGCCAATGTCATCATCACCATGGTCGGCGGCCAGGAAACCACCACCAACCTGATCGGCAATGGGGTGCTCACACTGTTGCGACAACCCGACCAGCTGGAGCGGCTCCGCTCGGACCCGACCCTGTTGGTGAACGCCGTTGAAGAGTTGCTGCGCTTCGAGAGTCCCAGCCAGCAGACGGCACGATTGGCCCCCGCCAGAGCAATCCTTGGTGGCACGCGCATCCCGGAGGGTGATGCCGTGATAGCGGTCATGGGCGCGGCCAACCGCGATCCGGAACGTTTCAGCGATCCCGACCATCTCGATCTCGGCCGCGAGGACAACCGGCACCTCGCGTTTGGGTGGGCAGCGCACTTCTGCTTCGGCGCTCCGCTGGCCCGTATGGAGGGCCAGATCGCCTTCGAGACCCTGCTGGCCCGGTTCCCCAAGATTGCGCTTGCACCCGACGAGGCCATCGAGTGGCGGCCCAACCTGGGCCTGCGTGGCCTGACCGGGCTACAGGTCGTCACCTCGTGACGGACGCCGCGGGCGAGAGCCTGGGAGCGCCCCCGTTGTCGGTGGCCCAGGAGGGCTTGTGGTACCTAAGCCTGCTCGTCCCGAACCAGATCAGTTACAACGAGGCGATCTGCATCCGCAAGGACGGTCCGTTCGATTTGGGGAGCTTCCGGCGCTCCTTCAATGAGATCGTCCGCCGCCACCAGGCGTGGCGCACCACGTTCGACGTCGTCGGTGGTGTGGCGGTCCAGGTTGTCCAGCCGCCACCGAACTTCGCGCTCCCCCGGCTGGATCTCAGCCACCTGACTTTTGAGGAGGCCGAACGTCACGCCGTCCACGTCGCTGCAGAGGCATCAAAGGCACCCTATGACCTGTGCCGCGGGCCGCTGCTGCGCCCTCGCTTGATCAAGTTCCCCGAGGGCCACCACCGCCTCTACCTGGCTATGCACCATCTCGTCTTCGATGGCGTCAGTGTGTACCGGGTGGTGTTGCCAGAGCTGGTCGCGCTGTACGACGCATTTTGTGCCGGCGAGCCATCGCCGCTTCCCGAGCCCCGAACCCAATACGCCGACTATGCCCGGTGGGAACAGAGGTGGATCACCGAGCCCCGGGTCGCACGGCGACTGGAACATTGGCGCAGTCACCTCGCCACTCTCCCAGTTCTTTCCCTTCCTCTCGACCACCCGAGGCCACCGACGCCACGTTTTCGCGGTGGAGTCGTTCCGCTATTGGTGCCCGCGGAGACGGTGTTGCGCCTCCGCGAGGTCGGCCAAGGAGTCGGAGCTACCCTCTTCCAAGTGTTGGCGAGCGCCTGGTCATTGCTGCTCGGCCGGTACTCGGGACAAGACGATGTCGTCTTCGCCACCGCAACGGACCTTCGCCAGCGACCGGAGCTGGAATCGGTCGTCGGCTACTCCGTCACGCCCCTGGTCTTGCGAATCGACCTGAGCGGCGACCCAGCATTCACCGACCTGGTCGTGCGGGTCCGCAACGAGCTGCTCGATGGCCTCGACAACCTGGTGCCTTTTGAGCGGTTGGTCCGGGAACTAAACCCCGAAAAGGTCTCGAACGCGAACCCGATCTACCAGACGATGTTCGTCCTGGAGCCACCGACCGTCGCGCCGGATCCTTCGTGGTCGATGCACTTGATAGAGAGTGAACTTGGAAACGCTATCGGCGGTTCCAGGGTCGATCTTGAACTGCAGCTCGACGAACGAACAGACGGCCACATCGCCGGACGCCTGATCTACGACCAAGACCTCTTCGAGGCCGCCAGCGGGACACAGATGGTCGAGCACTGGCTCAGGCTGCTGTGGAGCATCACGCAGGACCCTTCTCGGCGGGTCTCCACCCTCCGCCTGTTGAACCGGCAGGAGCGCCACCGGCAGCTGGTCGACTGGAACCACACTAAGGCTGACTACCCGCGCGCCGCATGCGTTCATGACCTCGTCGCGGCCCAGACGGTCTCTCGGGCTGATGCGGTAGCGGCTTCGTTCGGTGATGCCGCTCTGACGTACCGGGAGCTCGATCGTCGAGCGAACGCCATGGCTCACCACCTGCGAGCGTGCGGCGCAGGACCGGGCGACGTGGTCGGGATCTGCGTGGACCGCTCGTTAGAAATGATCATCGGACTTCTGGGCATCCTGAAGTGCGGGGCCGCCTACCTTCCGCTGGACCCGTCGCATCCCCCGGATCGCCTCGCCTTCATCACCAGCGACGCCAGAGCCAGCCTCGTGCTCGGCGAGCCGGCCTGCGCCGATTGGGTGCTCGGCAAGCCAGGCGGGATCGCTTTCGTGGAGCTCGACGACGTGACCGAGCAGGCCAGCGAGCCCCCGCCCTCGGGTGTGACCCCTGACGACCTCATGTACGTGGTGTACACCTCGGGCTCGACCGGGCGTCCGAAGGGCGTTCCCGTCCGTCACCAGTCGGTGGTGAACCTACTGACGTCGATGGCCAGGGAACCCGGTATGACCAAGGACGATTGCGGCACTGCTTTCAACACGATCACCTTTGACATGGCCACCTCTGACATCTGGCTCCCGTTGGTCACGGGGGCGAAGATCGCCCTCGCCTCTCGCCAGATCGCCCGCGACGCTCACCTCCTCAGCCGGTTCATCGCGGACGCCGGCGTGACGTTCATGCAGGCCACGCCCACGTCCTGGCAGATGTTGCTCGAGGCCGGGTGGCAGGGGGACTCGGAACTCGTCGCTGTTAGCGCGGGCGAGCCGCTCAATCCGGGTCTGGCCGAACAGCTCGTCAGCCGATGTCGGGTGCTCTGGAATGCGTATGGCCCAACCGAAACGACCGTATGGTCAACCGTCGGGCGCGTGGAGGCCGGCGAGCGGATCACGATCGGCCGACCGATCGCCAACACCCGCGCCTACATCCTCGACAGCCAGCTCGAACCGGTCCCCGTCGGTGTCGCCGGTGAGCTCGTCATTGGCGGGGATGGGGTTGCCGCCGGCTACCTGAACCGGCCTGAGGAAACCGACGCCCGTTTCCTCCCCGATCCTCACGTCCGCGTCGGTCACGCCTTTCGGACCGGCGACCGTGCCCGGTTCCTCCCCGATGGGCGGATTGAGCATCTCGGTCGTCTCGACGACCAGATCAAGTTGCGGGGCTACAGGATCGAGCCTGGGGAGATCGAGGCGATCCTTTCCTCACATCCCGAGGTGGACTCCGCAGTCGTCGTCGCCCGCGACAGGCCGACGGCGGGAAGGAGCCTTGTCGCGTACCTCGTCCCGAAAGCATCCATGCCCCCGGTTTCGGAGTTGCGCGACCTGCTCCGCACCCGGCTTCCGAGCTACATGCTGCCAAGCTACTTCGTCGGGCTCGACGAGCTTCCCCTCACCTCGAGCGGCAAGGTAGACCGCCTCGGTCTACCGCCCCCCGAGTTCGACGAACAGCCGCGGGAGGCCATTGTGGCGGGGCCGTGTTCGGAGCTCGAGGAGCGCCTCCTTCCCATCTGGGAGCGAGTCCTCGGGATACGTTCCCTCGGAACAGAGGAAGACTTCTTCCAACTTGGCGGGCACTCGCTGTTGGCCGTTCGACTGATGGCGGTGGTGGAGCGCGATCTCGGCATGACCCTCCCGGTCGTCACCCTGTTCGAGCGGGGGGCCACGGTGCGCGGCATGGCCAGTGCGATCACCGCTATCGCGGTGGCAGGTGGTTCGGTTGAGCCACACGATGATGATGACACGAGTATCAACAGAACCTTGCCGCAGCTCTTTGCGATCTTTCCAAACGAGGCTTCCGTCGTCTCTCTGCGGCACGTCGATACTCCGCTCGGCGGGGAGATCGATGTCGTCACCCTGCTCGCCGGCCGCCTCGGTCAACGCCTCGACCGCTCGATCAGCTTCAACGACATCGTGGCGTCAATCTTTGAAGAAATACAACGTATTCAAAAAAGCGGCCCTTACTTCCTTGCTGGTTGGTCGCTCGGTGGTCTCGTGGCCTACGAAGTCGCCGGACGCTTACAGGCATCCGGGGAATCGGTCGCGTGGCTCGGCCTCGTGGATGCTCCTGTGCCACGAAAGGACACGGTGGCACGGCGCCTCGACCGCTTTAAAACACATGGACCGAGACGCGCCCTGGCCTTCGTCCGATACCTGAGGTATCGGGCCGACACGACTCGCATGCGACTTCGCCTGTTTTCAGCGCACATCTTTGATACCGAGGGTGCGATCCGGATAGTTCTTGCCCACACACTGTCGGCAAACGACGCCCCGTTGGACCTCTTCCTCACCAAGCGCACCACCGAATCGTTTGGTCTCACCGCGGGCTGGGACATGGTGCACCAGGGTCCCCTCTGGTTTCACGATCTGCCGGGCGACCACAACTCGATTTTCCGGTCGCCCCATGCCACAACCGTCACGAGAGCGCTGACCGCGAGCATCTCTCAGGTATTCGCCTGGCAACCGAGCCAGGCGAGTCAGGGATGAGCAACTTCCAAGAGTGGTTCTACACCGACAACGTTGACTACCGTCAAGGTAGCCCGCACTTGAACCATTGGCCGCTCTACGAGCGCCTCGTTGCCACCATCCGACAGCAGTTGACCGCTTTGGAGCAGGTCGGACTACCGCTCACCGTTCTCGAACTCGGCGCCGGGCATGGCGGGTTCACCGAAACTTGCTTGGCCTTCGGCTGCGAAGTCAACGCCATCGAGATATCACAAACGTCGATCGCAGGACTTGAGCGCCGCTTTAGTCAGAACACGAGATTCGCCGCCTCCTACGACCCCGAAGGCGACCTGGCGGGGATCTCGGGCAGCTATTCACTCGTGCTCTGCGTGTCCGTTCTCCACCACATCCCCGACTACCTGACGTCCCTGACGCAAGCGACCAAGTTCCTCGCCCCAGGGGGCTCGCTTGTAAGTCTGCAGGATCCCCTTTGGTATGCCCGGATGGACCAGAAGACGCTCCGGCTCGACAGCTTCGGCTATGCGCTCTGGCGGGCCCACCAGGGAAATATTGTCCGCGGCTTGGCCACCCGAGCTCGTCGTCGAGTCCGAGGCGGTCTCGACGAGAACAATCCTGCAGACATGGTCGAGTACCACGTGATGCGAGACGGAGTTGATGAGGAAGCGATCTCGACCTTCTGCCAGTCCCGTTTCGCTGATTCACACCTCCTTCGTTACTGGTCCAATCAGAGCGGGCTCATCCAGCGGCTGGGCGATCGGATGCACATGGCGAACACGTTTGGGGTCATCGCGACTGGGTGCCAGCCCTAATCCCGGTTTTTGCCAGGTCAAACTAGGCCACTACCCAAATACCTGCTCTGAACTGGTGGGCGTTAGAGAGTGGGCGCTAGAGTGAACCCCTCCTCCGCCCCTGGTCGAATTGACCGAGGTGATTTGCTTACCAACGCCTTCCACGGCATGTCAGGTGCCCTAGCTCACGGGAACGCCCCCGACTCCGGCAATATTGTGGTCCACGGACTGGCGTTCGACGACGGCAAACTGGCCGGCAAGGTATCCACCGCCGCCTTGGAGCTCGGGCTCCTGGTGGAGACCGCCGGGCTGAAGAACGAGGTGGTCAAGTTGTTGCCGCCGCTCACGATCACTGACGCTGAACTCGACAAAGGGTTGGAGCTCCTTTCTGACGCCGCACGCGCTGTTTGCTGAGGGTCGGTTTGGTGCGTTCCGAGTCATTACCTATTGCCACAGCCTTGCCTGTGTCCGGAGAACTTCGGGAGGGATCGTCAGGTCTCTGGGCGTTGTGGGTGGCCGACGTGGACGAGACGCAGCTCGATCTGTCCCTGCTTGATGTTGAGGAGAGCGGCCGTGCGGCGACACTGGTGCAGCCCGATGATCGCCTGCGCTACGTCGCCGCACACCTCGTGCTTCGTCAACTTCTGAGCGAGCGCCTCTGTGTGCCACCCCAAGCGGTCGCGTACTTCCGCGAGCCGTGCCTGCACTGCGGCGGCCCGCACGGGCGACCTGCCGTGGACAGGCCTACCCGCCCTCTGCATTTCTCCCTCTCCTACAGCGGCGGATTAGTACTGATCGGGATCGCGTCGGCGCCCATGGGCGTGGATGTCGAGACGCTACCGGAAAGCGAGACCATCGATGAAGTGAGTGCTCTGCTGCATCCTGCCGAACAGATTGAGATTTCCTCTGCAGGGCCATCGAAGCGGGCTTCGGTGTTCACGCACATATGGACTCGAAAAGAGGCCTACCTGAAAGGCATCGGAGTAGGGGTTACTCATGACCTCGCGGCCGACTACCTAGGAACTGAGGAGCGAGCAGCGCCGCCCTTGGGCTGGACCGTGGCCGCAGTACCGATCACCGCCGGCTACGTCGCAGCGGCCGCAGTCCAGTGTTCACTCAGCCACGAGCGCGCTTGAAAGCCACAGTCGTTGCTCAACGACCAGACGAGTACGCGTTCGCTCGCCTCCGACGGGTCCCGACACCCCCCAGCCCTTTCGCAACCACCACCCAGCCGTCACGGCTCCCGCCCTGTGCCGGTTCCGTCCCAACCGACCTCCCGGATGGCCCTTCCCTCTGACAACGAGTGGGCGCTTGAGGACTCGAACCTCGAACCAGCGTTTGATAACCGATCGGAACTTGCCTAAGCCTCGTATGAGTGCTCGCCATTTTGGAATACACGCGCCAAACCGCTGCGACAGATCGCCTTGTGCTGCTCGGATGGTCGAAGGTGGGCACGACGTGGACCAACGTTGCAGGCGGCGAAGTATTGGTCACAGTGACCGCCAGCCCGATGGCCGCTGCGACAATGAGCGGCCCGACCCACCAGCCATTGCGTACTACCCAAGAGTTCGGGTTAAGACGCCAATCGGGCACTGGCATTTCGGCTGCCCCTTGTCCACGGATTTGTCAACGTGACTGGGCCTAACCACACCCTCCGAACCCAACTAGACCACAGATGGGGGAGTGGATCACCTAGCTTGACCTGCCCAGACTCGTTAGGCCCATCGAGCCTCGTGAGCGATGACGGACTTTGGATCCGGAGGTTGGAGGTTCGAGCCCTCCCCTGCCAGCTTACGATCGAAGACCGGCCCGACTTCTAGAGCTCGGGCGCAACCTCAAGAAGGATCCGACGGAGGTGCTCGAGGCAACGGCCTCGAGTCGGCCCAATGCTCCCGATCGGCATGTCCAAGATCTTGGAGACGTCTTGATACGAGGGAGGATCGCTGGAGGCCAACAAGCTAAGCAGGCGTTGGCATCGGGGTGGAAGCTTCGCGTACGCCTCCCGCACGACTGCGGAGCGCTCTTCGGACAGAAGGGTGGCGTCCACGTTCGGCGCCTTTAGGTCGGGAAGGTACTCAAACGCGTCTGAATCGAACGCGATGCGAGCCTTCCCGCGAACGAGGCGAAGGCTCTCACGACGAGCCGTAGTGGCGAGCCATGCTCCGATTCGCTCGGGTTGTTCGATCCGGCCGATGTTCTCGACGAGCCGTAGCCACGTCGTCTGGAATACTTCGCCGACGTCAGCGTCGCCCAAACGACAGCTGCGAGCGATGGCCAGCACCATGTTTCCGAAGCGCCTTGTCAGGTGTTCCCACGCCCGCTGGTCGCCTTCGGCCGCCGCAATGACGATCACGGCGAGTCCCTGGTCGTCGGCTGCGTTCCGGAGATCGGAGGGGATTGGGCCCCGCAGGCGCCGCCCTGGGGTGTCTACTTCTGCCTCAATCGAGCTTGGCACCGATATTGCCATGGGTCCCTCTCAGCGCGCGCAAAGGGCAGCCAGCTTCCGACTAAGCGCCCCAGCCAAACGCGCGGACCCCGACCATCCTTAAACGGGATCCAACTCCCGCTTAACCAGATTGTCGCTCAGCCCGTCAGCGACTTCATCCCCGATTTTGGGGAAATTCGAGAACCGCCCAAACACTCCGTCCCGGTGGCGCCCCGAAGGATGTCTCGACTCGGCACGGGACCTGCGGAGACCGCTGACCGCCTGAGCCACCACCGTCGGCCCCGTAACCATCAGGATCGAGAGATCGAGCCGGAGCGACCAGTTGTCGACGTAGTGCAGATCGAAGCGGCGGTAGGCATTGAAGGAGGGGTTCTCGCGGGCCCGGGATTGCCAGAGGCCGGTGATTCCGGGGCGCATCGTATGACGGCGCTGGAGTTCCTCGTCGAACTGGAGCGCCTCGTGGGGGAGCGCTGGGCGCGGCCCAACGAGGCTCATCGACCCCTGCAGCACGTTCCAGAGCTGAGGGAGCTCGTCCATGCTCAGTGGTCGCAACAGCCGGCCCACCTTGGTGACCCTCGGGTCGTTGGAGTTCTTGTAGAGCGGTCCGTCCGTCCGCTGGTTGAGGGCCTGGAGTTCATCTCCCACTCCCTCGGACCCGATCGCCATGGTTCGCAGCTTGTAGACGTCGAATGCATTGCCATTGAGCCCGATCCGCCGTTGACGGTGTATGACCGGGCCACCCCGTTCCAGTTTGATGGCCAGCGCGGCAATCGCGCAGAGAGGGAACATCACCAGCAGGCCGACGGCGGCTCCAGCGATGTCGATGGCTCGCTTGGTGCATCGCTGCCAACGGTAGGTGCGGTGAGGCTCTATGTAATAGAAGGGCTCACCTGACACCGGAACTTCCCGGAGCCGAATGCTCCCCACTCCAAGCAGGCCCGGCCACACCTGAACGTGAAGGCCGAGGGCGCCACAAAGCGAGATCGTGCACCGCAGATCCTTGCTAGTCAGGGCGTTCGACGCGATCAGCGCTCCACTGGCTCCGGTCGCTCTTGCCAGAGCCGGGAGATCAGCAATGGCGGTGCTGCCCGGCAGGTGGTCCCAGGGCCGTGCCTCGCCGTCACAACCGATGATCGCGGTAACTCGGTAGCCGAGTTCGGGCTCCGAGTCGAGCATCTTCCAGAGCTCGGTGGAGTCGTCGTTTCCTCCCACCAAGATGACGTTGCGCAGGTAGAGGCCCCGGGCTCTCTGCACGCTCAACCATCTCCGGTAGTGACCGCGCAATATGGCCACGGTTCCCACGCAAGTCAGGCTGCACAGAAGTACCACCTGCACGCTCGGGCGATGAAACGACCATTCGACCCCGACGAATGCAAAGCCCCCCACAATCGAGGCGAGCACGATCCTTTGAATCTCTTGACTCCATTTCACGCAGACTCTCGACCGGTACAGGCCTCCCGCGTGCAGCGCAATCAGTGTCGCTGCAACGCCGAACCCACCCCGTACGAGCCGTTCAATGGAGCCTCCCGCCGATGTCAGAGCGAACCCGAGACCCACCCACGCGATCGCAGAGCCAACGAGATCGAAGGCAAGCAGTCTGGTTCGCAGTGCGTTCGTCCCGACGGCTCCCAGATTCTCGGCGGGCACGGAAGGGCTTTGGACCGGCTCGCCTTCGGCCGGAGAGGACGCCGACCCAACGTGGCGCGAACCATTCGTCTCCGGTGCGAGCACGACGTAGGGAATTGTCCGGGCTTCTGATGCCACTGGTGGGACCCCCGACAACGTTGGGTGACTGGGTCTGAGCGCGCTATTGCGCCCGTCGTGGAATCGAGCCAGCTGAGCCCTGCTTGATACACGTAAGGTCACGACTGCGGTCGACGCGCGGGCCCAGCGCCCAGATGACCTGGCTCCCAGCCATCAGATCGGTATCAATCGCGCTCAGAACTCCTCGTAGATGCTGGTCCAAGCAGGTACCGGACGGAGATCGCGATGAGATGCAACGAAGGTCGTGCGGCGGTACGGTTGGCTCAAACGGTCGTTTTGGCGCGGGGTGGCTTGAATGGCAAGACGGACGGCGTTGGTTGGCTCATTCCATGACGCTGCTCAGGTCAATGGCTAACGCCGATGTACCGGTCTCTTACTGCGCGCTTTGCGAGCTCGGGAATGCTGGGCTGACCCAACCGAAGGTTGTGGGAGATGTCATCGCCGTGTTCTGCGATGAGGACATGGTGGTCTTCCTCCAACCCCCGCTACAGGTGGTGGCCGTGGCTCCTACAAGCCACGTGGTCGATCTCTCGCATTTCGACGCGGGTGCTCTCGGAGCGTTTCTCGCGGCCCTTCGCCGCGCCGCGATGGACGTTCGCTCGGTCTTCGGGTGTTCCGGCACCACGATCGCGCCGGCGGATCGTGAATTGCCGCAGTCCGGAGGCCACGTTTGCTTCCACGTAATCCCCACACTTCAAAACGGTGTGGACCAGCTCGAGCCGAGCGATCCATTGCTGCAGGCAGAAAGGCTTGCAGAGCGCCTCCGGTAGCTGGCCTTCCGAGCGTGCCGTCGGGGGAGCTCGCTGGGGATCGCAAGTAGCCGAATACCCAAGTCGGGCTCCCATAGGGCATGGGGTCGTTCCTCCCCACGATCCTTGTATTGGGTACCCGACACGGGTACGGTGACCGAACATTCGGTGTCGATTGTGGCGCCGACGAAAAGGCATACCCTTCGCGAGAAGGGGGCGCAAAGCCACGGGACTCCTTGAGTCAGCCGGGTTGCCGAATCGGTTGTCAATCGACGTGCCGCTTCGTAGACGCTCCTCTCCTCCCGAAGTCGATCGGAGAGGAGTGTCGGGATGCAGAGCCGGGCCGGGCGTCTTGGTTGGCTGGTGACACGTGGCCACAAAGGTCGCAAAGTCCTCGCGTTGTCAGTCATCGCCGCGTTGGGAGTTGGTCAGATCCCCGGAGCACTCGCGACAGCGGGGGCCGTCGTTTCCGTACCGGCAGTGGTTGGCAAAGCAACGGTCTTTGGTGGGAACAACGGTACAAACACCACCGCGATCCCGACCGGAACAGCGACAGGCGACGTCCTTGTGTCCACCGTTGAGAGCTATCCGTTTACGACCATCACCTGTCCTGCGGGGTGGACCCAAGCCTGGGATGTGACCAACGGTCCGAGTGTCCGGGTAGCCAGTTGCGTGGGCGTGGTCGGAACGTCGGTCCCGAAAAGCGTGCACATCGGGGTCAGTCCGCCCACCCAGGTTTCGATCGTCACTCAGGCTTTCAGCGGGGTGAACACGTCGGATCCGATCGATGTGGCCAACGCCACCACCAGCCTCAGTCCCGAAGCAGCCACCGCCGCAGCCGGCGACCTCCTCGTCTTCGCTGAAGGCTCGGCCGTGTGGCAGGGAACGGCCCGGGCGCCGATCGGTTCGACGCTAGGAGCGACGGTCAACGACTCCGGCAACAGCCAGTTAGCGCAGGCAACCGAGGCTTTTCCGACGGGCGGAACGACACCGGTCGCCCGATGGGTGCTGGTGCCGTCGTCATCGACTGCGGTCTCGGGAGTCATCGCGCTGGCCTCGGCAACTAGATCTACAACGCCACCTCCCACCTCCGGGCAGCCGGACCCCCCGCCGCCAGCGGCGCAGATCATCAACTTCACGTCGAGCGTCCCGGCTTCGCCGACCGTCGGAGGCACGTACCAGGTGACCGCGACAGGAGGAGCCTCAGGCAACCCGGTCCTTTTCTCGATAGGCCGCCCTTCGGGGACCAAGGCGTGCAGTGTCTCGAACTCAACTGTCAAGTTCCTGACCGCCGGGCGATGCGTGATCGACGCCAACCAAGGCGCCTCGGCGAGCTTTGCCGCAGCGACCCAGGTGCAACAGGCGCTCACTATCGTCGCTGCCGGCCTACCGCAGGTCATCAACTTCACCTCGAGCGTTCCTGCTTCGCCGACGATCGGGGGCACCTACCAGGTGGCAGCCACCGGGGGAGCCTCTGGCAACCCGGTCGTGTTGTCAATCGACGCATCTTCCACTCCGAACGCGTGCAGCGTCTCGAGTTCGACGGTGCAGTTCCTGGCCGTTGGCCGATGCGTGATCGACGCCAACCAGGCCGGCTCGGCAAGCTTTGTCGCAGCGACCCAGGTGCAACAGTCCCTGACAGTCGTCGCGCCGCCACCCACGCCTTCGCCTCCGAGCTCGCCGCCCGGATCGGGCTCCGGCAATGCGCCACGGAGTCCATCGGTTCTCGTTTGTGGGGTCAGCTCATTGTTGACCGGGCCAGCGACGGCGCCGGCCGGCGCGGTGGTGGTGCCGGCGGGGGACAACAGCTCCCTTCAGCCCCAGCCGAGCACCACGTATTGGTTCGCCCCAGGCACGCACACGCTCGGAACCGGCCAGTACAGCCAGATCATCCCGGCCAACGGCGACGTGTTCATCGGTGGACCAGGGGCGGTGCTCGATGGTGAGGGCGTCAACGACTACGCGTTCACCCAGCATGCGACGAACGTCACCATTGAGTACCTCACCGTGCAGGACTTCATGGCGCCCAACAATGAAGGAGTCGTCAACCACGACTCTGGGACTGGTTGGATCATCGAGCACGACACGATCCAGAACAACCCGGTTGGCGCGGGGATGATGATCGGATCGAACGATGTCGTCGAGTTCAACTGCCTGACCCACAACGGACAGTACGGATTCAATGCCTATAGTGCGAACGGCGTCGCGAACATCGTCGTATCTGACAACGAGATCAGCTACAACGACACGTTCGGGTACGACACCACGTCGGGAGACGACTGCGGTTGCGCCGGTGGGGGGAAGTTCTGGGAAACCGTCGGAGCCACCGTCACCGACAACTACGTCCACGACAACCAGGACCCCGGGCTCTGGGTCGACACCGACAACGCCGGATTTAACATCTCGGACAACTACATCGCCCGCAACTCGGCGGAGGGATTGATCTACGAGATCAGCTACAACGCCCTGATTTCGGACAACACGTTCGTTGACAACGCTTGGGGCAAAGGCCCGAACCAAGGCGTCGGCTTCCCAACGACAGCGCTGTACATCAGTGAGTCTGGATCAGACCCGAGGGTGAACAGTGCTTACAACGGTGCTTTCAATGTGGTCGGAAACGACTTCATCGACAACTGGGGTGGCGTCGTACTCTGGGAGAACGCCAACCGATTCTGCTCTGACGGGTACGACAACGCCTGCACCTTGGTCAGCCCAGGTACCTTCTCAATCTCGTCGTGCGGTGCCAATCTGAGTTCGTCGAACGCCAGCCAGACCCCCGACTACTACGACGGCTGCCGATGGAAGACCCAAAACGTGAATGTGTCCGACAACACATTCCGCCTGACTGCCAGCAATGTGCCCGGGTGCACCGCCACCAAGGGTTGCGGGTACAACGGGGTTTTCTCTGAGTATGGGTCGACAACGCCGTTCCAGGGCACCGCAGTCGAGGATCACATCACCTATGACCAAAACAACCATTTCTCACAGAACACCTACATCGGGCCGTGGAGCTTCATGGTCCATGAGCAGGGGACAATCGTGAGCTGGGCGCAATGGCAGGGTGGTCCCTATAACGAAGACTCAGGGAGCACGCTCAGCTCGTAATTCGGGCTCGGGGCCCTTCCCGGGAGTGGAAGAGGCTCAGCCCGCCAACGCGCCCCAGTCAGGAGGCCTCTTCGGTGGGGGCGTATCAGGACCCCGTCCTGACGCTCCCACCGGGGTGCGGACACCGGACGTGGAGCGCCGCCGCTGGCGATCCGTCTTGGACTTCCGAGCACGGGCGACAGTCCTTGGAACGCTCGGCGTTGCGAGCTTCAGCGGACTTCTCCTCGTGGTCCCCGCCGGTCCTTCGGGTGCCGCGACGACCACGTCCAGCTCACCGGTGGTTCCCAGTACCGGAAAAGGCGCCGCTTCGTCCTCATCGGGGGCGCCGAGGACTCCCAACCGAGTGTGCGGAAAGCCAGCGCTCCTCGATGGCCCGTCCTCGCCGCCAACCGGCGCGGTGACGGTGGCGCCTTCGGTCAATCTGCCCAACCTGGTTGCGGCCGACCCCCCGGGCACGACCTTCTGGCTATCTCCGGGCACGTACGAGTTCGGTGGGGGCAAATACAGCCAGGTCATCCCAAAGGATGGCGATCGGTTCATCGGGGCACCCGGGGCGGTGTTGAACGGTGAACATGTCAACTACTACGCCTTTACCCAACACGCCACGAACGTCACGGTCGAGTACCTGACCGTCAAGAACTTTGGTGTACGCGGCGGCAACAACAACCAAGGAGTTGTAAACCACGACTCGGGCAACGGCTGGATCGTCGAGCACGACACCATCCGCGACAATGCAGGAGCCGGGGTCATGCTCGGCAGCGGTGACGTGGTCGAGTTCAACTGCCTGACCCACAATGGCCAATACGGGTTCAGCGCCTATAGCCCCGATGGGGTTTCAGATGTCGTCGTGTCAAACAACGAGATCAGCTACAACGACACGTTCGGGTACGACACAACGTCGGGCGATAACTGCGGCTGCGCTGGCGGCGGGAAGTTCTGGGCAACTGTCGGGGCCACCGTCACGGGCAATTACGTGCACAACAACGAGGACCCTGGGCTTTGGGTGGACACCGACAACGCCGGATTCAACATCTCACGCAATTACATCGCCCACAATTCCGCCGAGGGCCTGATCTACGAGATCAGTTACAACGCCCAGATTGTAGATAACACGTTCGTCGATAATGCCTGGGGGGAGGGTCCTGGCCAAGGACAGGGTTTCCCGACGACGGCGCTCTACATCAGCGAGTCAGGGTCCGACCCGCGAGTCAAGAGCGCCTACAACACCAGCTTCAATGTGGTCGGCAACGACTTCGTCGACAACCGGGGCGGCGTCGTGCTCTGGGAGAACGCCAACCGGTTTTGCTCTGATGGGTCCGACCACGCCTGCACACTTGTGAACCCGACGACCTTCACTATCTCATCGTGCGGCGGTCATTTGGGCCCATCGAACACCAGCCAGACTCCTGACTACTACGACGGCTGCCGATGGAAAACCCAAAACGTGAATGTGTCCGACAACAGGTTCCAACTGTCCGCCCGCGATGTGCCCGACTGTACCGAGGCCAACGGGTGCGGCTTCAATGGAATCTTCTCCGAATACGGCTCGTCGGTGCCGTTCCAGGGCACGGCGGTCGAAGATCACATCACGTTTAACCAGAACAATCACTTCTCCCACAACACCTATATCGGACCGTGGAGTTTCATGGTCCACGAGCAACGGACCGTTGTGACCTGGAAAGAGTGGCGGGCACCCCCCTACAACCAGGATGCGGGAAGCACGCTGCGTCGATAGGGGAAGTGACCAGGTGGACGCCGGTGTATCACCCTTGATTCACGACGCTCCCACCGGGGTGCGGACATCGATGGGTGCCCCGCGTCGGCGGCGCCGGCCAGTCTGGCTCTTCGATACCCACGCACGGACCCTCGGGACGCTCGTCGTCCTCGGCCTGAACGGTGGAGTGGTTCTTGGCGCCCCGGGCTTGCTGCTCTCGGCCGCCATCGCTGGCTCTGCAACGAACCCCAGCTCGCCGGCCCGGGCTCCGATGGAGCCCGGGCGGGTTTGTGGAAATCCGGCACTCCTCGATGGTCCGTCGGCACCTCCTGTCGGCGCCGTGACGGTGGTGTCAGGCGAAAACCTGACGAGCATGGTCGCCGCGGATGGTCCAGGCACGACCTTCTGGCTTTCTCCTGGAACGTACACGTTCGGCCGAGGCGTCTACAGCCAGATCATCCCGAGGAGCGGCGACCAATTTATTGGGGCACCGGGAGCGGTCATCGACGGTGAACACCAAAACTATTACGCGTTCACACAACAGGCGACCGACGTCACCGTCGAGTACCTGACGATCCAGGACTTCGGGATCGTGGGGGGCAACAACAATGAGGGGGTTGTCAACCATGACTCGGGGACCGGATGGGTCGTGGCGCACAACACCATTCGCGACAACGCCGGAGCAGGCGTCATGATCGGCAGCAAGGACGTTGTCGAAGCCAATTGCCTTACCAACAACGGCCAATACGGATTCAATGCCTACAGCATTCACGGAGTGACTGACATCCAGATCACGAACAACGAGATCTCCGATAACGACACTTTCAACTGGCAGACGCGCGACCCCACCTGTGGCTGCGAAGGGGGCGGAAAGCTCTACGAGACCGATGGAGCTGTCATCACGGGCAACTTCATACATGACAACCACGACGTAGGGCTGTGGGTCGACACCGATGGTGCGGGTTTCAACATCTCTCAGAACTACATCTCGGGAAACTACGCGCAAGGCATCTTTTACGAAGCCAGCTACAACGCACGCATCTCGGACAACACGCTTGTTCATAACGGATTGCGAGACGGTCGCAAGAATTCCGGCAATTTCCCGATCGCGGCGATCTATGTCTCGTCATCGGGGAGCGACAAGCGGGTCCCAGGGCCGTACGCAATGAGGCTGACGATCACCGGCAACATCCTGGTCAACAACTGGGCCGGCGTCGTTCTTTGGGACGACGCCAATCGCTTCTGCTACGCCAACGGAGAGCCGTGCACACTCGTCAACCCATCGAAGTTCAACCAGTCGACGTGCGACAGGGGCAATCTTGCCAAGGCCGAACCGGGTCAGCGCCCCGTCAACTACTACGAGGGTTGCCGTTGGACGACCCAGAACGTTTGGGTAACCCGGAACACGTTCCGCTTCGATCCATCTGTCATCGGCCGCGGTTGCGTTCCATCCAACGGGTGTGGGCTGCAGGGGCTCTTCGTTGGGGCGGCAGACGCCACCCCGGCCTGGTCGCCGTACCAGGAATCAGCTGTTCAGGATGCCGTGACCCAGCACGCGGGCAACGTTTTCGAGCACAACTTCTACAAAGGGCCGTGGCTGTTCATGGTCCACGACCAAAGGACGGTGGTGTCATTCCGGGTCTGGCAGCACGACTGGCGCCAGGACGCTCACAGCACGTTCTCGGGGTGATGCTCAGACCCAGCCGGGTCCACCGGAAATGCCCCCCGAACTGATGTATCAAGGTCAGCGCTCGTTCCTCAGTATCCAGGGAGACAATGCCGCCTAGGCATCCAGAGAGGACGAAGTGAACGAGCAGTTGCTTGACGTCAAGAGGGTGCTGCACCTCGTGTGGCGTCACCGCGTCCTGGCCTCGATCTTCGTCGTTGTTGCTTTGGTTGGTTCGGTCGCCTTCGTCTTCCTCCGGCCGCCGCTGTACAGCTCCGCGGCGCTCGTCCTCCTTCCGGGATCGTCCGGAACCAACGGGCAGTCAGTCGGAGACGACATGAGCACCGATAGCCAGATTGCGACCAGCGCGGCCGTTCTCAGTCCAGTCGGCGCTCGGATCGACCCCTCACTTTCCTTGGTCACTCTGCGCCAACGCATCCATGCCTCAGGCACGGCGACAAACGTGCTCCAGATCACTGCTCTGGCGAATACTCCCGCCGAGGCCGAGGACTTCGCTAACTCGGTTGCCACCCACCTGGTCAAGTTCGTGACCACGAACGGTGCAGCCACCAACGCGAGCGGTCTGGTTGCGCTTCAGGCCGAAGCGGCTCAGTTGACAAAGCAGGTCAACGATGTCAACGGTGAGATCACTGCCCTGAACGGTCGGATCGCAGCGGTCGGCGCGTCCTCGTCGGCCGGGCAAGCGGACACCACGCTGCTGGGGTCGCTGACCGCGCAACAGTCGCAGTCAACCCTGCAGGTGGACAGCATCAACAGCGAGATCGCCGTGGCGCAACTCGGTACGAGCGCTGCCAATGCTGGGACAGAGGTCATTCAGAAGGCGACGACCGCCACCCAAGCCTCGCTCCTGGGCTCGATCCTGACGGTCGTCCTCGGGGGCCTCATCGGCCTCGCCGTGGGTTCGATGCTCATCGTCTTCTTGTTCCGGGGTGATCGCCGGCTCCGCCGGCGGGATCAGATTGCCGAGGCAGTCGGCATCCCGGTGGTGCTGTCCCTCGGCACGACTCGCAAAGCGAAGACCGCCGAGTGGATTGAATTCTTCGAGACGTATCAGCCAAGTTCGAACGACCGGTGGCGAATCCGCAAAACCCTTCGCGACCTTGAGATTCAAGAGGGCGCCCCTGGCACCCTGGTTGTGCTCGCGTTGGGCGGGGACGCAGACAGCTTGATGGCCGCGCCGCAGATCGCCCTTTGCGCCGCCGCCCTTGGCGTGCCGGTGTCGCTGAACGTGACGGGTAAAGACCCCAAGGCAGTCGATCTCCGGGTCGCCATGGAGCGGATCGCCATGTCGGGGCGCCAACTGCGACCCGACCTGGACTTGCAAGGTGGCGTGCATCCAGTCGGTTTGACGGTCGTTTCCATGGTGGTCGATCCCGTACGGCCCGAGGTCCTGGTGGCCCGGGGGGGCGTGACGGTGCTGGCGGTCTCGGCGGGATTCGCCACTGTCGAGGAGTTGGCACGCGTGGCGATCTCGGCAGCCGACTGCGATCAGCCGATCGCCGGCATCGTGGTGACCAACCCCGAGCCAGACGACCCGACCACGGGGCGTCTCCCCGAGGCCCCATCGCCTTTGGCACTCGCCGCCTACCGCGCGCCGGCCCGAGCGGGATGGGCTTGACGCCATGACGCTAGAGCTGGACCAGACGATCGACACTCTCCCCGAGATCGAACGGGACAACTATCAAACCCAGGTCTTGTCGGGAAAGTTGGTCAGCTTCAGATACCTTGCTGCCGCATTGCGCCGACGGAAGAGGGTGTGGATCGCCGCCGCCTTGATCGGACTCGTTTTCGGTACCGCTTTCCACGTGGTGGTTCCGCGGAGCTACACGGCCTATTCGACGCTCTATCTGGCGCACGCGCCCGGAACTGACGATGCCGTCGGAATGGGCAATGACCTTGCGCTCCTGAACAACACCGCGGTCGCGCACCGCGCCATCAAGCTCTTACGCGAGCCATCGCTCGACCCCGCCAAGTTCCTCGGAAAGGCGCCCGGGAAATCGATCAGCGACAATGTAATGGTCGTCACCATGCACGGTCCGTCGTACGCCGAGGCGGTTCGTCGGGTGAACGCCGTAACCACCGCCTATCTCGCGTTCCGTGTGCTCCAGTACAACGCGCAGGACGATGCGATCGTCAAGGGATTGAACAAACAGACCGCAACGCTCCAGTCCCAGGTCAATGGTCTGACCAACTCGATCAACAGCCCCAACACCGGATCAGACCAACTGACCCAACTCGTCCAGCAGCGCTCCCAGGACAATACCGAGATCGCGAATCTCCAGCAGACTGTGCAGGGGGATCAGCTCGCCACCGTGTCAATCGTGCAGGCGACCCGGATACTCACCTCAGGAACTTCCGTCTACCACTCGACGGTAAAGCTCTTTGTCGTCGACAGCCTCACCGGCCTTGGTGTTGGCTTGGTCATCGGGGCCGGGATCGTCGTACTTTCAGCTCTTGTGTCGGACAGGGTCCGCAGGCGCGAGGACGTCGCCACACTCACTGGTGCATCGGTTGAAGTAAGTGCCGGACCCATTCGGCATCCTCGGTCGAACTCCGACACGCTCGGCCGAAGGCGATCCCCACAGCTCGGCGAGCTGATTGCGGATCCCTATCCGGAGTTGCGTCCGGTCGTGCGCTATCTGGTCAGCCAGATTGGTGATGGATCGCAGCGTGGTTTGCTCACTGTGGCCGTCGACGACGTTCACCTCCCGGCGGTCGCGTTGGCCGCGACCGCCGTAAAGCTTGTCGCGGCCAACAAGAAGGTCGTGCTGGTCGACCTCACTGCTGAGCACGTCTTCGAGCCCCTGCTCAAGCAAAAGGGCAAGCCGGTTCAGCGCGTCGAGTTGGCAAGGAATGCGGCGGTAACCCTCTTCGTGCCGCCCCGCGATCTAGGCCCCGAGGATGACCGGGCGGCCTGGGAACTGAGCGCCGAGCGCTGGCAGCGGTCGCACGTTGTGCTGGCTCTCGCCACGGTCGACGTTGCTCGGGGCGCATGGCATTTGCGGAACTGGGACCGAGCCATCCTGACCGTTACAGCCGGCCGCTCGAGCCCCCAGCGGATCAGTGGGACGGCGGAACTTCTTCGAGCCTCAGGTGTCGCCGTGGTCTCGTCCATCCTCCTCGACGCCGATCAGAACGACGAGAGCGTGGGGCTGGCCGATGTCGGCGATCCGTGGAGAGCTCGTCCGTTAGCAGGCACGGCTACCCAGCCTCCGGCTTGGAAGTGACCGTGCCGACAGCGCTGCGCTTGCGGACCGCGTCGCCGGTCATCGCGAGGGCCACGTCGTCGACTCCGCTCGACCGCACGATCCGTCGCCGGCTGGGCTGGATCTGGGGGCTGCTGTTCGTCAACGTCCTCACGTACACGCCCGCGCCGGTCCTCCTTCCGATCCCTTCTGCTGCGGGAAAGGTTCTGACCCAAGGTGCCCTGGTCCTGGCGTTGGCTCTGACACTGATGCTCAACCGACGCCTGGTCGTCCGGCCCAATGGCTTCCTTCTTCTGTTCAGCGTTCTTTGCGGCCTTTCCGTGGTGATGAGCGTGCACGGGTATTTCGGGGTGGGCTCAATCGTGCGCGCGGGACGCATGGTCGTTTTCATCCTGATCCTTTGGCTCCTCACGCCATGGTGGGGTCGACGCGACCTGCTGTTCGCGAGCGTCCATAGGCGCGCGCTCATGATCGTGCTCGGCTCGGTCCTGATCGGAATGGTGGTCGCGCCGGGGAAGGCCTTCGCGCAGGCCGGGGGCGGGCGGTTGGGAGGCGACCTGTGGGCGATCACCCCGACTCAGGTCGCGCACTACGCGGCGGTCTTCACGGGGCTCACCGTTGTCATGTGGTTCTCGGGCCTCCTGAGCCCCCGGAGCGCGATGGTCACTGCTTCTGCCGGGGTGGGCGTGCTTCTCCTGACACACACTCGCACCGCCCTGATCGGCCTGATGGTGGGCATCCTCGTTGCCGGTCTCAGTCTGTTCTTCAGCCGCAAGCGCGTCCGAAAGGCGTTCATCGTGACGCTGCTGGTTGCGTTGTTGGTGGCGCTGAGCTTCGCTCCGTTCGTCAGCCGGTGGTTCACCCGCGGCGAGAGCGCACATGAGCTCGGCAACTTGACCGGACGTACGGCGGTTTGGACGGCCCTGGTCCATCAGCCTCGGAGCGAGGTCAACACCCTCTTCGGGTACGGCATGTCGAACGACTCATTCAACGGTCTGCCGATCGACTCGAGTTGGTTGTCGGTCTACCTCGACCAAGGCTTGGTTGGTGACGCCATCGTGGCCGTGGCGCTCCTACTCCTCCTGCTCATCGCCCTTCTGGCACCCCGCGGCCCGGCCCGAGCCATGGCACTCTTCCTCGTCGTCTACTGCCTGATCGCCTCCTACACGGAGACGGGACTTGGCGGCCCGTCGCCGTACCTTCTCGACCTCACGCTGACTATGTCGTTGCTCATGCCGTCGGTCGTCGTCTCAAGCCGAACTTTGGGAAGAGCAGAGATCCGGTCATCGCCGACGATGAGCGAATAGAGCCGCCCATCGTCGGGGGAGCTGTGGTCAGCTCGAGTGTCCGAAGGTCAAGCGGGTCTGCAGCTCGACGGCTCCAACGATGCCCGTTCCCACCAGCGCATAAGCCGGTACCTTGGTTCCAAAACTCGGTGAGTACCAGCCCACTATCGGATCTTCCTCGCCTCGATGCAGCGTCCAGCTGAGATCAGCCGGCAGGAGCAGATCGGCGTGTGCGACCAGGCCGGCTGGAGTCGGCCATTCGAGCGCCGCCACCTGGTCGACAAGGTGGACGTGGATCGTCGGTCCAAGTTGGAAGGTCGCGTTGAGCCGGTGGGTGCCCGATGCCTCGATCTGGTCGAGGATCTCGATCTGGCCGGTTTGGGCGTCGAGGGTCACTGTCCGTCGGTGCCGGGCCGATGAGTCCAACCTCCGATACCCGTCGTGCTCAGCCGACCAGCGCTGATGGGATCCGATGTTCGCGAACTCGAGGACGCGGGTCTGGGCGTGCCGACTCCACATGAAGGGACCACCTGAGGCCGATTGATCCTGATAGTCGAGACTCACGGTGTTATGGGAACGGGTCGAACGGAAGTAGTGCCGCCATTCGGGCTCCTCGTGGTAGCAGTAGGTGCCGGGATCGGCCAGGAGGTCGACGCCGCCGATGCGGACTTCGATCGAGAGCGCATCAGCGTGCCCATGCGCGGCGAGGGATCCGAACCCATGTGGACCGCCGTCGCAGCGACACCAGATTTGGTCGGTCTCGTGCCCATCCGGGAGGAGATCGCTCCTGAGGATCGCGATGCCTGCGTCGGGGAAGTGCTGCGGCCGCCGCCGGGGCCTCCCCTCCACGGTCACCGGGTGACCGACGAGGCCGGACACGATGGCGCCGGTGAGGTCGTCTCCGATGGGTGGCCACCACGAGAGTGGACCGAAAACAGAGGCGCCAATGGCGAGGATGGACCGCCATCGGTTGTCGGACGGATCCGCCACCACCAGTGCCCGGCCGTCGTCACTGTCCCCCTGGCGGGGTGCCCGCAGTCCTGCGTCGAGGAAAGCGGCCGCGACGTCGACCATTTGGCAGAGGAGGTTCCAGGTCTCCGCGGGCACAGAAGATCCGGCAGCTTCAGCTTCGATCACCGCCAGGAGGCCGAGTTCGGCCACGAAGCCGTGGTAGTCCGTGGCGAGCTCCCGGTTGACCCCACTCGCAAACGTGTTCTTCACCAGCGCCTCTGACAAGGCGGCGAGTGACCGGGATCGCCACCTTGCACTCTCGTCGAACCAATCGAACGCGCAGCTCGCGACGAGCTGCCCGGCCAGTTCCGCAATGACATGGTTGTTGGCCGAAGATCCCCGACTTGGGAATGCAGCCAACCAGCGCTGGTGCCAATACACCTGGTGGATCGCGTCATCGTTCTTCTCGAACAGCTGCTCTACCCCCGACCAACCGTCGAGCAGGCGTCGCGCCCAAACCCACGAGATGAGTCGGACACCGAGCTCGATACCGCTCGCCCAGTTGACTCCTCGAAGGAACCGATTCTCCCTCCACCAGGATCGCAGGTGCCGGTCCGCCAACTCGGCGTAACGGTCGTCGCCTGTCAGCCGCCACGCGCACGCGAGCACGGTCACATGGTGGTGACGCGAAAGCTCCCAGACCTGTTTCACATTTCCGTAGGTGCCCGATCGATAGTCGATTCGGAAGGAGTCCGTGTCGGACGGAAACCCCGGGCCTCCTGCCGGATCGGCCGACCAATCTGGATCGACCATGTCGAAGCGCCAAACACCCAGCTGCTCCCACTCACCCAGAAGCAGCTGATCGGCCACCCGGAGGATCCCGATCGTCGCCTCGGGAGCCAGCTCTGAAAGCTTGCCCGCCGGGGCGATATGCCAGCCGTCCGTTCTCGGCTCGGAGATTGGCGGAGTCAGGGCCCCCGAAGAGAGTCGACGATGGCTCCACATCGACCTGCGGGTGTGATCGGCGATGCGCCATCCGACCTCACTTGGCGACATTCGACTGAGCCGCCGTGCGTACCACTGCCAGCTCGCGCTGCTCACACCTTCTGGGCGCTCCCGGCGGCGAGGCTCCGCTCGACGGCGAGTGTGGCGCTGGTGGTCGTAACAAGAGACTGCCACGTGATCGGCATCGGCCCGCCGGTACGAACGGCATCTATGAACGCGCCGATCTCCTGGCCCTGACCCTTGTTGATGCGCCCTCTGGCTCGATTGGAAGTGCTCTTGCGTCCCGACCAGAGCGTCGCGCGGGTGAAGTTGTCGAGCCGGGCTGTGCGCCCGCTCGCGCATACCTCAATGGTCTCCTTCGGAAATCTTGGGTGACCGTGCGTCAGGTAGTCGATGCTGGCTACGGACCCGCTGTCGTACCGCAAGACGATGTGGAGATCGTGGTTGTCGAGCGCCCCGGTCGCTGACACCTCGATTGGCTCTGCGCCGAGCCACCAGCTCGCGGTGTCGATGAAGTGTCCACCCTCGCCGACGAACCGTGAACCTTCCTCGGCCTCGTTGCGATACCAGCTCTTCGCCTCGAGCGGACCTGCGTTCACGAGGTACCGGAGAACCGCCCCAGACTGATCGGCGCCGAAGCGGTCTCGCATGTCTGTGAGCAGAGGAGCGAACCGCCGATTAAAGCCGACCATGATCCGGTCGTTGGCGGTGTCGCGCACGGTCTCGATCACCCGGGACAGTTGTTCTTCGTCGAGCGCGAGCGGTTTCTCGACGAAGACCGCCTTTCCGGCCTCAAGGGCTCGGCACACGAGGTCGGCGTGGGAGCGGTGGCGGGTGACGATGAAGACGGCGTCGATGCTGTCATCGTCGAGTACCGCGTCGACATCCGTCGACGCGTTCGAAAACCCGAACCTGCGCTGGGCGTTCGCCGCCGACAGTGAGGTGCTTGTCGCGACCCTCGCGAGGGTCACGTCTCGGCGATCCTTTAGGTGGGGGAGAAGCATCGACGAGGCGTAGTTGCCTGCACCGAGAAAGCCGAGAGTCACGCCGTTCGAGCCAGGTGCGGATCGAGGGCGAGTTGTCACGATGTGAGCGACGGTTGGTGCCTTGGATGGGGAGACGGCCGCCTCGGAGTCTGGGTACGAGAACAGGTAGCCGATGCCCGTGAGGCTGCCTTCGCGAAGCTGGCTGTATACGGATTCGGCCTCGGTGATGGCGAACACCTCGGAGAGCAGCTGCTCGATCGGCAGTCCACGACCGACAAGGTCGAGGAACGAAGCGAGGTTGCGTCGTTCGGTCCATCGTACGTACCCAACTGGGTAGTCGACACCCCCCAACTCGTAGGTTTCGTCGTAGCGACCGGGCCCGTACGACCGAGAGAACCTGACGTCGAGTTCCTTCTCGTAGTAGGCGTTCCAGGGAAGGTCGAGGTTGAGCTTCCCGATGTCGACGACTCGAGCTCGGTCGCGCGCCAATCTCACGGCCGCCTCGACCGGACCGTTCGATGAACCACCAGCCGCAAGCAGCACGTGATCGGCACCGAAACCGCCGGTGAGGTCTGAAAGCACGTGCTCGATATGGTCCAGGCCCTTCGGATCGGGATTGTCGCACGCCGCCGCTCCGCCCGCCTCGGCCAGCCGGCAGCGCTCGGCCGAGGTGTCCAAGCCGACAACGTGGACGCCCGCCGCACTCAAGAGGCGAACGACGAGCTGGCCGATCAGCCCAAGGCCGATGACACATGCAGAGTCACCCAGTTGAGGTTCGGCCCGATGGACGCCATGCAGAGCTATGGCCCCCACGGTAGCGAAGGCGGCCGCGCGCGGGGAAACCGGTTCCGGGACCGGCACGCACAGGTTGGTTGGGACCCAGTTCACCTCGGCATGCAGCGCGTATTCGTTGCCCGCGCAGGCGACCAGCTGGCCCACCCGGAATTCCTCTGCGCCGTGGCCCACCTCGACGACGATGCCGGCGAGCGAGTAGCCGAGAGGTGTGAACGAATCGAGCCGATTCATGGCCTTGGAATATGTGCTGCGCAGGCCCTGCTGGGCCACAGAGTCGAGCACCTTGCGGACCTGATCGGGCCGTGCCCGCGCCTTGCCGAGCAGCGAGAGTCTTGCCTCGTTGACCTTGGTCATCTCGGTGCCCGTGGAGATGAGGGAGAAGAGCGAGCGCACGAGGACACCGCCGGGACGGCACGAGGGAGCGGGCACGTCTAGAACCGCCAGTTCGCCCGAGCGATAGTTCTGAGCCACCTGTTTCACCGAGTTCTCCGATCCGATCTATGAGTCGGCT
The DNA here is from genome assembly GCA_003160635.1 of Acidimicrobiaceae bacterium. Taxonomy (GTDB): domain Bacteria; phylum Actinomycetota; class Acidimicrobiia; order Acidimicrobiales; family RAAP-2; genus Bog-473. The sequence goes on along the minus strand of PMLV01000262.1, from coordinate 7,847 downwards.
CGGGCCAGACCCACGGAAACTCACTCATACGGTCACCCCAGCGTTGCGTGCGTTCTCACACCACAGCTCGAGGGTCAGCAGCTGCCAGATTTGCTTGGAGCGATCCTCGCGGCCAGCCCTCTCATCATCGACCAAGCGGCGCACTGCACCCTCGTCGACCCACCCACTGGAGACGAGGCTCCCGCCGAGGAGGACGTCGTCGACGACCGCACGGAGGTCCCTTGATATCCAAGCTCGCAACGGGGCACCGAAAGACGCTTTCGGCCGGTGGATGACGTCTTGAGGAAGCCATGCCTTCGCAGCGTCCTTCAGCGCGACCTTCCCAGACCCATGATGGATCTTGTCGGCCCCCGAGAAGGAGAAAGCGGCCGCGGCGACCTTCGGGTCCACGAACGGCACGCGCACTTCGACCGAGGTTGCCATGCTGGCCCGGTCCGTGTAGGCGAGATTCAGTCCGGGGAGGAAGAGGCGCGAATCCGCAAGGCACATGCGGTTGACCCGGTCCCCAAGCGAGTTGTCTGCGTACAGCTCGTCGTGGTCTTCGATGATGTCGTCCACATGGGTGCTGAAGTCCCCGTTAACCAGGGCCTTGAGTTCCGGCGCGTCGTAGAGGGTGTAGCTGCGCCGGAAAGCCTCAGCCTCGGGAAGCTCGGCGAAGGTCAAGAATCGTTTCGCCCATCGCATGTAGCGCATGCCACGCCCCCCCACGACGACAGGTGCGCGCCCGACCGCTCCTTGGACCGCTCGGCGAGCGATACGCGGGACCCTCTGGTACTTGGCGGCGGTAAGGCAGGCAAGATGCTTTCGGTAGCCCCCAAACAGTTCGTCCGCCCCCATGCCCGACAGCACGACCTTCACGCCGGCATCCCTGGCGGCCTGACACATGAGGAACGTGTTGATCGCCGCTGGGTCGCCGATCGGCTCATCTAGAACGTCGACGATGGTGGGAAGCAGGGATGCGATGTTGGGATCGGCCTCGATCTCATGCAGCCTGATGCCATAGCGCTTGGCGACCCGCCGGGCATAAACAGCGTCGTCGGGCATTGCCTCTAGGCGTTGGTCCTGCGGACGAAATGTGATCGTGTAGGCGTCGAGATCGGGATCGGCGCGCTTGGCCAGTACGGTGATGATGCTCGAGTCCAGGCCGCCGCTCAGGAAACTCGAGATCGGCACGTCGGCAACAAGGTGCGCGGTGACTGACTCCTCGATGACAGCTTCTAGGTCGGCTGGATGTCCGTTCCCCGCCTCCGCCGCCACTTCGGCAATCGACCAGTACGTGCGCACCGTGACTGAACCGTCGGGGCGGAATTCTGCCCACGATCCAGGAGCGAGCTTCTCGACCCCCTTGATCGAGCAACGCTCTGGCGGCACCCAGTAAAAGAGGAGAGATGCCACCAGGGTCGCCGGGTCGGCCGTCAGTTCGCGGCCGACTGCTGAAACGATGCTCTTCAGTTCGGACGCAAAGATTACCCCGTCTTTGCGGGGCAAATAATGGAGCGGCTTGATGCCGAGCTGATCCCGGGCGAGTGCCAGGCGACCCGTGTGCTCGTCGAAAATCGCCAACGCGAACATTCCGCGGAATCGCTCCAAAGCCCCGGGTCCCCAGTGTCGCCATGCCTCAAGGACAACCTCGGTGTCTGACGATGTGCTGAACCGGACACCGTGGCCCACCAGCTCCGAGCGGAGTTCTCGATAGTTGTAGAGCTCGCCGTTGTAGCAGAGCGTCAGGCCATGACGACTGAGGGGTTGGTGCCCGCCTTCGCTGAGATCGATGATCGAGAGCCGCCGGAACGCGAGTTGCACCGACACCTGCCCGCGCTGGTATTCGAACAGACCGTCGTCGTCAGGACCCCGATGGGCCATGCGATCGCTCATCGACTTGATGAGGACGTCCCCGTCGACCTGCTGGTAGCACCCGGCGATCCCGCACACAGTCTCAGGCCCCCGACAACGTTGGATCTCGGCCCGCTGACGGTACCCTCCCGGTGATCGCGTCGTAAACACCTAGATATCCGGTCATCTGGCGCGACCAGGCCAAATGGTCGACGACACGCTGACGACCCCGCTCGCCCATGGCCACGCGGAATTCGTCGTCATCAAGAACCTGTAACACCTTTGCCGCGAAGTCTCGAACGTCGTTCGGTACTGCGTACAAGGCCGCATCCGCGGCCGAGACCCTTGTCTCGCGCAGATCGAATGCAACGACGGGAACCGAGTACGCCATGTACTCCATGGTCTTGTTCATTGTCGATAGGTCATTCAGCGGGTTCTTGGGATCTGGACACAGGCCGACATCGGCGGTCGACAAGATCGAGGCTACGACCTCATCGGACGCGCGGCCGGTGAACTCCACATAGTCGCCAAGGCCGAGTTCGTCGCGCAGTTCCACCAGTTGTCTGAAGCAGTCGCCCGAGCCCACGAAAACGAAGCTGACGTCGTCGCGACTTAGGTCGTGGACAATGTGATCGGCGCAACGAATAGCCAGGTCCACGCCGTCCTGGGGTCCCATGACGCCCAGATAAGACACAAGGTGCTTCCGCCCGGCCAACCATCCGGAATCAGGTTCAGACCGACACAGCCGGGCGGGGTCAGGGCCCGTGCGCACCACTGTGACCCTGTTGGCCGGCTTGCCGCCGCGCTCCATCGCCACCCGCCGGTATGAGTCGTTCGTAGAGATGACGTGATGCGCAGACTTAAAGGTGCACCATTCGAGAAACCGGAGGCCCCGGCCGAGCGCCTTTGAGCCCCCTTCAAAACGGGATTCGAAGAGCTCCGGGCAGAGATCGTGATGGTCGAAGACGAATTGGACCTTGGTAAAGACACGAAACGCCAACGCGATTGGCCAGAAAATGTCTGGCGGATTGCATGCCTGAAGAACATCGAACCGGCGCTTTCGCCAAGCCTTCAGGGTTAACCGTGCAGTCGCGACAAACGAGTGCAGGTACTCGACTACAAACGAAGCCATCCCCGAACTCGCGGGGTGAGGCTCGTACTTGTACAGGTTCACGCCTTCGACGATCTGCTCAGAGGGGTCCCCGGGACCTTTCGGGCAGACGACCGAGACGTCGTACCCAGCCGAGCGGAGTGCCTGACACTCCAACCACACTCGTCGGTCGAATGGGACCGGCAGGTTCTGCACGATGATCAGCACGCCGGGGCGCCGTCCCGGTGCGCCCCGTCTCTGGGGCGTGCCCAGACCGGCAGACGTTTCAGCCGTTGTCCGAGGCCTCGACGTGACCGCTACCACGCCACCCCTTGGTAGCCGCGCAAGCTTTCGATCGACGACCCCAGACGGCCGCAAAGGTCGATGATCACGTCCGGCGGATTGTCCGCAAGGGCTTCAAGCACCCTCGGATGCGAGCTGGAGACGAGCGCGAGGTCTGCCCCTACCAACGCTTGCGCCGGATCACTGGTGAGGACACGGCTGAGATGGGGGAGCTTCGAGTCCACAAACCTGCGATTGGCTCCGACCAGGACCGATGAGTCAACGATCGGATCAAAAATCCGGACCTCGAACCCCTTCCCGATGAGGGTTTCGGCGAGGTCGACGAATGGACTCTCGCGCAGATCGTCACTCTCCATCTTGAAGCTCAAACCCAGCAGAGCCACGGAGCGTGCGTCACTCATAATTACGCGCGTGACTACTTCGTTGATTGAAAGCGCGTTCGTTGTTAGAGCACCTGACAGAAGCGGGAGGTCCAGCGAGTGCATGCGCGCGACGTAAAGGAGCGAACGGAGGTCCTTGGGTAGACACGAACCGCCGAAAGCAAATCCAGGATTCAGGTAGCTGGGGGAGATGTTGAGCTTCGTGTCTTGGCAGAACAGGTCCATCACCGCTCGGGAGTCGACGCCAAGAGTGCGGAACAGGCGGCCTAGCTCATTGGCGAATGAGATCTTTGTGGCATGGAAGGCGTTGCAAGCGATCTTCAAACCTTCGGCCACGCCGGATGGGGCGATCTGCACCGGAGTGTCGAGGAAGCCGAAGAGTTTGGTCATCACCTTGGCGACTGCTGGGTCCTCTGTCCCAACGACGGTGAGCGGTGCCTCGTAGAAGTCGGCAATTGCGGTTCCCTCTCGCAGGAACTCCGGGCAGACGCCTATGCCGATTGACACTGCACAACCCGACGTTCGCTCAGCGATGAGCGGCGAGACGAGCTTGGCAAGCGTCCCGGGAGGAACGGTGCTGCGGACTACCAGAGAGTGGTTGCGGCTCGGAGATCCGGTCGACTCGGCGGCAAGCACGTCGGCGATGTCGGAGACCGCGCGCAGCAGGTAGCTGAGGTCCGTATTGCCTTGGGGTGACGATGGGGTGCCGACACAGATGAGCGAGAGGTCTGCCCCTCTAAGTGCCGTTTGCCCATCGATCGTGGCGCGAAGCTTTCCCGAGGAGACCGCCGCTCCTACTATCGCGTCGAGCCCGGGTTCGATGACCGGACTTCGGCCGCTTTCGATGGCGGCGACCTTGGTGGCGTCGACATCGACCCCCACGACGTCGTGGCCGTTGGAGGCCAGGACCCCAGCCGTGACGGTGCCGACATAGCCCAGTCCAAATACGGCGACCCTCATCGTTCCTCCCACTTGCGGCCCCGGGTGGACGGCCCACCCGTAGAAAAGAGCCCAAAAGGGGGTCCCAGATACGTATCGCGTGTGGTTTGAGGCGTGCCATGACCAGGGATTCCATGGCGTGGTCGGATGCGGGAGCGTTGGGGTCGCGAGTCTCCGTCAACCCTGCGGATCCACTAACCCGAGGGTGGGTTGCTCTCAGAGTGCCGGCCGAGGTTCTCAACCAAGACGATGGCCTCTTCGATGGCCAGGCGTGTGGCTGAAGTGGGTTGTGTGGGCTGCGTCGCTCAGGAGCACAACGTTGCCTTCGAGCCTCAGTCGTCTGCTTGGCCGTCTCCCAATTTTCCAGGCTTGCGTATGGTCGTCCGGCCCGTGATCAGGCAGTTTGAGGGGGCGACCGAGGTTCGGTTTCACCTCACCGATGTATCAGGCGATGCCGCTCCACCTCCCACTCTTGCAACATTCCTGCAGTCGCAACACCGCGTGCGATGGCGATGTTCGCGCAAGGAGCGTCGGATGGAGGGAGAGGTCATGGCGTTCCTGGAACCCGGGGACGAGGGTCACCGCGGGACTCGACTAGAACCTCGGAGCATCCCCAGGCCGCGCAGCGCCCCCCCGGGAGGGCCAGGAGTCATCGACGCCCTGGTCATCGATGGAAGTGCTCGCCAGTCGCTGGTTGTCACCCGGGCGCTGGGCCGCGCCGGACTGCACCTGGCGACGGCCGAGGCGCTTGACATGTGCGATCCCCGCCTCAGGGCGCCGTCGTTTAGCTCCTGCTGGTCGGGCTGGAGTAGAACGCTTCCCAGTTACCACGACGAACCGGCCGCCTACGCTCGGGCTCTACTAGATCTCGTTCGCGAACACCCAACCCGGGTGCTGATTCCTTCGATGGATGGTTCGATCGCCGCCCTCCGGCCTTGGCGGTCGTGCTTCGAGAGCCATGATGTGGCGCTGGCGCTGGCGTCGGAGTGCGCTCTGGAAATAGCCAACGACAAGGAGCGCACCCTCGCAGTGGCGACAAGGTTGGGCATACCGTCGCCGCGCACCGTCCCGATTGCTCATCCTAAGGACACCTTGCTTGCTCTTGCTGAGGTGGGATACCCGGCCGTCATCAAACCCAGTCGCTCGTGGGTCGAACATGACAACACCGCAACTCGAGTGGTGTCTCGGGTATTTCTCAACGAGTCCGAAGCTTTGGCCTACGTCCACTTACTGAACGAGATCGGCAGTTCGGTAATCGTTCAGCAGTGGGTGGGTGGTTCCCGCGAAGCGGTAAGTCTCTTCTACGCTCACGGACGGGTCTGGGGGGAGTTCGCGCAAGTCGCTCATCGGATGACGCCCGTACTCGGCGGCGTGTCGGTGGTGCGAGAAGGCATCCTCATGCCTTCTGAGCTCAGATCGGCCGCAGTGGGGTTGGTGCAAGCCCTGGATTTGGAAGGCTACTGCGAGGTCGAGTTCCGCCGGGACGCCTCCGGCCGCCCACTGCTGATGGAGATCAACGCCCGTTTGTCGGGGTCACTGGAGGTCGCGGTTCGGTCGGGCGTCGACTTTCCCAAACTGTTGTGGCGATGGGCGGCAGGCGAGCCACTCGGGTCAACGCCGGGCTACCAGACCGGGGTCAGGATGCGATTCCTACATGGTGACGTCAAGTGGCTGTTGGAGAACCTGAGGAGCAGGAGACAGCCCGACAGTGTGCCCCCGTTACGGGCGATAACCACGTTCGCGGCAGCGTTCCTCCACCGCCAAGCCTATGACTACGTGGATCGGGGCGATCTCCGCCCGGCCTGGTCAGCGTTCGCCCGAGACATCGGGATTGCTCGGCACAAGTTCGCCAAAAGAGCTATTCGGTCCGTACGCCGCTCGACTGCTACACCTCGAACGCACAGGAGCATGACCATGTCGGATGCTGACGTAGTGGTGATCGGTGCGGGCCCGAACGGGCTATCGGTAGCCGCCCACCTCAACGAAGCGAAGATTGAGCATCGGGTTTTCGGTCGAACGATGGGGGCGTGGCGATTCAACATGCCCGCCGGGATGATCCTCAAGTCGGAGCCCTACGCGTCCGACCTGTCGGCACCCAGCCCCGGGTTTCTCGCCGGCGACTATTGCCGCACCGTAAACGAGGAGTACCACCAGCGCGTCACTCCGCTCTCGAGCGAACAGTTCGTCGGCTACGGGACCTGGTTCGCCCGCCACCTGGTTCCAAACGTGGAAGAGACCGACATCGTCTCACTGTCCCAGACAGTCGGCGGCTTCCTGGTTCGCACGGCGGAGGGCGAGGCCGTCCGTGCATCCCGCGTGGTCGTGGCCACCGGCGTCATTCCGTTTGCTTTCGTGCCGCCCGAACTGACTGGGCTCCCCTCCGACTTGGTATCGCATACATCAGCACACACCGACCTGAGCAGATTTGGGGGCAACGATGTTCTTGTCGTGGGCCGGGGTCAGTCGGCGCTGGAGACCGCCGCGTTGCTCCACGAGCAGGGAGCAACGGTGAAGATCGTCGTTCGTGGTGACGGTGTGTGGTGGCACGCCCCCAATCCCCTCCGGCCTACCCTGCGGCGGCGGATGAGAAGCCCTGTCGCTCGACTGTGTGAGGGGTGGCACTGCTGGGCCTACGACCGGATGCCCGACGCCTTCCGGCTCCTGCCTGAGGCGTCCCGCATCGAACGTGGGCTGGGATTCCTCGGCAGGCCGCAGGGATCCTGGTGGCTTCGGGAGCGGGTGGAGGGCCGAGTACCCACGTTGCTTGGCCATCAAATCGTCGGATCCGAGGCTGCCGGCGACCGCGTTCGGCTGCACCTCAGGGGTCCCGAGGGTGACGTGATCGAAGAAGCTGATCACATCATCGCCGGAACCGGCTTTCGATTTGACCTGACCCGTCTCGGCTACCTTGAACCCTCCTTGCGGGCCAGCCTCAGGGTTGCGGCCGGCGCCCCTGTCCTCAACCACCACCTGGAGTCCAACGTTCCCGGCTTGTTCTTCACCGGCGCGCTGGCCGCTCCGAGCTTGGGTCCCGTCATGCGGTTCGTGGCTGGCACCCATTTCACCGGACCACGAGTCGCCAGCCGCCTCAGTTCATCGTCGCGTCGCCGAGTTGGCGGGATTTCGCGGCGGCCGCAAGCAGATCACAACCAATGCTCGGACCCTGATTCGAACGAGCCTCTTGACTTGGTCGCTGGTTAAGCCGACTCGACAACACCGCGGTCTCGGAGCGGTTGACCGATCTCTGGGTGAGGGTTTAAAGGTGGACCTTCTACTATGATCACGTCCCGCCGAGAGGTGTA
>PMLV01000102.1 GCA_003160635.1 Acidimicrobiaceae bacterium | reverse complement strand
TCGGACTAAAGACTGGCCACGGGCAGTGATTGTACGGTAGGGCCTCCGGTCCGTCCTGGTGGCGGCTTGTGGGGTGACCAGAACGACGGTACAACCCAATCGGGCTGTTCCTGGCGGACTTCAACACCGATATGGCCTCTCCAAAAGCCCCTGTGGAGCCGTGACGCGACTACAGCCAGGCCCGCGCCCACCCAAGGATTGCCGTGATCGCTGTGCTGCCCGCTGGAGCTAGCGCCCTCCCCTTTGAATTTCTGCGCTATGACACCTGAGGAGCATCGGTATGGGATGCAGCGGGGGGCGAAAAAGCGCGCGTACTGGGGCACCCGGTTCGGCGGATGAACAGCGAACGAACCGTGCCTCCGGATGTCCCGCATGACGTACCTGTGCGGGAATCTACTTCGGGACTCGTCGTTCTGGGACACCGGCAAGGCAGCACTCTCCATGTTAAGAGCTATTCCCGGTGCCGAGCCGGCCAACGTTTGTGGGGTTGCAATGATTGGGTACCAAGTGGATCAATCTGGCCGATGCCTTCCAGGTCGCTCGGTTGCCCGAGTACCGAGAGGTGATCGCCCTCGACCAACACAGTGTCTCCATTGGGTACGAAGACCTGATCCCCTCGTGTGATCGAGGTGATCAGGAGGCCCTTGGGCAGTCCGGCCTGGCGAAGGGTCTTGTTGGTGATGGGTGAATCAGCGGTGATCGTCATTTGCGAAGCACCCGCCGTTGCACCAAGATCGCTCACCCGCTCTGCCCTTGCCAACAGTTCTTGACGGTAGGCGCGCACGACGTCTGAGATCGACAACGTGCCGACGACTCGTCGGTCATCATCGAGTACGGGCACCCAGGACAATGGCGCTTCGGTCAAACTCTCCAACGCCACATCGAGTCTGCTCGACGCCGAGGCGATGGGAGCTCCCGCATCGACGAGGTCGCTCACCGTTCGTTGGCGTTCACTTTTTGAGGCGAGCGCGGCCCGAGCCACGGTGCCTGCGAAACGCCCGGCGGGATCCAGAACCGGAACACCATTGAGTCCGGCGTGATCCAGTGCGTCTTTGACCGCATCGGTGCCGAGTGCAGCAGTGATCACCAACCTTGGCTTCACCATGGCCCGAGCAGTCGGGATGGCAGCGAGAAGAGGAAGGCCGACGAGAAGTCGCTGAGCAGGTGCGTCGGCCCGACTCTTGAGCTGGCTGCGATAGATGGTGTCGTCGTTGCGCCGCACGATCAGCCATGAGATGCCGACTGCCACCATGGCCGGCGTGATGATGGACAGGCTCCCGGTCATTTCGGCCACCATGAGCATGACGGCCAGCGGTGCCCGTGAGATGCCGCCGAAGCAGCTCATCATGCCGACGATCACATAGGGCGCCGGGCTGTGGCCCATGGAAGGGAACGTGGGTTCAAAGAGCCGCCACACCGACGCCCCCAGAAAGGCTCCGATCACCATGCCCGGCCCGAAGATCCCCCCGACCCTCCCGAGCCAATGGAGAGCCCGGTGGCCAGGATCCGGGCGAAAGGAAGGATCAGGACGATCCAAAGCGGAATCGAGAGCAAACCGTGACCGAGGCTGGTTTGCACCCAGCCATAGCCGGTGCCGAGTACCTCGGGGATGGCGATACCGATGGCGCCAACCAGCATTCCGCCGAGGGCCGGATTGACCCAACGGGGCCAGGGCAGTCGGTGAAAGATGTCGGCCATCCCATAGAAGCCCTTGGCGTAGAGAAGTCCGATCAGACCAGCCAGCACGCCGATGAGCGCGAACCAGATCAACTGGTCTGGGTCGGTGAAGTGGTAGCTCGCCACGTAGCCGAACAGGGGGGAGAACCCCTCGACCGAGCTGAAGACGACATAGCTGACGGCTGATGCGATGAAGCAGGGCAGAAGTGCCGCCGGTTCGAAATCGTCGCGGTAGAGGATTTCCGAAGCCAACACCGCACCACCCAAAGGCGCTCCGAAGATGGCCCCGATGCCCGACCCGATACCTGTGGCCACCGCTATGCGACCGTCGGCCGGTTCGAGTTCGAGCACTCGGGCGAGCAGGGACCCGAAGCCCGCACTGATCTGTCCGGTCGGCCCCTCTCTCCCACCTGAGCCCCCAGAACCAATAGTGAGAGCCGAGGCCACGATTTTCACGATCACCGCACGGAACCGGACGCCCCGGGGGTTGTGATCCACCGCCGAGATCGCCGCATCGGTGCCGTGGCCTTCGGCTTCGGGCGCGAAGCGGAAGACGAGTATCGCCCCGAGCAGTGCTCCACAGCCTGCAATGAGGGGGAGCGCCCACGGACGTGCGCCTGAGGTGGACGCGACGTGAGCACCTTCGCCAATTGGGGTGGGCACCCGGTAGCCGGCGAGCACGCCCAAGAAGAGATGGGTGCAGGCGACCAAGGCCTCGTAAAAGACGATGGCGCCGAGCCCGGCTACCGCGCCAATGACAACTCCGAGCACGGTCCACTTCTTGAGGTACGAGGCTGAGGCCACCCAACGGGCCGCTCGGGCCGAGAGGGACCGCACCCACACGGCGCGACCGGAATCTCGAATAGGTTCCTCGGTCATAGGTCCCAGCCCGAACTCCAGTCCTGCTCTGGCACCTCGCCCGCAGCGGTGGCGAGCCGTCCGAGCGCTTGAATAAGGACAACCTGCTCCTCGGGCGGAATCTCGCTCATGATGCGCTCGATCTCCCGACGCCGACGAACTGTGACGGCATCGACGAGTGTCCGTCCCTTCTCCGTCAGCATGACCCGGAGGTGGCGGCGATCGTCTCGTTCCGTCCTCCGACGAATAAGTCCCTTTCGCACCAGGCGGTCGCACATCCGGGTCGCTGTTGCCGGTGTCACTCCCACTGCCTCGGCGAGCCCCGCAAGGTTCTGAGGTCCGCGGGACGCGAGCACGACGAGCGTCCGGTACTGCGTGAGGGTGACCTCCTCGGCGACATCGGCGAGAGACCGTGCCGCCACCGCCACGAGGACCCGGCTGGCCGACAGCACAGCATCGATCACCGAGTCAGGCGACGCAGGCGGAGCAGAGTCGCTAGGATTCATACACTAATCATTGCATATACTAACGCTAAGAGGTCCGGCCAACGCGTGCGGCACACGAAAGGTTGGAAGATACCCATATGGAAGATGGCATCCCGCCCGCGGTTCCCGACTCCAAGCCGGGATCGAAGGCCGATGTGAACGACGATCTGAAATCTCTTCCCTTGGCGGAAGTCGAGGAGCGGTTGGGGTACTCGCCGGACGGTCTCACTCAGGTCGAGGCGGCAAAGCGGCTCATCCAGTATGGGCCGAACGAGATTGCGGAGAAGCCGGACAACCCGCTCCTGAAGTTCCTCACCTACTTCTGGGGTCCCATCCCCTGGATGATCGAGGCTGCAGTGATCCTGTCCGGCGTGCTGAAACACTGGCCGGACTTCTTCATCATTCTCGTACTGCTCCTTGCCAATGCCGGGATCGGGTTCTGGGAGGAACACCAGGCGGGCAAGGCCATTGCCGCCCTGAAGGCTGAACTGGCGATTAAGGCCCGGGTCAAACGTGACGGCCAGTGGATCACTCCGCCATCCCGTGAGTTGGTGCCGGGCGATGTCATCCGCCTTCGCCTCGGCGACATCGTGCCTGCCGATGCCCGATTGCTGGAGGGAGACCCGGTCGAAGTGGATCAGTCCGCTCTGACTGGAGAGTCGCTGCCCGCCTCCCGCAAGTCCGGTGAGGCAGTCTTCTCCGCCTCGATCATCCGGCAGGGTGAGATCGGCGCCTTGGTCTATGCGACAGGTGCGAACACCTACTTCGGCAAAACGGCAGAGCTGGTGCAAGAAGCGCAGACCGTCAGCCACTTTCAACGGGCAGTGCTGAAGATCGGCACCTTCTTGATCATCCTCGCAGTGGCGATGGTGAGCGTCATCATCGTCGTCTCAATCATCCGCGGCGACCCGTTCTTCACCACACTGCAGTTCGCCCTGGTGCTCACCGTCGCCGCAATCCCCGTGGCGATGCCGACAGTACTCTCGGTCACGATGGCAGTCGGGGCCCGACTGCTCGCCGCGAAGAAAGCCATCGTGAGCCGCTTGGTCGCCATTGAGGAACTGGCGGGCGTGGACGTGCTTTGCACGGACAAGACCGGTACCCTGACCCAGAACAAGCTGACGCTCGGCGAGCCATACTCCGTCAACGATCTCCCCGCCGAACAGCTCATCCTCAATGCCGCGCTCGCCTCGCGTGCCGACAATGCCGACGCCATCGACCTTGCCGTTCTGGGCGGCCTGAAGAGCGATCAGGCACTACAGGGCTACCAGGTGGTCCACTTCCAGCCGTTCGATGCAGTGCGCAAGTGCACTGAGGCGGCAGTGATGGCAGCGGATGGGACCTCGTTCAAGGTGACGAAGGGTGCCCCCCAGGTGATTCTGGAGCTGTCGGCCAACGCCTCGAAGGTGAAGGTGGACGTCGATACGGCAGTCAACGAATTCGCTGCCCGGGGCTTTCGTTCGTTGGGCGTGGCGCGGGCCGAGGGAGACGGTCCATGGCAGTTTCTTGGCGTGCTACCCCTATTCGACCCGCCACGCGAAGATGCCAAGGCCACGATCGCTACCGCGCGACAGATGGGCGTCGACGTCAAGATGGTCACCGGCGATGCACTCGCCATCGCCCAGGAAACTGCCAAGACGCTCGGGATGGGTTCGGACATTCTCGATGCTGCAGGCCTTGGCGATGTCAAGCACGAAGAGACGGCAGCGACGGCTGAATCCATCGAGAACGCCGACGGCTTTGCCCAAGTCTTCCCCGAACACAAGTTCCACATTGTTGACGTCCTGCAGAAGCGAGGGCACATCGTCGGCATGACGGGTGACGGGGTGAATGATGCCCCCGCTCTGAAGAAGGCTGACTGCGGCATCGCCGTGTCGGACGCGACCGACGCCGCTCGTGCAGCGGCTTCCATCGTCCTGACGACACCCGGCCTTGCAGTGATCATCGAAGCGATCAAAGAGAGCCGCAGAATCTTCCAGCGGATGAACAGCTACGCGATCTACCGAATCACTGAGACGCTCCGGGTGCTGGTGTTCATCACGCTTGTGATCCTGATCTTCAACTTCTTTCCTGTGACGGCGATACAGATCGTCATGCTGGCGTTGCTCAACGACGGAGCAATCCTGTCCATCGCCTACGACAACGTTCGCTACAAGGATCAGCCCGAGGCCTGGAACATGCGTCTCGTGCTGGGGATCGCCACGGTGCTCGGCGTCGTCGGACCAATTGCGGCTTTTGGCCTGTTCTACCTCGGCAAGCAGGTATTCCACCTCGACCATGCGCATCTGCGGACCCTCATGTACCTGACGCTGTCTGTTGCTGGACATCTGACCGTCTTCCTCGCCCGCACACGCGGTCCCTTCTGGTCGATACGCCCCGCACGTGTTCTCCTCCTGGCCGTATTGGGCACGCAGACGCTGGCGACCTTCATCGCGGTCTATGGGATCTTTATGACTCCCATCGGGTGGGGATATGCGGCCTTCGTATGGGGCTATGCCCTGGCATGGTTCCTCGTAACGGATCGCGTGAAGCTGCTCGCGTATCGGATTCTCGATCCAATGAAAACCAAGACACCGTCCAATGTGACACTGCAGCTCGCCAAAGTGAGCCGATGAACAGCATCGGCGGCAAGAGCGTGCAACGTGGCGAGCCGTCGGCAGGCTCGACAAGGGAGGCGGACGTCGGATTGGTCGCCGGCTTCCGTATCGGCATATGTCGTTTGCCGGGGACTCGGGATCGGCATCGGTAACGCGTGTGTCCAAGTCCGCCGGGTGGGGCCGGTGATGCGTCCCGTATGCCGATCCTTGCGGACCGTCATTCTGAGCCCTTTAGGTGCCCCCAAAAATTCGGTGGCCAGGACTTCAGAGGTGCCCCACTCGTGCCGTTATCTTCAGTCCGCCGACAGAAGAGGGTGTTGACGAGGTGGCCTGCGTAGACGACATGTAGTCCACGCAACTGCACGATCGTCCGCCGAGCCCTGTGGACTGATGCCTCATGGCGTCACCAACGTCCCCCTAGGGCGCTGTTGAACAAGGGT
>PMLV01000266.1 GCA_003160635.1 Acidimicrobiaceae bacterium | reverse complement strand
GTTCATTTCACCGTAGATAACGCAGGTGTGACGCAGCGTGTGCGGGGTGATCCGTTTTGTCTGCAGTGAAGGGCAACCGGCGGCTGCCGTGGCGGCGTGCTTTGATACTACGACGCCGACTGTGTAGCGACTGAGCGGTCGTCCCTGGCGGGTTGGGAATAGCGGCTCGTCGGGCTCGCCACGGCGTTCGGTGAGCCAGGCGCGCATGACGTTGACGGTCTCGCTGGTCAGGGGCGTAGCGCGCTTCTTTCGGCCTTTGCCTGTTACCCGGATGTGGGCGCCAGTCCCGAGGTGCACGTCGCAGACGCGCAAGCCGGTGAGCTCCGAGACGCGCACGCCGGTCTGGATCATGAGCACCAGCAGCGCGTGGTCGCGGCGCCCCAGCCAGGTGCACGGGTCGGGGACGGCGAGCAGCGCTTTGATCTCGTCGAGGACGAGGTAGGAGACGATACTGCTCTCATAGCGCTTGGTCGGGATCGCCATCACCCGAGCAATCGTGTGCGCGTGCTCGGGGTGTTCGAGGGCAGCGAACCGGAAGAACGAGTGGATCGCCCCGAGCCGGGCATTGCGGGTCCTGGGGCTGTTGCCCCGTGCCTGCTCGAGATGGGTGAGAAACCCGCCGATCAGCGGAGCGTCCAGATCATCGATGTCGAGCTGAAAGGGTTCTTTGCCGGTCCGATCGTGGGCGAAGCGGAGCAGCAGCCGGAATGTGTCGCGGTAAGCGGCGATTGTTTGCGGGCTTGCGTTGCGCTCGGTCATCAGACGCTGGGTGAAGAAACCCTGGAGCACTGGTGCGAGCGCGGTCATGAGACCACCTCCAGCAGTTCCTCCAAGCGCCGGCTGACCATTTCGAGCAGCTCGGGGACCGCTTCCAGATACCAATACGTTGACGCGGGATCGACGTGACCGAGGTAGGTGGACAAAAGCGGCATCCGTCGGTCGATGTCCTCGCCGGCGCGATACCAACCGAGCAAAGTGTTCACGGCAAAGGCATGTCTGAGATCATGCGGTCGAGGCCTGGCGCGAGCCCCGCGGCCGTCCAAGCCGACCTCGCAGACCAGCTTCATGAAGGTGCGGTTGAGCTCCTCGCGTCCCATACGTCGTCCTCTGGCGGAGACGAAGAACGCCGGGGTTGAGGGCTCAGGGATACGAGCGTCGCGCAGACGGGCGTAGTCGCGCAGTGCGTTGACCGTGGTCTTGTGCAACGGCAGCTCGCGCTGTTTCTTCTGTTTTCCGGCGCGGACCGCCACCACGCTGTTCTTTAGATCGACGTCTTGGCGGTCGAGCCCGACCGCCTCGCCCGGGCGCATCCCGGTGACCGCGAGCAACCCGATCAGCGTCGCATGACGCATGCCGCGCAGCTGCGGTTGCAACTTGCGCGCGGCTGCCATCAACGCCGCGATCTCTTCTTCGGTGTAGATGTAGGGGGCGATCCGGGAGCGATGCCCAGGCAGCAAATCCGTCGAGGGAACCTCGCTTGTAGGGTCGATCGTCGCGACATGACGCGCGAACCCGCGGGCGACGGAGAGCCGCTGACGCCAGCGGTGTGGGTGCGCGTCCACAGGCAGCCTCGCCCACGCAAGCGCCAGCTCGGCAGTGATCCCGGGAGCGCCGGCTTGCTCGAGGAACTCAACGAACCCTTCGAGCAGCCGGCCGTCCTGGGGCATCTCGAAGCCGAGCCGACGGCGGATCTGCAGATAGTCGACGAGCGATTCTTGAAGCATGGTCATGCCACACCTCCCAGCGACGGCCACGGGCGCACGAGCCCGCCTAATGCAATTCGGTCGACCTTCGCGTAGAGGGCGGTGGTCTTCTGCTCGCGGTGGCGTAGCACCTGGCCGATCTCGCCAAGCGACGCGCCCTGCCTGAGCATCCCGGTCGCAGTCGTGTGCCGGAGACGGTGGGCGCCGACTCTGGCTAGACCGGCCCGATCGCACGCGGCGCGGACAACCCACCCGATCGTGCTCCGGTTCAGTACCTCGCGTGGCGCCGTCACCCGCAAGAACAGCTCCCGGCGCTCGCAGCAGGGGCGGCGGCGAAGATAGGACACGATCGCCTCGCCGACATCGACGGGCAACGGCAGCACATCGTGACGGCCGCCCTTGCCGCGAACGAGCAACTCGCCGCGACGCCAGTCGACGTCATCGAGCCGCAACCCGGCGACCTCGCCCGCGCGCAGCCCAAGGCGCGACAACAGCAACAGGATCGCGAAATCACGCCGGCCGACCAATCTGCGCCGATCACAGCTCGCCAAGAGCCTCTTCACCGCCCCTGGCTCCAGCCCACGCGGCAGCGTGCGGTCCCGCAGATCGGCGACCGACGGGACCGCCCACACCAGCGGCACCTCGATCACCCCCGCCAGATGCAGATAGCGCAACAACGACCGCAACGCACACACCAGATCTCGTGCGCCGGACATGCTTCGCTTCGGGCACTCGCCCGCCAAGAACGAGGTCACGTCCGCCGCGCACAACCGCTCCAGGCCCAGCCCATCGGAGCCGTCGCGGCTCGCCAGGAAGAGCCTGGCCGCCGGCCCATAGGCATCCAACACCGTGTGATCACACAGTCCGCGCTCGGCCGACAGATACCGGCGATAGTCCTCGAGCAGGTCTTCGAGCAGGCTCTGCGCGACGACCGGTGCCGGCACCGGCGCGACTCCCAGCGTGCGCAGATATTCCAGCGGCAGCGTCACGCTCTGCGGTGAAGCCCAGCTCACCAAACCAGCAGCCCGGCGGGCCGCCGTGAACCGCTGAGCCTGATCGCCCGTCAGCTCCCCGACGCCCAGCCCCTCGCGCCCGAGCCAACGGCTGAGCTGATCTAGCTGATACATCCGGTCGGCCGCCGCCGACGACGAATACGATCGTGACCTCAGCCACGACTCGAACCCCGCCGCGTACGGCGCCAACGGTCCCGACACCACCGGAACCCACACCTTCCTGGCCATCCTTGCCTCCTGTCGGATCACGGAACATCAACCCGTGAAGCCTCCACGAAACGGCCACGATTATGTTGAGCGCCTCACCATCCGAAGCGACCCCCAGCAGGGAAAACGCAGCAAGCCAGAGCCGTCTTCAACATAACCACGCTCTGGACATAGAACCCGGCGTGCGACTTTCACCGCACCGGGCTCAAGCGGGTCCCATGGAGTCATGGGCCTGCAAAGAGTTGTGCGGCCCGGTGTGGTCATCGGCGGGAAGCCGACAACCGGCACCAGGCGTGTATGAGATGGACTGCGACAGGGTCGCCCGATTGTCCAGAGACTTGCTCGACGGTGACCGCTTGTTTGCGGACCGCTTTGCGAGTCACCGCCAGCCACTGCTCCCACTCAAGGAGGGTTTGTGGTTCTTGGTCGGCGTGGAGCAGAAGTTGACCGCAGGCCGGGCAGCGTCCGTGCTGGGCTCGAAGCTGGCCCAGGGTGAAGCCGTCCAGCGGGGGTCTGCTGTGCTTTCGCCGTCTGGTCCAATAGTCGGCCAGGGTGGGGTCATCTGGTGAGGACCGGCCTGGGACCATTTGGTGTCGGACGATGTTGGTCCAGGCGTGTTTGAGTAGGTAGGCGCCGCTCTCACGGTCACCGAATACCCACCGGTCACGTCGGGACTTATGAAACTCGCCGAAGTAGTGGGCCACGACCCACCGCTTCGGTTTGTTCTGGTGGCTGTGGGTGGCCCACTTGTAGGTGAGCTGCCACACATAGTTGTCCAGACCGGAATAGGTCCGGGTAGACACCACCGTCCGGTAATAGGCCGACCAACCCCGAATGATCGGGTTCAGTCGCTGAAGCACCGCAGCGGCGTTGGCCCCTCGCAGGGCCTTCATCTCTGCGGCCAGCCGTTCCCGGTGTCGCTTGATGGCCGCCTTGGATGGTTTGATCAGCAGCTTCTCTCCATAGCGGCGGACGTTGAATCCCAAGAAGTCGAAACCTTCGCGGAGGGAGACGACACGCGTCTTGTCCTCGTTGAAAGCCAGACCCCTGGGCGCCAGCCATCCGGCCAGTCGCGCTTTGACCATCTCGGCCTGCTCACGACTGACGCAGAATGCTACGAGGTCGTCTGCGTAGCGCACCACCACCGGAGAGCCCGTCACCGTCCGCCCGGCGTGAGCGCCGGTCAGGTGATATTGGACTCCAGCGGCTTCTTCCATCCCGTGCAAGGCCACGTTCAACAGCACTGGGGAGACCACCCCGCCTTGCGGGGTTCCCTCCTCGCTCGGAGCGAAGCGACCATTTTCGATCACGCCAGCTTTCAGCCATCCCTCGATCAGCCCCCTGGCCGGAAAGCCACCGAGAGCACCGAGAAGATGGGTGTGGTCGATCCGGTCAAACGCTGCCGCCAGGTCCGCATCGAGGACCCACTGCCGCTTGGAGTATTTGCCCTTTGCGGTCTTGTGGATTACTTCGATGGCGTCATGGCAGCCCCGGCCCGGACGGAAGCCATAGGACTTCGGTTCGAACCGTGCCTCCCATTCGGGCTCCAGTGCGTTGACGACGTGGGCTTGCAAGGCCCGGTCGGCGATCACGGGTATCCCGAGCGGGCGCCGTTTTCCGTTGCTCTTTGCTATGTACACCCGCTTGACAGCCTTCGGCTCCCACGCTCGGTCGTGGTGCTGCACCCAGTCGGCCAGTTGGGCCTTGCCGGGCGCAGTCACCACCACGTTGCCGTCGACGCCTGCCGTCTTGCGGCCAGCGTTGAGTTCGGTCACCCGCCGCACGCTCAACAACGCGTTGGCGTGTGACCGAAGCATCAGTCTTTGCAGATTGCGGACCTTTACCAGGTCCCCTGCCTGTGACGCCGCGAAGATCCTCTGGCGCAACCGCCTTACGTCATGCTCAACTTGCTGCCAGTCGACTGACAACCAATCAAGCGTTCCGCCCTCAGGTCCGTTCACCACGGCCTGGCCGTCGTGTCCAACATGTCCCTCGGTGCTGGGGTTACTTGTCATCGTTTCCTCGCAGACCCACCTGACCAAGTCAGCACCATTTCAGGTCCGGGAACGAAGCCCGTATCCGGCCAGTTATACGAGACGGCCGACGGAGGAGCCGCCCATAATGTCCCGCTTTCCTGTCGCTGTTCGGCTGCCGGCATTCGCTTCTTGGCCATCCTTTGCCCGCCGGGGAATGGGCCTTCCTCACGGTTGGCTTACCCGGCTCCGCTACTACAAAGTCGGGACCACGACGGGATTGTCACGTTTCGCACGCATGAGACACGGCCGGGGTGGGTGCCCTCTATACCCCGGGGACTGCGGTGCCTTCACGGCCGGAAAGCCTCTCCGACCGCCACACGCCGCATCACAACGGCGAAGTCCCTAAACCCCGGACCAGCTACCACCATCCGAGGACTCTTATCACGAGGCATCAACCAAGGGTTCACGGTCGTTCACCCGTCCGGCCTTCCCCTCACCTGTGGCTCCCGGGTGGAACAGGAACCCTTGGGCTTTTCGCCGAGCTTCACACCCCACCGTTACCAGCGGCGCATGTCGGGACGGGGACAGGCATAAGCACCACCTGAGCTACGTCACCATGACTGGCCCTCCAATCGACGTAACCACTCACCACGTGCGACCTCGTGTCGCACGACTTCGTAAGAGCATGCCCTCAGCTTTCGAGTGGCTCGTCATTGTTGTGTCCGCTGTCTTGACCCCGGAGCCCCAAAATAAGGACTTGACATTGATAGGAGCGTCGCGCGCCCGTCAATGGCGCGGAGGGTGCCCCCGACCAATGACGCCGGGACAAGTCGGCACCAAATGGACAGTCGGTGAGCGGTAGGTTGGCCGACGGTATCCGGCATTGCGGATGGGTCGAATCGGTAGGGATTGGGGGAATTCACCAGTGCCGTCTCAACGACCCGCTGCGACGTGGATGTTGCCGATTAGGTACTCGGCGGTGGGATCGCTCGACATCCTGCTTTTGACCGGGTGCGATCCGATCGACCGCGCTATGTTCGGCGTCTCGAGAGGTCCGGTGCCGGACATGGGAGAAACGGGGAGTAGCGATGGGTGCCAAGTACGAAGATGCGGCTTTGGTGATGCAGATCGTCCGCTGGGGAGCGGAAATAGGTCTCGACGAGGCAACGCACGAGATCTTCGCCGATGGGTTCGACCCCGAGGCGGCAACAGCGGACCAAAAGGCGGTCCGGACGATCTTGACGTTCGGCGAGACGGTCGCCACTCTCGTCAAACACAAGACCCTCGACAAGGAGCTCGTCGAGGACCTGTGGTGGGTAGACGGTGCCTGGGCCCGCGTCGGACCTACGGCTAAGAAAGCCCGGGAGCGCCTGGGTGAGCCGCGGCTCTACGAGAACTTCGAAGCGCTCGCAACAGGCTGAACCACCTGCTGTGGACTCCGCTAAATAGCCCAGATCGCCGGGAGAAGGACGGTAACTCACTCTGTTAGGCCCCACACCTTGCGGGGTTAGAGATCGAGTTTGCTCTTGGCAATACAGATCGCCAGATGCGCTTCTAAGACGGCGTCCCGGGTAGCGGGTGACACGCCCGGGTCTGCCTCCACCGCCACCTTGGCACTATCACCTGCTTGCTCCAGTTCAATGACGGCCACGCGCTCGTCCGGCGATTGGGCCGCCTTCTCCCCCTTCTTGGCGAATTCGTCGACCACGGCCGCAAGTACCGGCGACGCTCCGTCGTCTCCTCGTACAGCGTCGCGCGCACTATTGATCTTGATCTGAACTGCTTGAAGTCGCTCTGTCATTTTCGTCACAGGGGAAGGCTACGCCGCGCGTGCACCGGGTGCCCCCGTCGCCGGGTCTGACTCGCCGGGTGGCAGGCGGGGCAAAGGTTAGCTGACGCCATTCTGGTCACGGCTGAGCCATCTCTGGTCGTTGGGATCAGTTCTAATCCGCGAGTCTGGTGGGCTTGGAGGGAGATCCGCCAAAGGCAATGCGGGGCGCCACGTTGAGCCTGACACGTCGGTGAAAGCAGCGACCAGTACGGCGTAGTCTCTTGGCAACATCGAAGAGAGAGGAGCTTGTCATGGCCGAGAGCGTGTACAAGGTCATAGAACTCGTAGGTACGAGCGGAGAATCCTGGGAGAAGGCCGCTAGCGCGGCAGTGGCCACGGCAAGTGGGTCCTTGCGTGATCTTCGAGTCGCCGAGGTGGCTGAACTGGACCTCCAGCTCGAGGATGGGAAGGTCAAGGCGTATCGAGCCAGGGTGAAGGTTTCTTTCAAGTACGAGGGTGGCGACTGAACTTGGACACCCTTCTCGCACAGTAGTGACCTGTCTCTTTCACTAACGCCACCTGCCCCCGTAACGCCGGTTCTGGGCGTGAGGATTCAGAACGTTACGTTCCCTCGATGTCCTCTCCTGTTACTTCCCGTAGGTCGATCCAGGGATCTCCGTGTTTGAGCAAGGACTTAAACGTGTCGATCAAGGCAGTCAGTGAGTGACCGTTTGGCTGGCATTCGAAATGCGCCACGGCGCCCCTTTTTATCTCGAATGAAAGCGTTTGACTTCCGGTCCAATCGCCCTTCATGCGTAGGCGGTGATGACCAGGTTCGACACTGAAGTCTGTCGACTCTCCTGACCGGATCTTTCCAATTACGGTTCCGTCCAGCTCAATTCTGTACGAACGCAACCTGTCGCGCACTGGGGCCGACACGCGTGTCATGCGAACTATGGCATCAGACATGGATTGATTCTCTCATTTGGCAGCCGAATACGTCGTATTAGACCATAACGAACGGTGGAGGGGATCCGGCTAAGTCTGAATCCAACAAATCCACAGATCATCTCTGGAGTGACCCACTCCGCCGGTTCGATGCGCCCCGGGAAGCCGCCGGCGCTAGCTCTTGTTACCTGTGGCCAGTCGGCACATCGGAGATCGTCTGGAGGTCCGGCCGTCGAATGAAGGACGGTCCATAGGGGGTGAAAATGGCGTGCACCGTTGTGGGACATCCTCAGTCAATCGGGAACGGCTCACGGCCAGCTTGACCGGCTCTACACCCTGAAAGGCCGGCTCTTCGGCGAAGTCACTCTCGGAGCCACGAGCCACGCCGAAAAATTGGAACGCTACTTGGCCTCAGCCTTCTTGGATCGTGCGCCGTTCGAGCTGCTCTTGGGACCGGGCGTGGTCGCCACAGCGTCGGCTGGCTCCCCTGGGGTGGCGCCGGTGGATGAGCCGTCAGCGATCACTTCCTCATGCAGTATCTCAACGGGTGGTTCGTTCACCCGCCGCGATGGAGTCTTCCCCTGCGTCAGCTTCCGGCTGACGTAGAAGGCTGCTGCGCCAGTAAGTGCGAGCACAAAGAACCGCTTGTGCCATCGGTGGCCGCCTGACTTTGTGGGGGCGAGCGCGTCCGCGCGTTCGTCAATCGAGTGTGCGGGCTGATGTGCTCGGCGAGCGGTCGAGACGCGGAGCGAATGCAGATCCACGGGAGCCGAACCCAAGCGTGCAGTCAGGTCCGGTGTACCCGCCAGCACTCGGGAGGCCGCCTCGTGCCCGGCGTCTCCAAGGGAGTGGAGATGGGTCGAGTCCATCAGATCGACTGTTTTATTCACTGCGCCGCGTAGTGCCGTTGCGACAGTATTGATTGGGTCCTCCGCTGTGGTCATCGGTATTGGTACCTTTCTCCCGTAGCCGCGTGGAGGTATCTATACCCAGAAGGGGCCGCCGCTAACGGGGGTGCCCGTTCCGTGCTCAGACGTGTCCCAATCCGCCGGGCTGGCGGCAGCCTCTCCTCCAGTTGGCGGAACGTTCGTGAAGGAATCGCCGGAGGTATCTTTCGGCGGCAGACAATGATTACCGCCCAACAGCTTTGTGAGGATGACTGGGCTCTCTGGCGTACGTTGCGTCAGGCGGCACTCGCCGAGGCACCTGGCGCCTTTGGATCAACACTTGCTGAGTGGACTGGTGCCGGTGATACCGAAGCACGGTGGCGTGCTCGACTGGTCACTGTTCCGTTCAACGTAGTGGCGCGCCTGACGATCGGCCGACCGGCATGGCGAGCGCGACGGCACCCTCAGAGGGTGAAGTGGAGTTGATCTCCATGTGGGTTGCCCCTCACGGGCGTGCATGCGGGGTCGGCGACGCCCGCCATCTCAACTCGCGGTGAATCCCAGTCTGGAGCGTGCCCCCGTCCCCGCCCCTGGACGCCATCCCCAGCTCGAATCGTGACCGGGAGTGGCCATGGTCATGGATTCAGCCTGCATCCTCCATGCTCGTTCCAAGCGCCGCCAGCAAGCGGTTGTGGTGTTGGTCGGCCTCCCACTTACCAGTCACCACGATCAGTGCGATAGGAAGCTCCACAATCTCTGCCACCACCAACACACCCATACCGGCTGTAAAGGCCAGATCAGCCAGCGCCTGTTCGCCGATGAACGGCAGCTTGATCGAACGCCTCTTGGGCAGCTTGGCCTTCAGGGCTGTTGCGCCAGCCCCAGCTTTGGTGCCTGGTGGGCGATGAGTGCCCGAAGAGGACTTGGGTTGAGTTGTCATCAACTATCTCCTCGTTTGTACCATCTACGAACCACTGCGCCAATCTTTGCACTGGAGGTGACCCGCTTCGATGGACACGGGTGCCCCCATAAGTTCATCGACCACGGTGTCTTAGGGTGTCCCCATCCGCCGGGCTGATGCGCACCTTATGCCCGGAGTGTCGGGCTGCCGTAGCGATGGTGACCGGCCATCAGCAGCCCGACCCTCGGGGGGGGCCCGGGCCGGGAATCGAACCCGGTGCTCGTCCTTAGTCAGGGGACGGCAGACGTCCAGTCCCAGGGCGCTATGGAAGAATGGTCGCCTGGTACGCGACGTCGGCTGGTATTCTGAGAACCAGTCAGGGGACGGCAGTCGTCGTGCGAAGGGGCCTTCGGGCCCCTTTTGCGCGCCAGAGTCGTGCAGTGTCGGGGCGCCCAATACGCCGGGACGAGGTCACGGTGAACCTGGAATAAACATCCGCCAGGAGCCATGATGGTGGAGTGAGCACCCTTGTCGAGCTCCAAGACCAGGGTGCAAACGGCATATGGGCGCGACTGGCCAACGGTGTGTGCCGTAGAGCGTTCTCCTCTCCTGAAGCGTTTGCCTATGAGGCGACGATCGCTCCAGCACTCGCGAAAGTGGTGGTTCCAGTCATCCGCCCTATGGTTGTCGGACATCGAGTTCTCGACGTCGGGTGCGGTGGTGGCCTGATTGCGACGTCGATCGCAGGCTCCTGCGGGGTGGATGTGTTTGGGGTCGATCCGTCGATATCGCAGGTGCGACGACTTAGCCACCGCTCGCCGAAACGAGGTGCAACGTTCGCCGTGCGGTCTCGGGCGGAGTCCTTGCCATTCCCCGTCGATACCTTCGATACCTTGATCTCATCGTGTGCATGGAAGCATTGGCCGGACCCCAAGGCCGCCGTCGCCGAATGCGTTCGCGTCGTGAGGCCCGGGGGCAAGATCGTCATCGTCGAGATTGATGGGTCCAGCACCGCAGCGGACTTTTGGAGGTTTGCACGAGGCAGCCGGGTTCCCGTTGGCCTCCGGAGGGCGTATGTGAGATTCGCTATGCGAACCGTTGTCGGGGTCGCTCCTGACCCACTCGCACTGGCGAACAGCTTCGCGGACGTTGACGTCGTTCCGTTCGATGTTGACAAAATCGAAGAGATGCCGTTTTTGGTGGCGGAGATTGTCGTGATCTGATTGGGTCGGACCCTCCTCGTCCCAAGGCTGACCGGTATCCAAGCACCCATCTCCTCGGGATCTCTGCGGAACACCTCAAAGCCGTAGGTACCGTCGGGGCGCGAAACTATGTCCACGCAACGATTGGCTTCGTCCGTCTGATGACTCGCGAGAACCACCCAGGACTTATCGAGCCGTGAAGACATCCGGCGTAATCCTATTCAGCCCGTTCGGCAGCGATGTCTGACGGCTAGTTCTGCCGTCCTGAGTGCCCCCGTTTGTCCGATTCGACCGCCCTATCAAGCCGACCCCGTTCGCTGCCGGCCTGGGCCGCGGTTAGGCCCGCCGAGTCGGGCTGCCGAATCGATGGTGACTGGCCACCAGCAGCCCGACCCTCGGGGGGCGCCCCGGCCGGGAACCCACCCGGAGCACTCACGTAGTCAGGGTGAAGCTGTCATCCAGACCCAGGGCGCTTCCAAGGAACGGTCGGCCAAACCTCCGGAATCGACTGGACTGGTATTCTGAGAGCAGTCAGGGTGAGGCAGTCGTCGTGCGAAGGGGCCTTCGGGCCCCTTCTGCGCGCATGTTTGTCTGATCCCAGAGTCGGAGTGAAGGGTGCCCCTAAACGCCCGGCCAACAATCCAGTCGGACCTGTCCCCGACCGCTGGGAGCGGGCGCGGCAAGACGGCACATAGGAGGCATGTCCCACTTGCTTATTGCACCGTCAAAGTGGGACACCTCGTGGGGAACGCTGGATGTCGAAGGTTGCCGATCTACGCCGTTTCTCCGTCACGAATTTGTGTTCGATGGCTGAATGTTCGGCATCTCTGAGGGGTGTTTCACGGGAGCCGTGCTCGCGATTGCTCCTCCACTAGGAACGGCCCGGTCTGGGCATGCCACTCCCGGGCACCGCTGTCGGATCAGTTAGTGACCCGCCCGTCGTCGTGAGGGGGAGTGACAGAGTGTCGGCGCGGTCGATGTTTTGCGAGCCTCGCTCGGAGCCCCTTCGGATGCTCTCCATTACGTAGACGTTCGAGGTAACCCTCCGACTCCTCCTGGCTCATCTCCCCACTGGCGGTGGCCGACTCCATATGGATCCCGGCATGTCGCGCCCGGATGACTCCAACGGCGGCATCGAACTCAGCCATTCCCTCCGTAGCGCGAAGCCGAGCCGCCTCTTCCTCGGTGATCCGGCCTGACTCCACCATCTTGCCTACCTGCTGCAGGATTCGTTCTTCTTTCATTTGAATCCTCGTCTCCTAAATTGCTCTGCTTACTACTGGCGATCGATCGCCGTGTGTTCATGCTCACCACCACAGGCTGCTTACAGCTTTTGTTCAGCCCGCCGCTCAAGGTCAGCCGAGAACCGCTCTGCGCAATTGTCAGAACAGAAGTAAAAGCGCTTCCCTTGAAGCATCATTGAGGCTGGTGCGTTGGCTATCTCGACTTGCATTCCACATGTTGGGTCCAACGCATTGCCGTCGCCTCCGCCCAGACGTTCGCGGTTGCGATAGGTCCAATAGAGCAATCCGAACAATGCCAAGAAGACGATGTTGAGATATGACGTGTAGTTCCAGGAGAAATGATCCGGGACAATCTGGGTCGGGCGAGTCTTGGGCACCAAACCAGCGATTCGGAATATGCCCTCGGTGATGAGTCCGGCCGTTGCCATAATCGCCCAGAAAACTGCCAGCATCCGAAGCGTCAGCTTGGTGCCGTAGTAGCGGCGGTAAATGAGCAAAATTGGTAGCGCGATGAGGTCGGCGAAGATGAAGGAGATCACACCACCATAGGAGATGCCCCCATGCCAAAGCGCGGCGGCGAGGGGCACATTTCCAACCGAGCAGACGAAGCTGATGATGGCGATGAACGGCCCAACGATGACATTTTCGAGGCTGGTCCAGAATCCATGGCCGTGAAGGAAGACCGTGTTCCAGAAATGGACTGGCACGAGGGTGGCCAAAAATCCGGCGGCGACATAGCCGATCACCAATTCCTTTCGGAGCATCGTGAGGTCAGCCATGGTGTAGGTGGACGAGTCGGCCCAACCGCCTTTGGAACGCAGTTTGGTGGCCCAAGGCTGACGCTGTAGTTCTTCATTCTCTGGGGGTCCGTGCTCGTGATCGTGTCCCGAAGACCCCGTGAGACGTTCCTTGGCTTGGTCCACCAAGCGACCCCGCAGCCAGAGTCCGCCGAGAGAAGCGAGTAGGCCGATCATGATGAACCCACCCACGAACTCACTGATCGCGAACTGCCAGCCCATCAAGACAATGAGCACAATGCCCAGTTCAATCACCAGATTGGTCGAGGCGAACATGAACACCATGGCAGCCACGAAGTCTGCGCCTTTGACGAATAGCGACTTGGTCATGGCCGACGCCGCATAAGAGCACGACGAGGAGACCATGCCGTAGCCCGAGGCCCTGGCAATCGACGCCGGTCGATGATCGCCCAGCTTCTTCTGCATCGAGTCGCGGCTGACGAAGGCCTGGACGGCACCCGAGAGCCCGAACCCGAGGATGAGCGGCCACAGGGTTTCCCAGAACATGAAGAACCCCTCGCGCAGCGAGCGTCCGATGTCCACCACGAAGGTGGCTGTGGCCAGCATGTACGTCAGGAGCGGACGAGTCGCCCGATGGCGACGGAAGCCTCGTTGAGCTTCTCGGTTGCCTCGTCACCACCCTTGCGCACGGCATCGGATACGCAATGGGCCAGGTGGTCATCGAGCAGCTCGAGGGCCACCGCCTGGAGGGCCTTGGTGGCGGCGGACACCTGCTCGAGTATCTCGATGCAGTAGCGGTCTTCGTCGACCATGCGCTGAAGCCCTCGGATCTGGCCTTCTACCTTGCGCAGGCGTTTTTGGATGGCTTCCTTGTCGTCGATGTAGCCAGGCCGCATGACTCTCCTCCTACCTAGTACCCCTAGAGGGTATGTACCTGGTGCCTGGGCGTCAAGAGCCCTTGGATGCACCCCTGTTTCCGTCGACCCGATGAGTAGGTAGCCCCACCTGTGTGGCCGACGGTGTGGCTACCTTGAAGCGAAAGTCGCACAGCGGGGCGCCACCGGCAAGTGAGCCACTGCGCTCGAGCGTTCCGCCCCACATCCGGGCCAGCTCGAAGTCGAGGTTGCACCAAGAGCCGACGGCCAGGTCACCTCCACCCCGCGGCACCAGGTAGTCAGCCACGGGGCAGCGATGGATGTCGAGCGCCCGGCCCTGCGGCTCGGGGCGGTCCTCGAAGAGATAGCCCGGCGGATTGAACGGGAAGCGGAGGAACAGGTCCACGCTCGTGCGCATGCGTTGGAGCGGGTCACGGCTCTTCAGGCAGCTAATGAGACGAGGGAGGCGACCCCACTGGGCGTAGACTTTCCAGCAGGTGTCGCCGACGAGCTCGATGGCGTAGCTGCGTTCGAGGTGCGCGAGATGGCACACGCTGTTGTCATTCAAGCCAAGGCTGACCCAGACTCCGACGTTGAGCATCGTCACTCGATTCTGAATACCTATGTCATCCCTGAGGCAAAGGCGCTTCCAGGGTTCCAAAAAGGCATGTGGATGAACGATGGTGCTGGCATCGGCACTTGCATACTCGTGTTCGATTCTGAGCTGAACGCGCAGTCAGCGGTTGCGCCGATGACACGAGATGGTGGTCCACAAGTTCTCGATGTCGGGGTACACGCAGTCGAGATTGAGGCGTAGCCGCTCGTTGTTCGACAGATTGGAGGCTTGTCATTCCCTAGCCACGTATAACGAATCTCCTATGGATGTCAAGGGGCAAGTTTGGTGTCGATGGTGATGCTGCGAGACACGACATGAAAGGGCCACTCGAGATGTCGAGAGCAGACTCTTATTAAGCCATCGGTGCGATCACTTCGACGAAGTCGGATGCAACTCGGAACAGCGGGCCGGCAAGTCGTTAGCAGGCCAACGTGAACGCGGCAGCCGGGATATGTGGGCCAGGCCCGCCGTTCCGAGGAGCTCTAGTCCCGGGGTAGGTAGTGGTAGACCTCCCGGGCGACGTTGCGCTTGAGGATGCGCATGATCTCTCTCTTTTGGACTTCCCCTCCGCGGTGCGACGCGCCACGTAGACCTTGGTCGGCGCGTGGCATGACATCCGGGTCAGAACGATGCGCCACAGGGCGTGGTTGGCCTGTCGGTCCCCGCCACGGTTGAGACGGTGGCGGGTGACCTTGCCCGAGGACGCTTCGAGTGGCGCCACACCGCAGAGCTTGGCCCAGGTGGCCTCGCTGCGCAGTCGTGACGGGTTGTCGCCGGCGGCGATGAGGAGAAGGGCGGCAGTGTCGGGGCCGAGGCCCACCAGCTCGACCCTCTGTGTCAACCTTGACTGAGACGGTTTGCATTGGCAAATCAATGAGCTGAGAGGGCGGA
>PMLV01000132.1 GCA_003160635.1 Acidimicrobiaceae bacterium | reverse complement strand
CCTCGAGCGGCGACCAGTTCACCTACTACACCCTTGCTCCGAGCGGGACCTATCGCGGTGACATCGCCCGCAGCGGGTACTACCCCTCGCAGAGCGGCCTGACGCAGGCCAACGCGTCGACCCTCAAGCTGGATTGGACCGACAGCGCAGGTGGGGGGAGCTTCGCCCAGCCGATCGTGGCCAACAACCTGGTGTACTGGGCCGACTGGAACGGCAACGAACACGGCACCAACCTTTCGGGCCAGGATGTCTGGACGGCCAACCTGGGGACGACGACCGTCGCCTCGTGCATCCCCGCGGAAGCGGGCCCGAGCGGCACCCCCACGGCCGCCACCGTGGGCACGACGCCGGAGCTCTTCGTACCCGGTGGGGCCGGTACGTTCTACGCGCTGAACGCGCTGACAGGCGCCATCATCTGGCAGACGCCATTGGGTTCGAGCCCCGACCACTTCTTGTGGTCCTCCCCCGTGGTCTACAACGGCAACATCTACTACGGCATCGCGTCGTTCGGTGACTGCCCGTTGGTGCAAGGTCAGGTCGTCGAGATGAACATGGTCACCGGAGCCGTAGAACACACCTTTGACACAGTGCCCAACACCTGCACCGGCGCGGGGGTGTGGGGATCACCGACCATCGACAGCACTGATAACAGCATCTATTTCACCACCGGTAACCCGGCGTGTACTCTGGCCGGCACCCTGGGCCCGTCCATCGTCAAGCTGAGCACCACCGACCTCAGCCTCATCTCGAGTTGGACCGTACCGTCGTCGGGTCAGATCGGCGATGGCGACTTCGGATCAACGCCGACGCTGTTCACCGCCACCATCAACGGTCAGGTGCGCTCCTTGGTCGGCGCGGTGAACAAGAACGGTTTCTTCTATGCCTTCGACCGCACCAACCTGGCCGCCGGCCCCGTGTGGCAGACGATGGTGGCCGGCAGCGACCCCGAGCCCGTAGGTTCGTCAATTGTGTCCGCCGCGTGGGACGGCACCACGCTCTACGTCGGGGGCAACAACGCCGACATCAACAACGTCTCGTGTACGGGCAACGTCTTTGCGCTCAACCCCGCCACCGGTGCCATCGAGTGGCGCAATTGCATGTCCGGCACCGTCTTCGGCGCGCTCACCGAGGTGCCCGGCCTCATCGTGACGGCATCGGGCACGGCGGTCGAGTTCATCAACACCACGACAGGAGCCACGGTCTCCAGCTTCAACACGGCGTCCGAGATCCAAGGTGAGGTCTCTGTGTGGAACGGCGTGGTCTACGTCCCGCTCATGAACGGGTCACTGGTGGCGCTGGGCCAGTAACCCGTCACCGCGGGCAGCTACGTCGCTTGGATCGGCTGCCCTGGTGGCCGGCGATCAATAGCCGGCCAGCCCTCATCTGCGTCGCGACGCGCCAGCTCGGCCGCATGGCCGCCGCGGAGGCCGAAGAGCCGCTTGCCAAACGCCAGGTAGGCCACAACGGCCACGTTGACGATGAACGTCACCAGCTTCAACCAGCCGAACGCGCTCACCAACTCGTAGACCTCGAGCGGTACGAAAGCCAGCGTGGCCACGAACGTGAGGTATTCGGCCCACCGCTTGGCCAACCACAGGCCGACCACCTCGACGGCTTCGAGTGTGGCGTAGGCCACCAGCAGAAACCCGATGTCATAGAGATGGCTGGGCGAAATCACGAAAAGGTGCCGGAAATCACCCAGAAGGCCCTTCTTGGCGTCGGGTCCGCCCGAGGCGCCGAAGAGGCCGTTGATGATGGCGACGTAGTCATGCCGCAGCGTCTTGCGATGACCGATGAAGAGGAAGACGGCCACCGCCAACCCGCTCAACACGACGACGTGTATCGACCGTTCCACGGCGATCAACCGGAGCACGTAGCGATCCCGCAAGGTGCGACCCCGCAAGGGGACCGAGATCTCGTCGCGGCTCGGCAGGCGCTCCAGGGTGGGGTCGGCCGGCGACAGACGGGGGAGCCAGGAGTCGCAGCGCAGGCAGCGGTACCAGCGCAGACCGTCGTGCTCTCGCACGACGTCGGCGTCCGCGGCCTCGATGACCCGCACGTCCGTTCCCACCAGCGCATGGCCCTCGAGCGCACAGCCGATGAGCTCGTAGCGGTTGGCCTTGTCCCGTTTGCCCCTTCTCATCAATAGCCGTCGGGGCCCACGACACCCTCCAAGGCCTCACCGGAGATGAATCGAGCCAGGTTGTCGCAGAAGTAGTCGGTGGCAGCCGCGAATTGCGTCTGCCCGGCCCACGAGGCGTGCGGCGTGAGGAACACCTTGGGGTGGTCGAACATCCAGTGCCCCGCCGGGAGTGGTTCGGGTGTCGTCACGTCCAGCGAGGCGCGCCCGACCGTCCCGTCATCCAGCGCGCGGCGCAGCGCATCCTGGTCCACCAGAGAGCCCCGGGCGATGTTCACGAGATGGAGCCCGGGTCGCACGAGCGCCAACGTCTCGGCGTTGACGACCTGGCGGGTGTTGTCGGTGGCAGGCGCCGCCAGCACCAGGTGGTCGGTCGCCGAGACCAGGTCGTCGAACGAGGTGGTCATGGTCACGCCCTCAATGGGGCTGGGCAGGTCCCGGCGGCGCATGGCGACGACCGACATGTCCATGGCTCGCGCGATGCGGGCCACCCGCTGTGCGATCCCGCCAAACCCGAAGAGACCGAGGGTGGCTCCCGCCAAGAGGCCGGCCTGCTGGACGAACCAGCTCTCGGGCGGTTCCCGGAGCCAGTTGGCCGGAAAGTCGCGGACGAACGCTCCCATGGCGGCGATCACATACTCGCTGATGGCCGGGGCCGCCACCCCCCGGGCCGATGTGAGTACCGGTGCCGCCCGCACCTCGGGCGGCACCCCGTCGAGGCCGGTCCCGCTCAGCTGAGCCCATTGCACACCCGCCGCCATGGCCTGCACCGAATTGGGTCCCCACCCGCCGAACAGCACCTCGCCGTGCGCACCTCTCGGCACGCCGCTTGAGATATCGATGACCTCTAGGTCGGGGAACCGGGACCTGATACGGGTGAGCGCACCCGCAAGGTCGCAGAACACGACGACGCCGGACTTCTGAGCAACAGGTTCTGATGACACGGCCGCAGTCTCGCACCGACCGCGCTGCGAATCCGATGAGCCGGATCCGGGCCACCTCATCGAGGCGATGCGCCTCCCAGGACGACCGGCGCCAAACACCCGAGCTGCCCGACGGCAGTCGGCAGGTCGCCCAGCGGCTGGAGGACGACATGGTCGGCGCCGTTGTCAGCATGCTCGGCGATCCGGCGGGCAACGTCCCCCTCACCGCCCCAGGCCACGATGGCATCGACCAGCCGGTCGCTCCCGCCATCGGCCAGGTCGTCGCCATAGCCCAGGCGCCTGAGGTTGTTGACGTAGTTGGGAAGGCGCAGGTAGCCCGAGAGGTGTTCACGGCCGATGCGGCGGGCCTCGACCGGGTCCGTTTCGAGCAGGACGGCCTGCTCGGGGATCAACAACTTGTCGGGACCCAGGGCGGCACGGGCGAGCGCCGTGTGCGCCGGCGGCACCAGGTAGGGGTGCGCGCCGTCGCCGCGGTCGCGGGCGAGGTCGAGCATCTTGGGCCCCAGCGCGGCCAGCACGCGGGGAACCGGCACCTCGGTCGCCGGAGCGAAGACGACAGACGCGTCCATGCCGTCGAGGTAGGCGACCATCGTCTCCATCGGGTTGGCGTAGGTCTGCCCGCTGAGTTCGACGATCGGGCCGTGGCTGATCCCGATCCCGAGCACGAAGCGCCCGGGGTACGCCGCTCCCAGGGTCGCCCCGCCGCCCTCCATAGTGCCCGGCTGTCGGGCCCACACATTGGCGATCCCGGTCCCGGTCACGATGCGCTCGGTGGCCGCCAGCAACACCGACTGGTGGGCGAAGGCTTCCTTGCCGCCCACGATCTCACCGGTCCAAATGGAGCCGTAGCCCAGCTCCTCGATGCGCCGCGCCGCCTGGCGCTCCTCTTCTATGGAGGAGGATCCCAGCAGGGAGCCCACCCACACCCCGACCGCACCCAGGCGCTCCCGGGCTGCATGTACCTCGTCACTGCTCAGCATGGCCGAACACTCCTTCGCTCACCGGCGCGATCATTCGTGATCTGCACTTACTAGCCGAGAACGGCCCCCTCAACTCCCTTCGGAGAACCCTGCCCGGAAGAGGAAGTGGGCGGTGGGTGTTGCCAGGAGGGAGAGCGGGATGCTCAACTCGTCCAATTGCGCCGGAGCGCCGGGACGTGCCGATAGGAGAAGAGAACCAATGGATATCCAAAGGGTTGGCGTTGTCGGCTGCGGTCTCATGGGATCGGGTATCGCCGAGGCGGCCGCCAGGGCCGGCTTGGACGTCCGGGTGGTGGACCTCGACCTGGCCAGCCTCGAACGAGGGCGCGAGCGGATCAGCGGTTCGATCGCCCGGGCGCAGAAGGGGGGCAAGCTGAGCGAGCCCGACGCCGGGGCGGCGATCGCACGCATCGAGTACGCCGCCGACATCGGTTCGTTGTCCGACCGCCAGTTGGTCATCGAGGCCGTGGTGGAATCGGAGCCGGAAAAGGTGACGGTCTTCGAGATGCTGGACAAGGTGGTCGAAGCCCCCGACGCGGTCCTGGCCTCGAACACCTCGTCGATCCCGATCATGAAGTTGGCCATGGCCACCGGCCGTCCCAGCCAGGTGATGGGCATCCACTTCTTCAACCCGGTACCGGTGCTGCCCCTGGTGGAACTGGTCACATCGCTCCTGACCAGTGACGAGACGGTGCAGACGGCAGAGCGCTTCGCCACCGAGCAGCTGGGCAAGCAGGTGATCCGGTCCCAGGACCGTGCGGGCTTCATCGTGAACGCCCTCCTCATCCCCTACATCCTCTCCGCCGTCCGCATGCTCGAATCGGGCTTCGCCACCGCCGACGACATCGACCTCGGCATGGTCAAGGGATGTGCCCACCCGATGGGCCCACTCGCCCTGGCGGACCTCATCGGCCTCGACACGACCATGGCCGTGGCGAACTCCCTCTACCAGGAGTTCAAGGAGCCGCTCTACGCGCCGCCGCCGTTGTTGGCCCGCATGGTCGAAGCCGGATTGCTCGGCCGCAAGTCCGACCGCGGCTTCTACGACTACAAGGCCTGACGCCATGCCGCGAGAAGCCGCAGCCCACGAGTGGATCGGGCGGGATGCCGCCGTGGTCTGGCACGGGTTCACCCAAATGGGGACCTACGCCACCAATTCGCCGCTGGTGATAGACCGCGCCGAAGGACGCGAGCTGATCGACGTCGACGGCCGGCGCTACCTCGATGCGATCTCGTCCCTCTGGGTCAACACGCTCGGGCACCGGGTCCCCGAGCTCGATGCGGCGCTGGTGGCCCAGGTCAACAAGGTGGCGCACAGCACCATGCTCGGTAACGGCAATACCGTCGTGATCGAGCTGGCCGAAGCCTTGGCCGGAGTGGTCCCGGTCGACGCTCCCCACTTCCTTTTCGCCGCCGACGGCGCGGTGGCCGTCGAGCAGGCCTTGAAGATCGCCTTCCAGTACTGGGTCAACCGGGGCGTCGAGGGACGCACGCAATACCTGGCTCTGGGCGATGCCTATCACGGGGACACCATCGGATCGCTTTCCCTGGGCGACGGCGGCGTCTTCAGCGCCGTGTTCGATCCGCTCTGCTTCCCGGTCGTGCGCACGCCCGGGTATGCCGATCCCGGATGGGCGGCCAAGGCGTGCGCCGCGGTCGAAGGCCGGGCGGGCGAATTGGCGGCCGTGGTGATCGAGCCCTTGGTGCAAGGGGCATCGGGCATGCTGTGCGCCGAGGCGGCAGACGTCCGCGCCCTCGGCGAGACATGCCGGGCCCACGGCGTCTTGTTGATCTGCGACGAAGTGGCGACCGGCTTCGGCCGGACCGGGACGCTCTTCGCGTCCGAGCAGTGCGGGCTGCGGCCCGACCTGCTGTGCCTGGGCAAGGGGATCACCGGTGGGTATCTCGCCATGTCGGCCACGGTCACGTCGGGGGAGGTCTTCGACGCCTTCTTGGGTTGTGACCTCGGACCGCAGACGTTCTTCCACGGTCACTCCTACGGGGGGAACGCGCTTGCGGCGGCCGTCGCCCTGGAGCACCTCCGTCTGATCGAAGACTGGGACGTCCTCGCCCGCGTCCGCGCCCGGACCGGGCAACTGTCCGCGCTGCTCGAGCAACGCATCGCTCCCCTCTCCGGCGTGGCCGCCGTGCGCCAACGAGGCCTCATGGTCGGCGTCGAGCTGGCGCCGCCACGACCGGGGCTGCGCTGGGGCCGGCGCGTCTGTGCCGGGGCGGTGGCGCGCGGCGTGCTGCTGCGCCCGCTGGGCGACGTGGTCGTCGTCATGCCACCCCTGACCACGACCGAAGAGGAGATCGTGCGCATCATCGACGCCCTCGACGCGTCAGTGCACGAGGTGACCGGCTCGTGACACCCGACGCCGCCCCGCACATCGTCGGCGACACACCCGGCGTCGTCGCAGCGGACCGAGGCGGGGCGCCGCTCCGCATCTGGGCCGACCGGGTGCGGGCGCGTCTCGATACGGTCGTGGCCAGCGGTCGGTGGCGCGAGCCCCGCGAGTTCGACGCCTTCGGCCCTCACGGCATACTCGGGGGGACGCCGGTGGTCTCCTTCGCGTCCAACGACTACCTCGGGTTGAGCGCTCACCCGGACGTGGTGGAAGCGGGCATCGAGGCGTTGCGGCGCTGGGGAGCCGGCGCGGGGGCGTCCCGGCTGGTCACCGGCTCCCGGCCGGTGCACACCGAGTTGGAGCGGGCGCTCGCCGAGTGGAAGGAGACCGACGCCGCCATCTGCTTCCCGACGGGCTTCGCCGCCAATCTCGGCGCACTGAGCGTGCTGGGCGGCCCCGAGGTGCGCGTGCTCTCGGACGAGCTGAACCACGCTTCGATCATCGACGGCTGCCGGCTGTCACGTTCCCAGCTGTCGATCTACCGGCACTGCGACGTGGGACATCTGGCCGCGCTGTTGGAGTTGGATCCCGCCACTCCGACCATCGTCGTCACCGACACGGTGTTCTCCATGGATGGCGACGCCGCACCCGTGGGGGAGATCGCCGCACTGTGCCGCCGCCACGGTGCCCTCCTCCTCCTCGACGAGGCGCATGCCGTCCTCGGACCGCACCTGCCGCGCAACCTCACGCACGATCCGGGCCTCACGTTGATCCGGATGGGGACGCTGTCCAAGACGCTGGGCTCGCTGGGCGGCTTCCTGGCCGGTCCCCAAGATGTGATCGATCTCATGGTCAACCTGGCCCGCCCGTACATCTTCACGACCGGGCTGACGCCGGCCGACGCGGCGGCGGCACTGGCCGCGCTCGGCGTGCTGCGCTCACCCGAGGGCGACGNNGGCGTGCCCTCGAGCCCCATCATCCCGGTCGTCCTCGGCAGCGAGGAGCGGGCGATCAAGGCCTCGGCCGCGCTGCTGGCCGAAGGGCTGTGGGTGCCCGCCATCCGCCCGCCCACGGTGCCGGTCGGCACCAGCCGACTGAGGGTGACCCTCTCGGCCGCCCACACCGACCTACAGGTGGCCCGGTTGATCCAGGCCTTGGCCCCCATGCGGGCCGCCCTCCTGGCCCAGGCCCTTTGAACCAGGTGCGGCCCCGGCGCCTCGTCGTCGTCGTCGGGACAGGGACCGGAGTCGGCAAGACATGGGTGTCCGCCCGCGTGCTCACCACCCTGCGTGCGGCGGGAGTGGCCGTGGCCGCCCGCAAGCCGGCCCAGTCCTTCGAGGCGGGGGACGACCCGGCCGGTCTCGATGCCGCCGTGCTCGGCGCAGCGACCGGAGAGGAGTCGGAGGCCGTGTGCCCGCCGCACCGTTGGTACGAGGTGGCGATGGCCCCGCCAATGGCGGCCGACGTCCTCGGGCGGGACCGGATCACGACGTCCGGACTCATCGAGGAGCTGGCCTGGCCCGCACAGGGCGTCGATGTCGGCCTGGTCGAGAGTGCGGGAGGGGTGCGCTCCCCCCAGACGCACGACGGCGACGCGGTGGCGCTCGTCGCCGCCCTCGCACCCGACGTCGTGATCCTGGTAGCGGACGCCGGGCTCGGCACGATCAATGCGGTACGTCTCTCCGTCGGCGCGCTGGCGGAGGCCGGGACACGGGAGGCGACCAACGTTGTCGTTGTCCTGAACCGGTTCGATGAGGGCAATGACCTGCACCGGCGCAACCGCACGTGGTTGAGCGAGCACGACGGCATGACGGTCGTCGCGTTGCCCGGTCAGGAAACGGAACTGGTCACCATGGTGCGCTGACCCTCCACCGTGGCGCACCTTTAGGGACACGGTGTGCGAGAGTGCAGGCGATGCGGCAACGATCGAACAGCGCCCGAAGGGCTCTCGTGCCCAAGGTGGGTCTGGTCGCGCTCGCGGGCATCTTTGCCCTCACGGGCATGGCACAGGCCAGCTCGGCCGCGCAGCACCGGCACCCCACGTACTACGTCTCGGTCGGCGATTCCTACTCTGTGGGTTATCAACCGGGACTGGGAGCGACGGCGGGGTACACGGGGTACGTGGCGAGGAAGACGCGACTCACGCTGGTCAACTTCGGCTGTGCCGGCGCCACCACGTCGTCGGTCATCAACACGGTCGCGTGCCCCGACAACCTGCCGAACACGGCCGGCGCGGTTCTCTACCCTGACACCACCCAAGCTGCCGCGGCGGAGGCGTTCATCACTGCGCATCATGGGCACATCGGGCTGATCACCGTGTCCATCGGGGGCAACGACGTGACGTCGTGCTCCTCGCAAGCCAACCCGATCCCCTGCGTCGGTACCGCGGTGACCGGCATCACGCAGAACGTCACCAGCCTGGCCACCGCGCTCCGGACGGCGGCGGGCCCCAATGTGCCACTCATCGGGTTGACGTACCCCGACGTCCTCTTGGGCGCCTACGTCTATCCCTCGCTGCCCGCCACGCCGGCCCGGACCGCGCTGGCGCAAGAGTCGGTCGTGGCCTTCAAGTCGCTGATAAACCCGGCGCTGGTGAAGGCCTACGCCGCGGCCGGCGGGGTCCTGGTCGATGTGACGGCCGCGACCGGCGCCTACACGCCGCTCACCACGACCACCCATGTGCAGCCGTACGGCTCAATCCCGGTTGCCGTAGCCAAGGTGTGCTCCTTGACCTGGTTCTGCAAGCTGGGAAACATCCACGCCACCACCAAGGGGTACACCCTCATCGGCAAGCTCGTCGTGACCCGCTACACCGGCCTGCGGAGGGCATGACCAGCCAGACCCTCCGTCGCCCACCGGCGGAGCCCGACGGACCACAATGGAGTCCATGGCGAAGACCTCGACGATCCGAAGGCTCGCGCGCCTGGCGCCCGTGCTCCTCGCGGCCAGCGCCCTGCTCGCGGCCTGCGCCTCGCCGCACAATCCGGGCAAGAGCAGCGGAGCGACCACCACCACGTCGACGTTGACCACGCTCGTCCCCACCACGACCGCGCCGACGGTGGCGACCACCGGCCCGTTGCAGGTAACAGCCACCGTGGCCGTCCCTGTTCCCGCCAACGTGCAGATCACCGCCGCCGAGGCGCCCGACGGCGCGGTGTTCGTGTCCCAAGAGGGCCACGACCCCGCTACAGCGACCGTGGTGTGGGTGGTCGATCCCACCGGGCCGGCCGCGATCGCCGAACACGTCAACGGCGGGGTGAGTGCACTGGCGGCCGACGCCACCAACCTCTACGTCGTGGCCGACGACAGCGTGATCGGCTACACCCGCAGCACCGGTAACCAGATGGGCCAGTGGAAGCTGCCCCCCATCGACACGGCCAACACCTCCAACGCCGATCTGGTCTCGATGGTCGCGGCCAGTGGTGAGGTGCTGGTCATGATCACCCAGGGCAACCTCCAGGACGTCTACCGCATCCTCCCCACGTCGACGGCCGCCGCGAAGGAGATCGCCCAAGGGACCAGCGCCGCCTTGGGCCCTGACGGTTCGGTGTACTACGAACGGTCCGACAATCATCTGATGAAGCTGAGCCCGGCCGGCGTCACCACCGTCGGACCGTTGCTCGCCAACACTCCCAACGGCTCGGGCGGCGGTATCGCCGGGGTCGACGCGGTGGCCGGCGGATTGGTCTGGGTCAGCGAACCGGCGGGGCAGGGCCTCGACGCCCAACTGAGCCCCTACAACGCCGGCACCTTGCAGGCGATGGGGAGTTACTCGGGCTCCGTCTCCGAGCAGATCGTCGACACGTCGGCCGGAGCGCTGGTTCTCGTGGGGCCCGACGGGCCGGGCGGCTGCCCCCAGGGCCCGACGGCAGCTTCGATCAGCTGCGTGTTCCGTATCTCGCAAACGGCGGAGTTGAGCTTTCCCACTCCCGTGGGAACGGCCGACCAGCTCCTCGGTCCCCTCCCCGCGGTGGTCACCGCCAGCACCACGACGGCCGACCTGGAGCTGGACCGGCTCACCTGAAGCATGATCGAGATCAGGCAAGCCGCTTACTGACGTCCTCTCCGGCTGCGACGCGTTCGGCATACCGGTCGAGCCAGCCGTGGAATTTCTCGCTCTCCTCACGATCGGCGTCAAGTCTCGGGTAGGCGGGGATCTCGTAGTCAGGATCAGCCGGGGGGTGATCTCCAACGGGCTTGCGGGCCATCACGGCGTCAATGACTGGAGCGAGTCGAGCCGCCTTCTCCGCCTGTCGTCGCCCTTCGCGGTCAACGAATTCGGGCATGACCTCGCGAGCGAACAGCTCCAGCGTCTCCATGATGTGCTCATGCCGGTTGCGTCCTCCGGCACACGACAAGATGATTTGGTCAACCCCACAATCTTCGTAGCGACGGAGATAGGCGCGCACCTGATCGGGCGTTCCTATGGCGCCGCGCAACCCACTCGTTCCCCCTTCGGTGACGCTCCTGGCGCCCAGGCGATCGGGCGACGCTGCGGCAAGGGCAACGGCCTCGGGGTCGAACCCCTGCTCGGATCGCCGCTCGTGGTACTCGGCCCACAAATCGCCCATACCCGGCTTGTTGCGGCCGAATACGTAGTAATGCCCCAGCGAGTACCCGATGAAGTTCGAACCGTCTGCTCCCCTCCGGACAGCCTCGGCCGCGTCGGCGTGGCAAAAGAACGACGTGACGCAGGCGACGTTGGCGTTGACTGCGTCACCAATCGGCACGCCCTCTGCTTCCAGCGTGGAGTAGTAGTCATCAACCCAATGCCGGGCCTCTTCGGGATCGAAGAACGCGAACGCCAAAGCCCCGATCCCCTTCTGGGCCGCGAGATGGATGGTCTCGCGGCGACTGCAGGCCACCCAGATCGGTGGATGTGGCTGCTGCGCCGGCTTAGGGACCACATTGCGCGGTGGCATGCGCACGTGCTCGCCGGCGAAGCCCGTGAACGGTGTCTCGGTCATGCAGCGCAGCGCCACCCGCACGCCTTCTTCCCACATCGCACGCTTGTCGATCGGGTCGATGCCAAACGCATCGAGTTCGGTCGACGCCGACCCTTCGCCGGTGCCGAACTCAACCCGGCCCCCTGACAGCAGGTCAAGTGTGGAGACGCGCTCAGCGACTCGTGCGGGGTGGTTAATGGCAGGGAGCAGATGCACGATGCCGTGACCCAAGCGGATCTTCTTGGTCCGCTGCGAAGCAGCCCCCAGGAACACGTCGGGAGCGCTGGAGTGGGAGTACTCCTCAAGAAAATGGTGTTCGACCACCCATGCAGTGTCAAACCCCAGGCGGTCGGCCAGCTCGATTTGCTCGAGTGCCTCTGTCAAGACTCGCCGGTCGTCATCGACCGCCCAGGGCCGCGGCACTTGGTGCTCGAAGAACAGGCCGAACTTCATTTCGAGAACATAACACCCCTGTTATCATGATGATGTTACTATTCGGACCTCCCGAGCAATCTGGCGATTGGGGTGTCATTTTGGGCGGCGTTCGACTGAGCCGGCAGGAAGCATGGCGCTACGTCGCCGCGGCCACAAGGCTTACTACGAGTCGGCGACGACGATGATCGAGATCATTCCCGACGAGCGCAGCCGCTCTCGGGGTAACTCGCGGCTGTCGGCGGCGAACCCGTCCTGATGCCAACCATTTCTCGGGCAGTTACTGCGAGCACGGGGTGGCCCAGGCTCCCTCGGCCCGAGCGCAAGGCGTTGATCCTCACCGCGGCAACCTCGGCATTCGCAATCGGTGGCTACACGGCAACCTCCATGGCCGACATCTCGCGTGCGGCTGGGGTCTCACATCTGATCGTATATACGCACTTCGACTCCAAGGAGAACCTCTACGACGCAGTGCTCCGATCGGCACGCGAGAACCTCGAGAGGGCACTGACGCCGCCCGGTTCGATCGGAAAGTTCGGTCCGACCACCGCTACGGTGTTGTCCGCCGCCCGGGCTGGCGAGGACGCATTCCGGGTGCTGTGGTGGCACGCCCCCAGAGAGCCCGCCTTCTCGTATCACGCTGACGCCGCCCGGAATCGACTCGAGGCTGCAAGCCGAGAGGCTCTCGGTCCCATCGAACACGTGGCGTGGGCCGCTCGCGCGACGATCTCGTATGTCGTCCAGGCGGTACTCGTCTGGGTCGAAAACGGCGATGAGAAGCTCGATCACCGGTTCGTGATGGCAACCGAAGCCGCATTGAAGGCTGGCGTCCGCAGCTGGTCCAAGTCCGGATAGCGGCTCGAGCAAGGGGGGACCATGAAGAACGATGCCGTGATCATAGAAGTGGCCCTCAACGAGGCCGTATCACCCACCATCCATCCCGCAGTGCCCCAGAGTGCGCAGGCCTGCGCCGCCGACGCGCGGCGTTGTGCGGATTCGGGTGCCGCAATCGTGCACTGGCACGCGGTGGACTCCGCTGGGGCCCAGCGACTCGGTGACGCCGAGCTCTACGGAACGGCACTCGATGCGATGGACGGTTGCATCCTTGCCTACCCGTCCTACCCAGTCGATGTTCCCGACACGGTGGACGAACGGCTCGGTCACTGCTTCACGCTGAGGGAGCACCACGGTCTCGAGCTCGGACCCATCGACGCAGCGACCGTCAACCTGGTCTTCCAGGACGAATCGACCGGAATGCTGGGACCCCTCGAGGACACGGACGGTCAGGAGGTCATCCGAAATTCATTGCCTTTCGTGTGCGACGCCCTCCGCCGCTTTGACGCTGTCGGGCTGGTGCCCACNNNCCTCAGTCGATGTGGAATGGTTGGTGGTCCCACACGGCATCCGCGATCCACGCTCCGTGGAGGAGTTGTCCCTTGCTGCGCTCGAGCGCGGCGGGGGCGTCCGGATCGGCATCGGCGACACTCCGACGGCCTTCGCCGACGCACCCAATCCTCAGCTGGTTGAACGTGCTGCCCAGTGGGCCCAAGCCGCGGGGCGCCCCATTGCCTCGGTGGCGGACGTGAGGGCAAGGTTTGGGTGTACCCGGACCTTGCCGGGCAAATGACACGCGAGAGCTCCCCCGCCCACCCGTCGACAGAACAGCCGACACGTCCTCTCGCCGGCAAGGTCGCGATTGTGACTGGCGCGAGCCGCGGCATCGGTAAGGGCTGCGCGCGAGAACTGGCAGAGGCCGGTGCGACCGTGTACATAACCGCCAGGACGGCCGATCGGCAACACGAGGGCGACCGATCAGGCAGTCTCGAAACCACCGTCGAGGCGATTGCCCGCGCCGGGGGTACGGCGATCGCTGTTCCATGTGATCACACCAATGATGGTGACGTCGACACGCTGTTCAGGCGCGTCTCGACAGAGCAGGGACGTCTGGATCTGCTCGTCAACAACGCGTTCGCTGCTCCCAGCGGCATCGACCCGCACATCCCATTCTGGGAAGCACCAGTAGGCGACTGGGACACCATGATCGACGTCGGGACCCGGTCGGCCTACGTCTGCGCACACAACGCCGCCCGCGCGATGTTGCAGGTCGGAGGCGGACTCATCGTCAATGTGAGCTCAGCCGGTGCAATCCGCTTCTTTCACCACATCGTGTACGGGATCGGCAAAGCGGCCCTCGACCGGTTCACCCGGGACGCAGCCCGACCCCTTGCCGCTCACAACGTCGCGGTCGTCTCTATCTGGCCGTACGTCGCACGAACCGAGCACGTGCTGACGCTTCCGGGATTCGACCTCACACAGACGGAATCACCGCAATTTTGCGGGCGGGGAATCGTCGCGCTTGCCGCCGATCGAGATGTGCTGCGATGGACGGGCCGTTCCGTGACGACGCGTCGGCTGGCAGATGAATACGGCTTCGTCGATGTCGACGGGACGCTTCCGCCCGAGCAACCGTGGCAACCACCCGGCTGAGCGCTGCGATTCGCAGGTCGAACCGATCTAGCGCAGTGGTCCGAGCACCTCAGCATCGTGCTCGCCGAGCAGTGGCGCGCGGTGACGTATGCGCCATGGGGATGCTTTCATCTGAAAGGGAGCGCCGGGATATGTCACTCTTTCTCGCGTTTCGGTGTCCAGGATGGTTACGGCGAACTCGCGCTCGACGAAATGCGGATCAACGAGCACCTCGTCGATCGATGCGACGATCCCGGTTGACAAGCCACGCTCAGCCGCTCCCAAGAAGAACTCCCGCGCCGGCAGGCGCGCCACGATCAGCTCGAGTGCTCGCCGGATAGAGCCAAAGGCTGCGGTGGCCTCGACATCCTGGCCCAACTCGGAGAAGTGCAATCCCCCACGCTCTATCCCGACCTCGAGCCAGAATGCCTCAGGGTGCTCGTCTCGGATTCCAAGCTCGTCGAGCCAGTCGAGGATCGCCCGCAGTTGTGCCACCGCGCCCACTGTGAAGCCGATGTAGACATAGCGGCCATCTGCGGCTTGATGCTGGGCAGGCGTCGTAGGTTGGTCGCTGGCGTGCCGCCCCGTCTGGCGCTCGAGAACCGTCTGCGCCACCAGGTATTCGTACGTTCCTCCCTCGGTGGTGACGTTCGCCGCCGCATGCATGCTGACATCAACATGCTGACCGAGCCCACTCCGGTCGCGTTCTACCAAGGCCACAAGCGCCGCATTTGCCGCCCATATCGATGCGATCTGAAGTCCCTGATTACCACCTCCACGCACCGGGGGCAGCGAATGGTCGTCGTAGCCGCAGTGGTAGACGGGCCCAGCCCCAGCCAGCAAGGTGAGATCTGTGACGACCTCATTTCGCCGCACAGACAGACGGCCGAAGGGCGTGACGGACACCCATACGAGGTGCGGGCTCACTTCTCGCACGTCTTGATGGTCAATTCCGAGCGATGCCAAGCGATCGGGTGGCTCGCCTTCCAATATCACGTCCGCGCCACCAGCTAGGGAGGCGAACATCGCACGCCCTTCGATGCTCTCGAGATCGATGACAACCCCCCGCTTACTCGTGTGATAGTGCCACCACCAAAGGCTTCGTTCGGGATGAGGGACGTCATTGACAAAGGGTTCATACGTCCGGCAGAGATGGCCTCCAGGTGGTTCCACCAGCACCACATCCGCACCGAGGTCGGCCAGCAGCTTGCCAGCGAAGGCGGCGTTCTCGCTGGCCAGTTCTACAACCCGGATGCCGGTCAACGGACCGCTCGAGCTGCTCGAGCCGCTCGAGCCGCTCAAATCACACCCTCGGCCTTCAGCGAACGGCGTTCCTCGGCATCAATTCCGAGTAGGTCGCCGTAGACGTAGTCATTGTGCTCGCCCAAGCATGGGGCGCCGCGCTCGATCACCCAGTCCGTCCGCGAGAGGTGTACCGGCAGGCCGTCAACTCGG
Organism: Acidimicrobiaceae bacterium; assembly: GCA_003160635.1. Lineage (GTDB taxonomy): Bacteria > Actinomycetota > Acidimicrobiia > Acidimicrobiales > RAAP-2 > Bog-473. The sequence continues at coordinate 12,453 of PMLV01000132.1, read as the reverse complement.
ACGTTCCCCATTGCAGAATGTCTGACGGTCGGCCATAAGCCCCACTCTTCCGTCGCTTCGTCATGGTCGATTCGATCTTCCGGACTCGCCACCACCGACGCCGGCACACCAGCGGAACAGACGTCGACGGCAATGTCGAACGAGTGACGCCGTTTCGTCCAGGCACCAAGGAGTTCGTCGAGGCGATCCTGTTCGGCCAGACGCCCGTCAAGGGTTGCGAACGCGGCTTCGGTCACCCAGGATTCCTTCACGACACCGCCAAATGCCTCCCAATCGGCGTCATGGCGACACGCAATGGCAACCCACTTGTCGTCGCCTGCACACGGATAGATTCCGTGCGGCGCCATCGCTGGCGACCGGCTCCTGTTGCTGTCCGGCGGGCCAGATCGGCGCAAGGACCGGCCATTGACCGTCGCATCCAACACGTCCGGCCCGCACAGGGTCGCACCCGCCTCTGTGAACGAAAGATCGACATACTGACCCTCACCCGTCCGGTTGCGGTGGACAACTGCAGCGAGCACCGCCAGGGCCATGAAATTGGCTCCCTGGTGGTCCATATAGGCGTATCCCCACCCGGCTGGTGCCTGATCGCGCAGCCCGCATGCGAAGGTGATCCCGCACATTGCCTGGACCACCGGTCCCCACGTCTTGTACGAGGCGTACGGCCCCGAATGCCCGTAACCGCAGGCAGAAACGTAAATCAGATCGGGCCGAATCTCGACGAGCTCCTCGTAGGAGAACCCCAGCCTCTCCATGACCCCCGCTGCAAAATTCTCGGTGACGATGTCGGACATGACAACGAGGCGGCGCAAGAGTGCCCGCCCCTTCTCCGAGCGAAGGTTGAGGGTGATGCCCAACTTCTCGACATTGTGGTTGTTGAACGCTCCCCCGAAATTCACGCCACGTCGCTCGTCCTTGAAGGGTCTGGCCCCTCGGAGAATGTCCCAGCGCCCTTCCCGCACCGGATCTTCGATCCGGATGACTTCAGCACCGAACGCCGCGAGCAGTCGAGTCGCACCTGCGCCGGCGAGCACTCCCGTGAAGTCGCAGACACGTAGATGCCCCAGCGCCGACATCGCGCCAAATGTAACAGCACGTGCGGCTCCCACAACAGGATGTGGCAAGCCACACACCTCTGCGTCGCACGCATCTACTCCTTGGTCACGGACCTGCGATGAACCAAAGGGCAGTCATCGCGTCCCCCACCGAGAACACGCGCGCCCGAGGCGACTCAATCCCCGGGAAGGCCGAGTGCATGCCTGGCGATGACGTTGCGATGAATCTCTGACGTGCCGCCGGCGATGGTGCCGGCAAGCGAACCCAAGAAGTCGCGCCACCAGTCCCGATCACTCGGTGCAGCCTGGATCAGTCCCGCTGGGCCATGCAGATCAATGGCCAACGACAACACTTCGGTGTAGAGCTCGGATGTCGCGAGTTTCATCAGGAGCTGGCCCGGACCGGCACCAGTCATGGACCGGAAACCAAGTGCTCGCAGACATGCGGCTCGTTCATATGCCCCGATGATCCGCCGACGCATCAACGTGTCGCTGCCCAGCTGACGGCAGTGCGAGAGCAGGTCCCCAATGGCCCGATCGAGCCGGGCGACGGCCTCCATCCACATGCTTGACCGCTCATGGCCGAGTGAGCCCTGGGTGACCCGCCACCCACCGTTGAGCTGGCCCAACAGCCGGTCACGGGATACGACGACGTTGTCGAAAAACACCTCAGCGAATTCCGCTGACCCCATGATATTACGCAGCGGTCGCACCGATATGCCCGGGGAATCCATATCGAGGATGAGCGCGCTTATGCCTCGGTGCTGAGGTTGCTCAGGATCGGTGCGCACATAACACAGACACTTGTCGGCAATGGGAGCAAAGCTGGTCCAGACCTTCTGGCCAGTGACGACGAAACGATCGTCGTACACCTCGGCCATCGTGCGCAACGATGCCAGATCGGAGCCGGCGTCGGGCTCGCTCATCCCGATGCACCACACCGTGTCACCCCGAATCGCAGCCGGAGCTAGTGAGCGTTGACTGGGTGTACCGAATTCCAAGAGGCTGGGCGCGGCGATCCCATAGCCCGGGAAATGTAAGGACCTGGGGATGTTCCTTCGGGAGATCTCTTCGAGGAACAGCACCGACTGCTCGGCGGAGGCATCCCGCCCACCCAAATGACGGGGATTCGAGGGAATCATCCAGCCGTGATCAAACAGCGTCGCTTGCCAGCGCCGGGCCCACTCGGGTACGAGGTCCCCCGGAGCCCGTCGGTAAGAATTCGTGGCCTCAGATGGTGCGTGCTCTTCAAGGAATGACACAAGCTCGGAGCGAAAACGGTCATCCTCACTCGGACCCGTATTCATCGCGCCGGAGCGTGAGCAAGAACTACCGAACGCCGTCGCACATGGTTCCCTCCCCCTCGACTCTTCATGAGCGAATAGTAGAACTCAGGACCCATGGATCAGATGAGCCTGCATCCGCGACGGAGCCAACTGATCGCAGCGTCGTCGACCCCAGCTTGCGCGGACGCGAGCTACTGCCAGCTCAGCGGCCGATCTTATGGTCGACGCTACGCGAGGAGGAGCTCGGGCAGGGGTTGGGAGTGGACCATGCTCAGATGTTGGATCGGCCTCGTCATGGCGACGTAGAGCAGTCGCAAACCTCGGGCATCGACGCCGGCGATGGCCGCCGGCTCGACCACCACGACCGCGTCGAACTCCAGTCCCTTGGCCGCGGTGGCCTCGACCACGGTGACCCGCCGGTGCATGCCGTCCCGATCGAGCAACCCGATGTCGCCCCGCTCCCCGACGAACGCCGTCATTCCAGCCAGATCACCCGCCGACACCACCACGCCCACGAGTAGCCCCTCGTCCGCCAACGTCGTGGCCTCGCGCACGCTGTGCGCAAACAGATCGTCCCGGTCCACCTGTGTGATGCGGGGCTCCCGCCGCCCCTGGCGGATGGACCGGGTCGGTTGCACCCTCGGAGCCGCCTCCAGCAAAAGCTTCGACGCCAGATCGAGGATCTGACCGGGGGCGCGGTACCCCAACGTCAACTCNNGATCCCGACGGCGACCGCCGCGCCACCATCCTGAATTGCATCGGGCTGAGGTCTTGGGCCTCGTCGACCACGACGTGCCCGTACGTGCGGGTCCGCCCGTTGATCAGATATTCGGCTTCGTCGAGGAGGGGGAGGTCGTCGACCGTCCAGGCCTGCGTTCCCACGCGCTTCCCCTTGGCCCGTAGGAGACTCCGCCACTCAGGCTCGGTGAATATCCCTTCGGCCGCGACCGCCAACCGGTCGGCGCTGGTCAACACCTCGCTCACCAGAGCGGTCGGAGAAACCGACGGCCACACGTGGTCAAGGAGTGCGTGGAACTCTTCGGAGGCGGGAAGCTCGCGGTCGAGCCACGGCTCGTCCGCCTCGATCCGTCCGGCCGCCCGGAGTTTCTGGCGGACCAGACCGATGAGCCGTGACCGTAGGGCGAGCCTTCCCGATTTGTAGGGTGCCGGCTTCTCGGCGATGGTGCGGCAGAGATCGTTGACCTCGACCGGCGACAGGATGGAGCGGGCGAACCGTGCCCGCAGCGTGACGTCCTCCTCGACGGTCCGCCGCCGCACCTGGAGGGCGGCCGCCAAGAGCATCGACATGCGCGGGTCACCCTTCAACCGTCGCACTTCGGGTGGGTCGACGGACCGCAGTGTGAGGCGCGGCGCAAGGTCGGCCACGGTGGACTGCACGACTGCCTCTTCCCCGAGCGAGGGGAGCACCGCCGAGATGTAGCGGAGGAAGGCGCGGCTCGGGCCGAGGACCAACACGCCGTCCTGGCTCAACGCCGGATGGTTGTACAACAAGAACGCGGCCCGATGCAGGCCTACGGCCGTCTTGCCGGTTCCCGGACCACCTTGGACGGAGAGGAGCCGATCCAGTGGGGCCCGGATGATCTCGTCCTGTTCGGCCTGGATGGTGGCGACGATGTCCAGCATCTCGCCCGTGCGCGCCCGCTCGAGCTCGGCCAGCAGGGCATCGCCCCCGCGTAGGCGGGTCCCCGACAGCTCGCCCTGCAGATCGCCGAAGAGATCGTCGGCCACGGCGATGACCTGGCGCCTGTCGACCATCACCTGGCGGCGGAGCTTCAAGCCAAGGGCGTCCTCCACCCGGGCGCGATAGAAGGGCATGGAGACCGGGGCCCGCCAATCCACCACGACGGGATCACTTAGGACGTCTTCGACGTGGCGCCGGCCGATGTGCCACGTCGTTCCTGTCTCTTCGTCAATCCGCCCGAACAGGAGCGGACGACTGCTCTCACCCAATACGGCGACCCGATGCGTCAACGCGGCCAGGTAGTCGAGGTCGGGTTGACCGGCGCTCCGCAGGTCACGCACCAACGTCTCCGCCCGCTCCCTCATGGCCGACAACGATTCGTGCGCCAGATTGAGGTATTCCTGCTCGCTCCGAAGCTCGGGGTCGTCGATGGATTCGGGGTCGATCACGAGCGGCGCAATCTCTGTGTGAGGCCAGTCGTCGAGGCGCGCCTCATTTCGGATTCGGGCACCGCAGCCGCGAAACGGAAAGCGTACGCCCCCAATTACCAAAAAGGATACATGCAGACGCGCAAAAAGCCCCGGCCATATCCGGGGAATATATCCGAGAAATGATCCGCCCTACAAACGCTCTACCTGGGAGATTCTTGCTTCTCCACCCTCTCTCTTTGGTACTTGTTCAAAGAGGAGTACGTACTTGTCATTGTAGAAAAAAAATCCAGGCAATGCAAGCTCTTTTCTCACCAACGTGCACACGGAGGGCGGGTGGCACTGGCGGCGCATGGCGAGACCATTGACATCGACTTCCCCGAGCAGCACACTCGGGAGTCGGAAATCCCGTCCCCAGGAGCGAGCAGGAGGTGAGTCCGCGATGTGTGCATACCTCGTCCGGACGCCCCTCGGCTCAGTCGTTGCTTCCTGACGGCCCCGTTGCCCGTTGGGCCCTTGGCAGTAACCATCGGACGCCGCGCGCGCATCATGCAATATTCCTGTAAGGAACACGACGTGATCGCACCACAGCACATCACGCAGGCGCGCCACACGGCCCGTCTCGGGATCAGCGCGGGTGCCCGGGGTGCGCACGCATGAGCGACGACGCGGCGCGCACGGCGACGCTGCGCGCGCTCGGCGCAGACGACGAGGTGATCGAGGCGTTCGCCCTCGAGCTCGAGACGTCACCCCCGGGAACAGTGGCCGGGCGCGTGGGGCGGGTCGATCGCGGCCGCTTCCAATTGCTCGCCGCCGGCGACAACATCTCCGTCGCCACCTCGGGGGTGTCGCCGGTCTGCGTCGGGGACTGGTGCACCGTGAGCGGTACCCCGGGTCCCGGCGGCGTCACGGGGACATACGTGCTCCATCACCTTCTGCCCCGCCGGACCGCGCTTGTTCGTCAATCCTCGGGATCGCGCGTCGAGTCACAGGCTCTCGCCGCGAACATCGACACGGTCATGGTCGTCGTGCCACTCGATCGGGCCATCTCACGACGACAGATCGAGCGTTTCTTGGCGTTGGCCTGGGACAGTGGCGCCCGACCCGTGCTCATCCTGACCAAGGCGGATCTCGTCGGCGGCCCGACGGCCGCCGCGGCGGCCGCCGACGTGACCGCGGTGAGCGGGGAACTCCCCGTCCTGATCGCCTCGGTCGTGACGGGCGCCGGCATGGATGCCGTGCGGGCCTTCGTCACCGGTGGTAGCACCGTGGCCCTCCTCGGCACATCCGGCTCGGGAAAATCCTCGTTGGTCAATGCCCTCATGGGGGCCGATGTGGTCCAGACGGGCGATGTTCGCCAGGCGGACAGCAAAGGGCGACACACGACGACATGGCGAGAGCTCGTCGTGGTGCCCAGCGGCGGCGCGTTGATCGACACCCCCGGGCTACGAGAACTAGGGATGTGGGTGGATGAGGAGGGTATCGACGCCGCGTTCGCCGACATCACCGATCTGGAGGGGCAATGTCGCTTCAACGATTGCGCACACCTGAGCGAGCCCGGTTGTGCCGTGCTCGCCGCAATCGCGGCGGGTGAACTCGCACCGGATCGGCTGGAGAGTTATCGCAAACTCCTGGGGGAAGCGGCGTTCGCGGCGCAAGAGAATGACAACCGTCTGGCCAAGGAGGCGCAGAAAGTCTGGAAGAAGCGAACGCTCGAAGGGCGCCGCAAGACCTAACGTCCAACCGATGCACTGGTGTGGGAGCGTGGGGTCATGACGGGAACGTCGCCCGTAATCTCCGAGAGCCACGTCACCGACGTGGGGGGACTTGCGGTGCACCGTTCCCTTCCCCGTCACGGACGGCGCATGGTGGGTGCCTGGTGCTTCCTGGACCGTTTCGGGCCGATCGACGTCACGCCCGAACGAACGATGACCGTAGGCCCGCATCCGCACATCGGGCTCCACACCGTGACGTGGGTCCTCCAGGGAGAGGTGCTGCATTCGGACAGCTTGGGGAACCAGCAACCGATCCGACCGGGACAGCTGAATCTGATGACTGCCGGCGGTGGCATCGCGCACGCCGAGGACGCCCGGGAACGGAGTAGGACCTTGGACGGGGTGCAGCTCTGGGTGGCCCAGCTCGAGAGCACCCGTCACGCGCCGCCCTCATTCGCACATCACGCCGACCTGCCCCATGTCGATCTCCCCCATGGACAGGCCACGATTCTCGTCGGCGAGTTCGCCGGATCGCGCTCACCCGCCGCCACGGATTCTGCGCTGATCGGAGTCGACATTGCCGGAAGCGGCTCGCTCGATGTGCCCCTCGACCCGGCGTTCGAACATGCAGTCGCCGTTCTCCATGGGAGCGTGCGGATTGAGAATGCCCATGCGTCGCCGAACGAGCTCGTGTACCTCGGAACCGATCGCCAAGGCCTTGCGCTCTTCCTCGAGAAGGGATCCCGGATACTCCTTCTGGGCGGCCGGCCGTTCCCCGAGGAGATCGCCATGTGGTGGAACTTCGTCGCGCGCGATCGCACGGAGCTCGCACGCGCCTACCAGGATTGGACCGACCGCACGGATCGGTTCCGATCGGTCACGACCTCGTTGCACCGCATAGAGGCACCCCGCCCGTTCTGGTTGCAGTGACGGTCCCTTGGTCGGGGCGCACTGGACAGCACCAAGCTCCCGACCCATGATCGTGCGAGGAAGTCGTCCGACGAATCGCTTGGGGGAGGAACATGGGAAGCACGGAGAACGATGCGGCGCTGGCGATCGTTCGAACCACATCGGTGCCGATCCACCACATAGGTACTGCCATCTACCTCAGTCCCGATGTCTTCGGTTGGGCGGCCGGGTGGGGATGGCCTAATGCATTCGCCTTCTACTTCGCCGGGCGCGGCGGCATGCTGGGGGATGTGGATGCGAACGTCGTGTGCTCTGCGTTCGGCTGGTTCGAGCCCGCCATCGTCAAGACGTTGTTCGACGAAGGGGCGGCGGTGGCGGGCGCCCATGCAGCCGCGCAACGGATGGCCGAGGCCCACGCCCTGTGGGGCCAGAAGCACCTGGCCGACGTCAAGGGCCTCGATCAGATCGTCTCGGTGACCGAAACGCTGGTGGACGGTCTCGAAGGATCAGGACTCCCTCTTTTCGCCGGCTGGCGCGCCGCTCCGCGCGCCGGTGACGCCGCCGGTAGGGCGGCACAACTCATACAAATCCTGCGCGAGTGGAGGGGTGGTCTTCACCTGGTGGCCACCACCGCGGTCGGGTTGACCCCCCTAGAGGCCATCCTGACCAATGAGGGGCCCGGGCAGGCCAAATTCTTCGGCTGGCCTGAGCCTTTTGCCGACAGCGCGCCGCTACGCCACAAGCACGACGAAGCCGAGGCCATCACCGACCAGCTCGCCGCGGCCGCATTGACCCGTGTCCTCGGCCTCGATCAGTTCGAAGTGTTCGAAGCGGGGGTGGCCGCGCTGCGCGCTGCCGTCCCGTAGCCCCTGGACCAGGGAGAATTCTTCCGTGGGACACCCCGTGGCATTCGGCTACAGTGAAGGGCCGCTCAAAAGGGAGAGTTACATCGAACTGGCGAAACGCACGGCTCATGCCGTTACGGACCTGTGGTGCAGCCTGGAGTGCACGCCGCCCTGTCAAGGCGGAGGTCGCGGGTTCAAATCCCGTCAGGTCCGCCCGCCAGATCCGACCGGTCACCATGACGGTCGAACCTGGTCACCCGGTCGGGTAGCTCAGTAGGTAGAGCGCGCGCCTGAAAAGCGTGAGGTCACCGGATCGACGCCGGTCCCGACCACTGGAAAAGCCAATGGCCGCTGGTAGAAGATCGGTGCGGGTCTGCCGCACCCGGTTCCGAGCGAGGTAACCGGCAATGGGCAAACCGGGCCAGCGACAGTTCGGGAGTGTGCGAAAGCTCCCATCGGGACGGGGGCAGGCGCGCTATCAGCTCGACGACGGCCGCCGGCTGAAATCACCCAGAACCTTCGTCACGAAGTCCGACGCGACCTTGTGGCTCGACAAAGCCCGGACGAACCTCGCTGCAGGGTTGCGCTCGGATCCGGAGCGGGAACGACTCACGCTCGAGGCCTACGCGCGGGGATGGCTCGAGGAATTGGTGGGGATTTCGGAACATACCCCGGGAGATCTACACCCATCAGATTGAAGAGCACATTCTCCCCCGCATAGGTGACGACGTGCCTCCTCTTGGCGCACAGCGATCTAGGCCCCTAGCGCTTTGCGGACATCTGCGAGGCGGGCCTGGTCGATTCGCCACCACACCCATCGCCCGCGCTTCTCGCCCACGATGAGGCCTGCCTCGGCCAGCAACTTGGTGTGGTGCGAAATGGTCGGCTGACTTCTCCCAAGGGGTGCCTCGAGATCACACGAACAGACTTCGCCCTGTGCCGCAACGATCGAGAACAGTTGGAGCCTCACCGGGTCCGCGAGCGCTGCAAGAACGTGAGCCAGGTTGGTTGCATCGGGATGGGTCAGGGGAGTCTCGACGACCGAGGCACAGCACAGGCCGGGCTCCTTCACATCGGCAGCAGGGTTGGCCTTGGCCACGGCGCACCTCTTCACATTGACATCTATCGATGTAGTCTATAGTATCGATCATTGTAAATCTACCAAAGGACGAGACCATGTCCCGTGTACAGCTTGCACTGAACGTCGCCGACATCGACGAGGCGATTGTCTTCTACTCGAAGCTCTTCGGAACCGAGCCCGCCAAGGTGCGCCCCGGCTACGCCAACTTCGCCATTGACGACCCCCCACTGAAGCTGGTCCTCATTGAAGACGCCAACCAGACCCCGGGAACGCTCAACCATCTCGGTGTCGAAGTACCTACGACCGACGAGGTCACGGCAGCCCAGGCCCGTCTCGCCGATGCAGGTCTGGTGACGGCACTGGAGGAGGCGACGTCATGTTGCTACGCGGTCCAGGACAAGGTTTGGGTGGACGGCCCCGGTGGCGAGCCGTGGGAGATCTACACGGTCCTGTCGGACACTGAGATGCCGGCCGGCCAGCTTCGTTCGGCCGCCCCTGGTGAGTCGGCATGTTGCAGCACCCGGTCCGAGACGGTGGAGGTCGCAGCGCGCTCGACCTCGTGCTGCTGATCGGTCGACGCCGAATCAGCGTAGGTCACAGGTGAGCACGCTGGCCTCTGAACAGCCACCGGTCGATGTGGAGCACATAGAGCCTGTCATCACTCGCCTGTCGTTCCTGGACCGGTTCCTGCCGCTCTGGATCCTCCTGGCGATGGCGCTCGGCCTTGTGCTCGGGAGGGCCATCCCCAGCCTCAACACCCACCTCAACGCTGTCCATGTGACCACGGGCACCTCACTGCCGATCTTTATCGGGCTCCTGGTCATGATGTACCCGGTCCTGGCCAAGGTGCGCTATGACGAGCTGGGGACCGTCACCCGAGACCGGCGGACCCTGGTGTCGTCGCTGGTCATCAACTGGGTCATCGGACCGCTGGTCATGTTCACCTTGGCATGGCTGATGCTGCCCGATCTACCCGCCTACCGCACCGGGCTGATCATCGTCGGCCTCGCTCGCTGTATCGCCATGGTCCTCATTTGGAACGACCTGGCGTGCGGGGACCGAGAGGCCGCGGCGGTGCTGGTGGCACTGAACTCGCTCTTCCAGGTAGTGGCCTTCGCCCTGCTCGGGTACTTCTACCTCAAGGTGCTCCCGGGCTGGCTTGGTCTCCATACCGTGGGGCTCGAACTGTCGATCTGGCGGGTGGCGGAGACCGTCGCCATCTTCCTCGGCATCCCGCTGCTGGCGGGGTATCTCACCAGGACCCTTGGAGAACGGAGACGGGGACGGGAGTGGTACGAGACCAAACTCATCCCCCGCATCGCCCCGTTCGCCCTCTATGGGCTCCTGTACACGATCGTCATCCTCTTCGCCCTTCAGGGCCACACGATCACGTCGCATCCCGCGGACGTGGCCCGCATCGCCCTTCCACTCCTGGCGTACTTCGCCATCATGTGGTTCGGAACGTTCGCCTATGGGCGGGCAATCGGCCTGCCCTATGAGCGAACCGCCACCCTGTCGTTCACGGCAGCAGGCAACAACTTCGAACTCGCTATCGCCGTTGCCATCGGTGTGTTCGGCGTCACCAGTGGCGAGGCGCTGGCCGGCGTCGTTGGCCCTCTGATCGAGGTGCCGGTGCTGGTCGGACTCGTCTACGTGTCCCTGTGGGCGAGACGGCACTACTCGTCGACGCCCAAGCAACCCACCCTTGAAGGAGCCCGATGAGCGACAAGCCGGTGGTGCTGTTCCTCTGCATCCACAACTCTGGACGCAGCCTCGCTGCTCGTGTCCTCCTCGACCACTACGCCGCAGGCCGCATCGATGTTCGATCGGCTGGTTCAGAGCCGGCTGACGAGCTCAACCCCTCCGTCGTCGCAATCCTCGAAGAGCGCGGCCTCGATCCCACCCGGGAGTTCCCCAAGCCCCTGACCGACGAGCTGGCCAGAGAATCAGACGTCATCGTCACCATGGGCTGCGGGGATACGTGCCCCGTCTACCCGGGAAAGCGCTACCTCGACTGGGAGCTCGAAGACCCGGCAGGCAAGCCTGTGGATGCCGTCCGACCCATCGTCGACGACATCGATGGACGCGTCCGCACTCTGCTCGCAGAGCTCACCTAGCCAGGTCAGAACTACGGACAAACGGGCTCCGGGAACATGCTCATCCGGTTCTTGTTCCCGGCACCGCCGCCCCCCAGCCCCTGATGGCTCGGAGCACCGCCCGTGCGTTATCGGCGCTCCTCGCTAAACGGCAATCCCCGCTGCCGGTCATAGAGGTGAGCCGGTAGTCAGTTGCCTACTCTCCGAGCGGCAATCCAGGTGAAGGGCTGAGTGGCACCGCTCGGCGTCGTATGGACCTCTCGGCGCTGGTCGACCAGCATGAACTCGGCTCCGAGCGCCTCGATCAGTTGATCGGCGCCGTACCTGGTCACAGGAAGTCCGGAGCACCATTCCGGCCCGTCGGGCGCGAACGTGGCCATGACGACGTATCCCCGTGGAGCGACAGCGCGGTGCAGGAGGTCCCGGTAGACCCCGACCTCGTCTCCTGACAGGAAATGGAACACCGCCCGGTCATGCCACAGGTGGTAGCGGCGCGTCGGTTCCCACGTCAGCAGATCGTGAGCGATCCACTCCACCGGTGCATCGGCACCGACGCGTTCTCGGCTCGCCTGCAATGCGGCCTCGGAGATGTCGAGAACGGTGAGGTGGGCGAAGCCCCTGTGCAACAGCGCATCGACCAGGACCGACGCGCCTCCCCCGACATCGATCACCCCGGCCTCTGCCGATACGCCGAGAAGGTCCACGAGTTCAAGGGACACGACCGGCTCTGTCTGGTACCAGCTCACGCTGTCGGCTCGGTGGTGCTCGTACACCCGTTCCCAGTGGCCAACCCGCTCGCCAGAATCAGGGATCTGATCAGCCACGTCGAAGACACTAGGACCCCCGGCGGCCTCTCGAGGCGTCGTCTGACGTCGCCCGAAACTGCCGGTCAATCACGCCCAGTGAAGTCGGATTGACACGTCGGGTGTACTCCACGCCAGATGGTGCTGCAGGTGCGCCAACCGTGGAGCAGTTGGTAGCAGCCATCAGGGGAGCGGCCTCGGCGGACGCCGGAACCGGCCGTTAATTCCCCCCCTCACAGGCTGCTCCCCAGCCGAGAGCACCGGCGCTCGCTTACAGCCTCGGTGGTAACACTGCCGAGATTGCCCTTGCGGTCGCCAAGTAACCGGCATCGTTTGGGTGGATGTTCGGGCCGTAGGGACTGGGCGCACACATCCAGGTGAACTTGCACTCATACTGGACATTTACGGTGGTCGATTCCTTCTTGCTGATACGCACCACTCTGGTGTCCTCTTCGTGAAATGCTGAGGCGATATCGACCATGGGGATCTTGAAGGAGCCATAGACCTTTGACAGGGTCTGGTTCATCTTGTGC
>PMLV01000160.1 GCA_003160635.1 Acidimicrobiaceae bacterium | reverse complement strand
GCGAAGGCAACGAAGCGCGGCGAGAGGGACGGCAGGGAGTCGGAGCGTCCCGTAGTAGCGTGGAAGCGGGGGAACTCGACCGAAGGACCCCGCGGAGCGAAGGGGATGCCGTTTCAAACAACCGTTGGAGGGAAACATGGCGGGTGCATCGGAACCCGTGGACGTGTCCACGAAACGACAACGGATAGCGGAACTCGCTCGGCAAAGCCCGGAGATGGGATTCACGTCCCTGGCTCACTTCATCGACATCGACTGGCTCCGTGAGGCGTATCGGCGCACACGCAAAGATGGGGCGGTGGGCGTAGACGGACAGAACGGCGAGGACTATGCGGTGGACCTGGAGAGCAATCTCCGGTCGCTGCTGGAACGAGCCAAGTCCGGCACGTACCAGGCGCCTCCGGTGCGTCGGGTCCGAATCCCCAAGGCCGGCTCGGCGACCGAGACTCGGCCGCTGGGTATCCCGACCTTCGAGGATAAGGTCCTTCAGCGCGCGGTCGTCATGGTCCTGGAGGCGGTCTACGAGCAGGACTTCAAGGATTGCTCGTACGGCTTCCGCCCGGGACGATCGGCGCACCAAGCCCTGGAGAGCCTCTGGCAGCAGACGATGGCGACGGGGGGCGGCTGGATCGTGGAGGTCGATATCAGGAAGTTCTTCGATACGATCGACCATGGACATCTGCGGGAGTTGCTCAAGCGTCGGGTGCGAGACGGGGTGTTGCTTCGACTGATCGGCAAATGGCTGAACGCGGGCGTGCTGGAGGACGGATGCGTGACGCATCCCGAAGCCGGCTCGCCGCAGGGCGGGGTGGTCAGCCCGATGCTTTCGAACGTGTTCCTGCACTACGTGCTGGACGATTGGTTCGAGCGGGAAGTCCAACCACGCTTGAAGGGGCACTCCTTCCTGATCCGCTTCGCGGACGACTTCGTCATGGGTTTCACCTGTGAAGAGGACGCCCGGAGGGTGATGGAAGTGCTGCCCAAGCGATTCGAGAAGTACGGGCTGACGATCCACCCGGACAAGACGCGGCTGGTGCCGTTCGAGCGGCCACCAGACCGTCTCCAACGATCGGCGACCTCGGAGAGGACCCCCGCAGGGACATTCGACCTGCTGGGCTTCACTCATTACTGGGGCCGCTCTCGTCGGGGTCACTGGGTGGTGCAGCGCCAGACGTCCAGGAGTCGATTCCGCCGGGGATTGACGGCCATCGCGGACTGGTGCCGAAGGAATCGACACGACGCGATGCCGCATCAGCACACGACCCTGAGTCAGAAGCTTCGAGGCCACTTCGCATACTACGGGATCACCGGCAACGCGGACGCGTTGAAGCGATTCCGGCGAGGGGTGATCGGACTCTGGAGGCAATGGCTTGGCCGTCGCCATCGCGCCGGCGAAGTCGCCTGGGCACGGATGTATCGCTTGCTGGAGCGTTATCCGCTCCCGCCGGCGATCGTCGTCCACTCGGTGTACCGTAGCGCAGCGAAGGTTTGAAATGAGGAGCCGTGTGCGTTAATGGCGCGAGCACGGATCTGTGGGGGGTCTGGGTGGGACACCACCCAGACCTACCCAGCGAAGGGAATGGCACTTGGCTTAGCGTAACGCTTTGTGCAACATTGGGATAGACAAATGTCGGCCTCCCTGCAACAAGCATTGGTGAATTCACGCTCCAAGGCTTGTCCCGGCAAGGAGGCCGACGGTGTTCCAGACTACCCAACGGCGGATTTTCGAACAGGTCAATTCCCTCCGCGAAAGCGATGTCCTGCCATTTCACGAGATCCTCGACGCAAAGATGGTCGATGCGGCTCTGACCGCGGAAGGGGTCACGTTCAGCGAGCGCGTCTACACCCCGATAGTGACCCTCTGCTTATTCCTCTCCCAAGTGCTCGATCCCGACCACTCCTGTCGTGCGGCGGTCGCGCGATTGATCACCTGGCTGGCGATCAACGGTCGCAAGCCGTGCGCGCCGGAGACCGGCTCTTACTGCCAGGCGCGTCAACGGCTCCCGCTGGAGGTCGTCGTTCGGCTGGTCCGCCAGACTGGCCGGGAGATCGACGACCGCGCGCACGACGCCTGGCTCTGGAAGGGTCGGCGCGTCTTGCTCGTCGACGGCACCACCGCCTCGATGCCCGACACCCCGGAGAACCGAGAGGCATTCCCGCTGTCGAATACGCAAGGGATCGGGCTCGGGTTCCCGCTGGTCCGGATAGTCGCTGTCATCAGCCTGGCTACCAGCGTCGTGCGCGACCTCGCGCTGGGACCATACAAAGGGAAGGAGACAGGCGAGACGGCCTTGTTCCGCACCCTCCTGGATGGTCTCGAGGCGGGCGATGTCGTGGTGGGAGACCGCTATTTTGCCTCGTATTTCATGATCGCGGAACTGGATGGGCGGGGTGTCGACGCTTTGTCCCGGATGCATCAACGGCGGAAGTTCGACTTCCGTCGCGGCCGGTGGCTCGGGATCGAAGACCACGTTGTCACCTGGACCAAGCCGCAGCGGCCCGAATGGATGGACGAAGAAGTTTATGCAGAGTTTCCCGATGAACAGGCCGTCCGCGAGCTGCGGATAACGGTCAAGCAGCCCGGATTTCGTGTCGACGAATTGGTGCTGGTGACGACGATGCTGTACGAGGGAGACTACGCGAAGGAAGAGTTGGCGAACCTATTTCTTCAACGTTGGAACATTGAATTAGATCTGCGTTCGATCAAGGACGTGCTGCAGATGGACGTCCTGCGCTGCAAGTCGCCGGAGATGGTGAAGAAGGAGATATGGATGCATTTATTGGCTTACAATCTGATCCGCGGTGTGATGGCCAAGGCGGCCAAAGCCCACGGCAAGCAACCGCGTCTTCTAAGCTTCAAAGGGGCATTGCAGACAATGACCGCGTTCCAAGACCCGTTGCGACGGGCGACACCCAGCCCTCGTGAGCATTTGGTGGAGGCGATGTTGAAAGCGATCGCGAGCCACGATGTCGGGGATCGATTCGGCCGCGTGGAGCCGCGGGCGAACAAACGACGGCCGAAGCCGCAACGTTACCTCATGGTGCCCCGCGACGAGGCGCGCAAACGTTTGATGAAAAAGGCTTAATAGCTAAGCCAAGTGCCATTCCCTTCTGACACCGATTTCTCCCCGGGCCGTCGCGCCGTC
>PMLV01000247.1 GCA_003160635.1 Acidimicrobiaceae bacterium | reverse complement strand
AGCGACCTGGCCCGCGTGGAAGGGAGCCGGATCACGTCGGGCACCATGACGGCCGGCGATCTGACGCTGAGCGAGCGCGACAAAGACGTGCTCGTGGCCATGTTCTCGGGATATCTCGAATCTTTCCCGCACCGTTCGACGCGCCCCCGCACCTATCAGCAGGCGGCCGAGCTCCTCGGGCCACCGTGGACGAGCGTCACCGTCCGCAAACAGATCGAGCGACTGAAGGAACGAGCGGCGCGTGCCGATGTCTACTTCGAGGGTCAGCACGCCAACTACGACCTGGCCGACCACTTGGTGGCCAGTGGCTTGTTGGTCCCCGGCGATCTGGCCCGGTTGGGCAAGACGCCATGAGCAGCTCTGGAACGGGGGGCGTCCCCGAGTTTCGGGTGGGGCCCGACGCCGACCCCGACCGTTACGAGTTGGGGGTGGCGGTCGGAAGCGGCGCCGAGGGCATCTTGTACCGCGGGTCGATCACGACCTCTACGGGGGTCAGACTCGACGTCGCCATCAAGATGCTCCAGCCCCGGTTCTTGTCCCAAGTGGAGGAATGGCACTCGCGCTGGACCGAGCAGGTCGAGCTGCTGCGTTCCCTCCAGGTCCCCGGTGTCGTCCCGGTGCGCGACGGCTTTCTCGGCCCCTTGCCCCACGCCCCGGGGCACCCCGGCGAGGGCCGGACGCTGTACCTGGTCATGAACTGGGTCGATGGCGAATCTCTCGATGAGTGGATTCGCCACCGACCAGACCGCGACCCGATAGACGACCTCAAGGTTCTGTTACCGGTGGGGGCCGCCTTGGACCTGATGCATTCGGGTCGGGCCACGGGCTCCATTCCCATCGTCCATCGCGACGTCAAACCGTCGAACATCTTGGTGACCGATCACGGCAGCGTCCTCGTCGACTTCGGTCTCACCCGCGGGCTGCCGACCGGCCAGCGTCTCACCGGGTTGGAGGGAACGCTCGGGTACCTGGCTCCCGAGTCCAGCGAGCAAGGGATCTACTCAGCGGCCACCGACCGCTATGCATTCGGCGCCGTTGCCTACTTTGTCGTGACCGGCATCGAGCCCCCGACGAGCCACCAGCCCGAGGTGCTTCGCACATTGCTGGCCGCCGTGCCTGCGCTCGCTGAACGACCAGAAGTCGTCGATCACATCACCGACATGTTGGCCACCGATCCCGATGCGAGACCGGTGGGCCTGGCCAACTGGATCGGTCAGCTCCGGCGCTCGAGCATCGATGCGGGACCCGACATCCTCAACCCACCTGCACCGCGTCGTCACCCCACCAGCCCGCCCTCTCAGGGCAAGCGGAACGCACGCCGGCCTTCGCGCCGAGCGACCGCATTTGGTCTCGTTGTTCTCGTTATCGGGGCGGTCGTCGGGGCACTCCTTGGCACGGGCGCGTTCCAGGGCAACACTCACATCGGAACCGCCCCACTCGTCACCACCGAGGCCGGGTACACCCCCAAATACAAGGTGGTCCAGTGTCCTAAGCCTGGTACTAGCATTTTCGGATCTGGCGGTGGTTTTGGGGGAGGCGGTGTGACGTGCGGTGACTTGATCGTGCCACAGGACCGGTCCCGTCCCAAAGGCCTTCAGGTCCGTTTGCTTGTCGTGCGCGCCAAGGCGACGACGCCACAACCGGCCGCTGACCCGGTGATCGAGGTAGGTGACCCCACCGGGGGCGATAATCCTGAGGGACCCTCGAGCGCGACGCGGCTGTATTCGAACTACATCTGGCTCACCACGCGCGGCGATGAGTTCTCTGTCCCGAGTTTGAACTGCCCCGAAGTAGCATCCGCTCAATTTGACGCTCTCACCCTCGATCCGCTGAGTTCACAGGCGCTTTCCGAGCCGGCAAGCGCATTATCGACGTGCCGGGCGCGCCTGGTGAAGTCGGGGGTCAACCCGAATGATTACGGGTACGACGCCGCTGCCGCCGACTTTCGCGACCTGCTGCACGTCTTGCACATCCAACGGGCGAACCTCTTGGCCAGCGCGAGCGGGTCCACGCTGGCCTATGACGTCATGCGCCAGTACCCCCAGCTCCTCCGCAGCGTCTCGATCGAGGACCCCAACCCTCCCGGGTTCGGTCCCGACGCCGACACCGTGGCCAACACGGCCGGAGCGCTCGACCGTTATGCGGCCCTGTGCAATGCCGATCGGCGCTGCCGTGCCGCCTTCCCAGATCTCCTTGGTCGGTGGAGGAGTGACTACGCACAGTGGCAGAAAAACCCGGTAACGCTGAACCAGTCGTATCCGTTGCTCCTCGACGGGAACAGCGCTGCCGTGGCGCTAACACAAATGCAGTTCAATCAGTCGCTTCTGCCGGGGCTTGCTTCCCAGATCTATTCGCCCGACACGTCACTTTTCGCACTCGGCATCTTTTCCTATTCGGTGTTCGGGGCATATGCCTCCTACCTTTGCAAGGATTTGGTTTTCTCCGAGGCCGGGTACCTGCAAGAGCAGAGCGCCGTCGAGGCCTACCCGCAGTTTGCAGGTGTTGACGCGGTCTTCCAGGCGGACCAGCGCACCTGTCGGGCTTGGAATGTGCGGCCCGACAACGCCAGTGACTACGCCCCGATTGTGAGCAATATCCCGACCTTCCTCTTCGGTGGGGCCCTCAACCCAGGGGACTCACCTGCGTGGTTCAACCAGGTAGCTCAGGGTCTCTCCCATGTGACCGTGCTCATATTTCCCACCCTGACCGCCAACAGCCTGCAAACCTCCACCGCTCCGGCCTGCTTGACGACACTTCGATTGGACTTCCTTCGTCACCCGACGGCCCATCTCGACGTCTCTCGTTGCGTGGCTCAGTCTCCGCCGATCGCGTTCGACGGTACGTGAAGACCACCGGGCACGTTCCGCCGAGGGGTGGGGATTTATGTAGTTGTCCCTGGTGAGACCACTTGGCGATGCGAGGGGCAAGTTCTCTGGTTCCGGCCGCCGCGACAGAGGGGGGAGGCCTCCCCCTTCCACCGGGCGCCCTGATGACACACCATGGTAAGGGAACCGACATGGCGTCGGTCGAGAAGGAAGGAATGACCATGAAGAACCGCATCCGCAAGATCCGCCGACTCACTCGTAGCCACAACTTCTAAAGTGCGCCATCAGTGACCGCTGACAACGCCCGCCACCGATCTGGGAGGCGGGCGTTGTCGCGCCAGATCAACTCAGACCCGGCCTTCGATCCATATACCCGTGCAAATACAGTGATCTTCGGCGTCCGCGGTGCATTTGAGCCATTCGACGACGCCTACCATGGAATGGAGCGAGGGTCTTTGGCGTCGCCGAGCGTGCGATCTCGCTGCTCCTCGATGCAAGGTCCCCGCTAGAGGTCACGCGGGAGGGAGTCGCCTATCCGGCCAACACCTGGATGTACCACTGAAGCCGTCACGTCGGAGTCTGCAATCTCACCTGGCTCCTGTCCGAATCGACCACACGGTGCCCTCAACTGCAAATCGTGCTCATGGGGCTCAGCCAGGGAGCTGCGGGTGGTGAGTTGTGGTCCATGGGGATGATCACTTGGCGAAGCGAGTGCGCGTTCACTCGGTGTCGGCTGCCGCGACAGGGGAGGGCTCCCCCTTCCACCGGGCGCCTCGATCACGCAGGATGTGAAGAGGAACTGACATGGCGTCGGTCGAGAAGGAAGGAATGACCATGAAGAACCGCATCCGCAAGATCCGCCGCTTGTCCCGCAACCACAGCTGGTGCTGAGAGGAGATCGAAATGAATCGCATTCGCCGTATCCGCAAGATCCGTCGCCTGAGCCGCAACCGCACATGGTGCTGATTTCAGTACCCACGCCATCCAGGTGGCGGGTACTGTCGCGTCCATCGACGGAGGGAACGACCACGTGGCGGCATCCGACAAGCCAGCCTTGGCGGCGGGGGTGGAGCGGCGCCATTGCGGCTCCTATGGAGTCGTCGCTCCGCCCGGTGCGGGCTCGATGCTGCATCTCGAGCCCGACGAGTTCGCGGTGCTCGATCTCTTAGACGGCAAGCGCACCCGAGCCCAGATTGAGGCGGCCGTCGGGGCGCCGGTGACCGAACTGTTGGGCGACCTGTGGGACGAGGGGTACCTCGTCGGCGCTCCCCAGCCCGCGGTCCAGCGGGTCGCGATCACCCTGCACGGCGTCGAGTTCGGAGGCTTCGACCGCTTCGTCCAAGCCTTAAACCGCCGCTTCGGCGACACCGTCTTCTCGGTCCCGGCAGCACTCGTCTTCGCCGTCGTGGCCGTGGCCGGCCTGGCCTTCTTCGCCGACCAGGTGGCCACGGGACAACGTCTCACCGTCTCGGCCGCCTCGCCCGTCCTAGCCGTGGTCGCCCTGCGTTTCCTCGGCCTCGCGGCCGTCGGCCCGCATGAGACGGGTCACGCCCTGGTCATCGCCCGCAATCACCGGCGTGTCGGCAGGATGGGGATCGGCTTCTACTGGGGGGCGCTGACGTTCTACGTCGATGCCTCCCAGGCGTTGTTCCTCCCACGACGCACTCGCATGCTCCAGTCCTCAGCCGGGGTGCTCACCGACCTGGTTGTCTGCGGGAGCGCCTCAATCGTCGCGATGACCGGCGGGGACGCCACGTGGGCCGTCGTGCTGCGCGAATTCGCCGTGCTCGGGTATTTGAACATCATCATCAATGCCGTGCCGCTTCTCGAGCTCGATGGCTATTGGTTCCTCGCCGACGCACTCGACCGACCGACGCTCCAACGTGACGCTCGCCGAGCCCTCGCAGCAACTGTCCGTCGACAGCGGGCGAGCCTCGGGCTCGCCGCGTACGCAGCAGCGAGCCTCGTGTTCGGAGTCGCTCTGATCGCTCTGGGGTTCGCGGCCTGGTGGGGCCTCTTCGGCGGACTGTTCCACACCCTTTGGCGAGCCGGGCCCGGTTACAAGATCCTGGCTACCTATCTCCTGCTGCCCTTTGTGCCCATCCTCATTCACCTACTTGCTCAGCCCGTGCGCTATTTCCGAAATCGAGCGAGGCAATCTTCTAACCAGGTTGAATTCGGGTAGTCCAGAGAGATGTCACTTCTGAGTGCCCGACCCAGCGCTCTGGTGCGTCCCGTTTGCGTTGCGTGCCCACAAATCCGAATCAGGGTACATCTCACTTTGAGAGAAACCCCGGAATTCATTCGGGTGTGCACAGATGGCGTCTGCTCAACCGGAACGGTCAGTGACACCCCGGAGCCGCCCCGCCCGAAGTCGAGACCATTGTCGCAAAGGGAACCTCAACCGGGACAGCAGGTG
>PMLV01000067.1 GCA_003160635.1 Acidimicrobiaceae bacterium | reverse complement strand
TGGATGCCTCCGACATGGGCATCTCGTCCATCGCCGGGTCGGTGGAATGGGACTGGGGGTTGTGGTGGTTGGTGAATCACAGCCGAAAGCGTCGGTTGCTTTTGGAGGACGGAAGCGGAGGGCAGCCACAGCGCCTGGAGTGTGGCCAGCGGTTCGCCGTCAACGTCCGGCGCCTGACTGTCTTGGTGCCCGGTGCCATTTACACGCACCGGATCGAGGTGGTGGTCCCAGAGAGCGACCTGGCCCGCGTGGAAGGGAGCCGGCTCACGTCGGGCACGATGACGACCGGCGATCTGACGCTGAGCGAGCGCGACAAGGACGTGCTCGTGGCCATGTTCTCGGGATATCTGGAATCCTTCCCGCACCGTTCGACACGACCTCGTACCTATCAGCAGGCTGCCGACCTTCTGGGGCCACCGTGGACGAGCGTCACCGTGCGTAAACAGATCGAGCGACTGAAAGAACGCGCGGCGCGGGCCGACGTCTACTTCGAAGGTCCCCACGCCAACTACGACCTGGCTGACCACTTAGTGGCGAGCGGCTTGTTGGTCCCCGACGATTTGGCCCGATTGGGCAAGACGCCATGAGCGCCTCGGGTACAGGGGGCGTCCCCGAGTTTCGGGTGGGGCCCGACGCCGACCCCGACCGTTACGAGTTGGGGGTGGCGGTCGGAAGCGGCGCCGAGGGCATCTTGTACCGGGGGTCGATTACGACCTCTACGGGGGTCAGACTCGACGTCGCCATCAAGATGCTCCAGCCCCGATTCTTGTCCCAAGTGGAGGAATGGCACTCTCGCTGGACCGAGCAGGTCGAGCTGCTGCGTTCCCTCCAGGTCCCCGGTGTCGTCCCGGTGCGCGACGGCTTTCTCGGCCCCTTACCCCATGCACCGGGGCGCCCCGGCGAGGGCCGGACCCTGTACCTCGTCATGAACTGGGTCGATGGCGAATCTCTCGATGAGTGGATTCGCCATCGACCAGAACGGGACCCGATCGACGATCTCAAGGTGCTGCTACCCGTGGCGGCCGCCTTGGACCTGATGCATTCGGGCCGGTCCACAGGCTCCATTCCCATTGTCCACCGCGACGTCAAACCGGCCAACATTCTGGTGACCGAACACGGCAGCGTCCTCGTCGACTTCGGCCTCACCCGTGGGCTGCCGACCGGCCAGCGTCTTACCGGGTTGGAGGGCACGCTCGGGTACCTGGCTCCTGAGTCCAGCGAGCAAGGGATCTACTCAGCGGCCACCGACCGCTATGCCTTCGGTGCCGTTGCCTACTTTGTCGTGACCGGCATCGAGCCCCCGACGAGCCACCAGCCCGAGGTGCTTCGAACTTTGCTGGCCGCCGTGCCGGCGCTCGCTGAACGACCAGAAGTCGTCGATCACATCACCGACATGCTGGCCACCGACCCCGATGAGAGGCCGGCGGGTCTGGCCAACTGGATCGGTCAGCTCCGACGCTCGAGCATCGATGCGGGACCCGACATCCTCAACCCGCCCGCACCGCGACGTCACCCCACCAGCCCGCCCACTCAACGCAAGAGGACAACGCGCCGGCGCTCACGCCTGCCAACCGTCGTGGTTCTCGTTCTCGTTGTCGTGGTCATTGGCGGAGTCGTCGGGGGGCTCTTTGGCACGGGCGCATTCCAGGGAAACACTGGCACTAGAACTCCACCTGTCGCGGCCACGGAGGCCGGGTACACCCCCAAATACAAGGTGGTCCAGTGTTCTAAGCCTGCTACTAGCATTTTCGGATCTGGCGGTAATTTTGGCGGACCCGGCGTGACGTGCGGTTACTTGATCGTGCCCCAGGACCGCTCCCGCCCCAAGGGCCTTCAGGTCCGTTTGCTTGTCCTTCGCGCCAAGGCGACGACGCCACAACCGGCCGCTGACGCGGTGATCGAGGTAGGTGACCCCACCGAGGGCGACGGACCGGAGGGAACTTCGAGCGCGACGCGGCTGTATTCGAACTACATCTGGCTAACCACGCGCGGCGATGAGTTCTCTGTCCCGAGGTTGAACTGCCCCGAAGTAACGACCGCGCAATCTGAAGCGCTCGCCTTCGATCCACTCAGTTCACAGGCACTCTCCGAGCAGGCAACCGCATTCTCGACGTGCCGGGCGCGTCTGGTGAAGTCGGGGGTCAACCCGAATGATTACGGGTACGACGCCGCTGCCGCGGACTTTCGAGATCTGCTACGCGTCCTGCACATCCGACAGGCGAATCTCTTGGCCAGCGCGAGCGGGTCCACGCTGGCCTACGACATAATGCGTCAATACCCCGACCTCGTCCGCACTGTGTCCATCGAGGACCCAAACCCTCCCGGTTTCGGTCCCAATACCGACATCGTGGCCAACACGGCCGGGGCATTTGACCGATACACGGCACTGTGCAATGCCGACCCGCCCTGTCGTGCCGCGTTCCCAGATCTTCTCGGTCAGTGGCAGCGTGACTACACCCGGTGGCAGCAGAGCCCGGTAACAGCGAAAACATCACCTGATTTGATCTCCGCAAGCCCCCTACCGCAACCATTGCTGATCGATGGGGACAGCGCTGCCGAGGCCCTCGCTAACTTGCTGTTTAATCCGACGGAGCTGCCAGGGTTAGCGTCCCAGATCTATTCGCCGGATCAGTCCTTCCTCTCGAAGAATATCCAGGCCTATTCGGTTGTCGATGACGGCTTGAACCCCCAGGGGGCATATGCCTCCTACCTCTGCAAGGATTTGTTCCCGGGAGAAATCTCTCTTGACCTACAAGAGAAGAACGCCGTCGAGGCCTATCCGCAGTTTTCCGGTGCGGCCTCGTCATATCAGATCGACCTGCACACCTGTCCCGTTTGGAACGTCCAGCCCGACAATGCAAGCGACTTTGCCCCGATTGTGAGCGATATACCGACATTCCTCTTCGGCGGTGCCCTTAACCCTAACGGGTCACCCGCGTGGTTCAACCAGGTAGCCCAGGGTCTCTCCCATGTGACCGTGCTGATCTTTCCCACTTTGACCAGTAACAGCCTGCAAGAAGACACCGCCCCGGCATGCCTGACGACACTACGACTGGACTTCCTCCGGCAGCCGATGGCCCATCTCGATGTCTCTCATTGCGTGGCTCAGTCTCCGCCGATCGCGTTCGACGGTACGTGAAGAGGCGCTGAGGCCGTCCCCCTGAAGGTCGGGATTGATAGGTGTGGTCCCCGGAGACGATCACTTGGCGATGAAGTGCACGTTCGCTCGGTGTCGCCCGCTGCTAGAGGGGAGGCCTCCCCCTTCCACTGGGCGCCCCGATCACACAACATGGTAAGGGAACCGACACGGCGTCGGTCGAGAAGGAAGGAATGACCATGAAGAACCGCATCCGCAAGATCCGCCGCCTGAGCCGCAACCACACATGGATGTGAGAGGAGACCCGCAATGAAGAACCGCATCCGCAAGATCCGCCGCCTGAGCCGCAACCACAGCTGGTGTTGACTTCAGTACCCGCCACCCAGGTGGCGGGTACTGTCGCGTCCATCGACGGAAGGAACGACCACGTGGCGGCTCCCGACAAGCCAGCCTTGGCGGCGGGGGTGGAGCGGCGCCACTGCGGCTCCTATGGAGTCGTCGCTCCGCCCGGTGCGGGCTCGATGCTGCATCTCGAGCCTGACGAGTTCGCGGTGCTCGATCTCTTAGACGGCACGCGCACCGAAGCCCAGATTGAGGCGGCCGTCGGGGTGCCGGTGACCGAACTGTTGGGCGACCTGTGGGACGAGGGGTACCTCGTCGGCGCTCCCCAGCCCGCGAACCAGCGGGTCACGATCACCCTGCATGGCGTCGAGTTCGGAGGTTTCGACCGCTTCGTACAAGCCATCAACCGCCGCTTCGGCGACCCCGTCTTCTCGGTCCCGGCAACACTCGTCTTCGCCGTCGTGGCCGTGGCCGGCCTGGCCCTCTTCTCCGACCAGGTGGCGACGGGACAACGTCTGACCGTCTCGGCCGCCTCGCCCGTCCTAGCCGTGGTCGCCCTGCGTTTCCTCAGCCTTGCTGCCGTCGGCCCGCATGAGACGGGTCACGCCCTGGTCATCGCCCGCAATCACCGCCGTGTGGGCAGGGTGGGGATCGGCTTCTACTGGGGGGCGCTGACGTTCTACGTCGATGCCTCCCAGGCGTTGTTCCTCCCACGACGCACTCGCATGCTCCAGTCCTCAGCCGGGGTGCTCACCGACCTGGTTGTCTGCGGGAGCGCCTCAATCGTGGCGATGACCGGTGGGGACGCCACGTGGGCCGTCGTGCTGCGCGAGTTCGCCGTCCTCGGGTATTTGAACATCATCATTAATGCCGTGCCGCTTCTCGAGCTCGACGGCTATTGGTTCCTCGCCGACGCACTCGACCGACCGACCCTCCAACGTGACGCTCGTCGAGCCCTCGCAGCAACTATCCGTCGGCAGCGGGCGAGCCTCGGGCTCGCCGCGTACGCGGCAGCGAGCATTGTCTTCGGAGTCGCTCTGATCGCTCTGGGATTCGCGGCGTGGTGGGGCCTCTTCGGCGGGCTGTTCCACACTCTTTGGCGGGGCGGGCCCGGGTACAAGATGCTGGCCGCCTATCTCCTTCTGCCCTTTGTGCCCATCCTCATTCACCTATTTGCTCAGCCCGTGCGCTATTTCCGAAATCAAGCGAGGGAGTCTTCTAACCAGGGTGAATTCGTATAGATCCAGCGAGATGCCACTCTTGAGTGCCTGACCCAGCGCTCTGGTGCGTCCCGTTTGCGTTGCGTGCCCACAAATCCGAATCAGGGTAGATCTCACTTTGCACGACACCCCGGAATCCATTCGGGTGTGCACAGATGGCGCTCAACCGGGACCCGTTACGCCAAATCTGCGCTGCGCTCCCTCATCACATCAGACTGTCCCCGAATATCAGACTGCAGGTTCGCTGGCAGTGCCCCCGACGCCGGGACCGGGGCGGACATCGACCGTGGACTACAGGCACTTGGATAAAAAGGGCCAGGTGCAATCCGGATTTCTACCCATCCTGACACTGTGGAGCTGGCGGTGGCAGTGGCGATCGTGGCAGTGATTCCTCGAAGGCTGTGGGAGCTCCGGCGGGCCGGAAACTGCAGCTGTGGTTCATGCCAACGTGATCGCTTGTGAGGAATATCGAACCCAACTATGGGCCCACCAGACCATAACGACGGTGACCACTGCAACTTCCTTCGACACGATCCATGCCACGGAGCGCCCTCTCGCCCAGTCAGATTCAGAACGATTCCGACGAGATGGTGCGCTTATCTCTAACGCCTCCGATGCGAACGTAAAGGGCAACGCACTTACCGACGTTGGTGTCACCTGCAATGTCCGCTTCCACGACTGGTTCAGATCTGCTTCCTCAGCCGGGTCCACGCAAGCAAGAGGAGTCCCCGCCGAAACATCGCCTCCCTAAGCAACAGCGTACCCATCAGGTTTCTGGTGTGCCCCGTGCGCCGGACTCGTAGCGCGCATTCGCGGTCCTACTGACCGGAATTGTTGCCAATTGCGAACATAGCGCTGACTCTCCGCACCAATCGCCGGTATCCAATCTGCAGATCGATTCCCGCAAGCCGAAGGGCTTGTGGGAATAGTCCAGTTCACACGTATGAGGGAAGTCGGGCTCACCGTAAGACCTGTCCGTTATCAATTCCGGGACAGGGACGTCATGCGGGACATCAAAGGTTGGACTCTTCTCGTCCACCGGTTAGATCGGCGAGCACTACATCCGCTGTAGCTCCTTCAATCAGAGAGCGGTGGAATGGCTCACACCCAGCGGGAAAGACATCGCAGTTCCGTTGCGTGCTTCTGTCTCGTCGCGGTGAAGTTCGGCCGAGAGCGCGTCTGCGCGCAGAGCGGTGTCGCCGAACATTCGTGCAGTGCCCGGGTCGCTGACGGCGAAGTAGTCCGCGGCGAAAGCGGCGAGTTCGGCGAGGTGGGCGAGTTGGGCAGCAGTCATGGTCATCGCTCCAATGCGTGAGGGTTGCTTCGACTGGGCCGGACGCCGGCCACGATCGGCCCCATCGGTGTCAAGGGGTCGGTGATGGTCAACGGTCGTCCATGGACCGAGGGGATAAAGGTCCTCCCGGAAAGGCCCGATAATGGAAAAGCTGACGAGAGAGCAGTATCGCGAGCGGGCGGCGGCGAAGGTGGCGGCGGCGCAGGAGGTACTGGCCGCCGAGGTTGGCGCCTTGGTCACCGGGGCCGACTGGCAACAGTTCCTCGATTTCCAGGCCAAGCTGCACGACTACTCGGCCAACAACGTCATGCTGATCTTCGCTCAGCACGCGAGGGCCTATGAGGAAGGGCGAGTCCCCGAGCCGACCCCGACGTACGTCGCCGGTTTCGAGACGTGGCGGGCCCTCGGCCGTAGCGTGGAACGTGGACAGCACGGCTATGCCGTCTTGGCCCCCATGCGCTCGACACGCAGGCGGGCTCGTGACGCCGAGGGCAACGTGCGGGCGTTGCGCCGAGGGGACACGCCGAGCCTTGGTGAGACCGAGACGAGAACGCCGGTGCTGCGAGGGTTCACGGTGGCGACCGTCTTTGACGCCAGTCAGACGTCGGGGAAGAACCTGCCCGATCCACCCCGGCCCCGCCTCCTCGCTGGGGAGGCGCCCCGGGGATTGGGTGCAGCAGTCAAAGAGCTGATCGAGTCCAAAGGTTTCGCGGTCGATACGGTGACCGACGCCAGCCACCTGCAGGGGGCCAATGGTCAGACCAACTGGTCCACTCAGGTCGTCCTCATCCGGGCCGACATGGACGACGCGGCCATGGTCAAGACGCTGATCCACGAGGCGGCCCATGTCCTGTTGCATCAGACTCCGCCGGCCAGTCACCTGCCCCGGGCCATGAAAGAGGTAGAGGCTGAGAGCGTGGCCTATGTGGTGGCCTCGGTTCATGGGATGCCAACCGACGAATACAGCTTTCCCTATGTGGCCGGTTGGGCCGGCGAGGACGCGGACAAGGCGATTCGAGCGACCCAAGCGCGGGTGAACGCGGCGGCGCAGGCCATCATCGCGGAATCGCCGGCAGAGCACATGGGGGGCGCCAAGCCACCGGGCACCGACCTGGCCGTAGCGCAGATGCGGGGACTTGAAGGAGAAGCGGCAGAAGCCCACCTCGATGCGCAGCGTCGGAACGACGCAGTGATGGCACCATCGCATGGCGGATCGGATGTGGCGTGATGGCGCACGCCCCGAGACGTCCGTTATCCGAACCGACCGATCTAGCTCTCTACGCCGTGGCAGGAGGTCTCAGCCTTGTCGGTGTTCTCTGGCTTGGTGGCGCCACGTCGGCCCTTCTTGCCGGTCACCGGGTTGGGCGCGACGACGTGTTCGCTGGCCTCGCCGCGTTCGCCCATGTGGGCGATCCCGGCGTGGCTTGGCATGTACCGGTCGGTCCCGCCCTTCTCTACTGGAGCGTCACCGGTAGCGCCCTCGTGCTGGCAGTCGCCCTCACGATTGTTATCGGGCGTTTGCTGTCGGTCGAATCCCGTACGAAGAACGACGACCCAACCACGATTATCGGCCTGGCCGGCCGTCATCAGGTGAAGTCAACGGCCGGCGGTGCAGCTTTGCTGGCTCGTGCGGCCACCTTGCGACCGTCTCTCTTGCGTCCCGTCCCGGCGGACGTCGGCTACTCGCTGGGTTCGGCCTGTGGTGTTGAGTGCTGGTCGTCGGTCGAGGACTCGATGATCGTGCTCGGACCGCCTCGGAGTGGCAAGGGCTACCACATCGTGATCCCCATGCTCCTCGACGCTCCAGGAGCGGTCATCACCACGGCAACGCGACCCGACAACTTGTCCGCCACGATCACGGCGCGGGCAGCGCGTGGCCCGGTGGGAGTGTTCGACCCAGAGGGGTTGGCCGTCGGCGTCCCCTCGGCCCTGCGCTGGTCACCGGTGAGGGGTTGCGAGCGCCCGCAGACCGCCATGATCCGGTCCAATGCGCTGTGCGCCGAGAGCGCGGGAGGCACCGAGTCGGGGAGCTTTTGGAAGCAACAGACCACGATGGCAGTGCGGTGTCTCCTGCACGCCGCCGCCCTCGAGGACCGAGCTCCGGTCGACCTCTACCGTTGGTCGCTCTCGCCCGCGGCGGCGAAGGAGGCGGTGGACATCTTGGTCCATGCCCCGGCCGCGGCCCTCGCCTGGGACAAGGCGCTCGATGCCATTGTCTCGGCCGACCAGCGCCAACGAGATTCGGTGTGGGCCATGGTGGCCAATGCCTTCGCTTCTTTGGCCGACCCCGGAGTCCTCGACGCCGTCTCGCCGGGTCCGGGCGAGACGTTCGACCCCGCTGCATTCCTCCGCCAACGCGGCACGCTCTACCTCCTCGGTACGGCGTCGGGCGCCAGCGCAACCGCCGGACTGGTCGCCGCCCTGATCGAGGACGTGGTGGACGTGGGCCGCCGTCTCGCTGCCCGTTCTCCCGGCGCCCGACTCGATCCGCCCCTGGGCCTCATCTTGGACGAGGCAGCCAACTATCCGCTGCCCAGCCTGGGGGCCCTCATGTCAGAAGGGGGCGGCACAGGGATAACGACTTTGGCCGTGCTCCAATCACTGGCCCAGGCCCGTCACCGCTGGGGCCGTGAACAAGCCCAGGGGATCTGGGACTCGGCCATCGTGAAAATCGTGCTCGGCGGGGGCTCCAATGCCGATGACCTGGCCGATATTGCCCGGCTCGTCGGTGATCGCACCGAGCGCGAGTTCAGCCAGACCGCTCAGTCTGGTGGTGGGAGGTCCATTTCGTCGTCGAACCGGGAGCGGGCCATCCTCGATCCCTCCGCCATTCGGTCGATCACTCCGGGACACGGACTGCTGTTGTTCCGCTCTGCTCGACCGATCATGCTCACGCTCCGCCCGTGGACCGCGCGCCGTGACGCCCCACGGTTACAACGCGACCGGGCCGCGGTCGAAGAGGCGATTCGAAGCGCCGCCGGAGAGAGTCGGCTGGGCGGTGCGTAGTCCCCGGCCCCAACTCTTGTGGTCGAGTCGTCGCCTTCATCGCCGTGCCGCCTACTGCAACTACATGGCCAGCCAGCAATGGTTTGCGCTGCGGGAGCGTTGGGCGGCGGACTGGGCCGCTGGGCATGGCACCGAACCACACTGTCTCATCTGCGGCGCCGAATGGTCGCTCTGTGACGACCTGCATCACCGCACCTACGAGCGTCTTGGGCGTGAAGCCCCTCAGGATCTGATCCCTCTCTGTCGTAGCTGTCATGGTGCTCTGCACCGGGTCCTCGAGACCGATCGGTCTTGGAGCCGATTGAACCGAGCTCAAGCTACGGATCTGATCGTCCAGACTCTCCGGCGTAGGGCACTTAAGCACGGATTCAGGCGATGAGCGGGGAAGGCATCGGGGGTGCAACGCCCAGGAGTGATCGGGCCGGCGAGCCGAGCGCTCAGCCGGGAGGAGAACGTTTGTCGGCCTTGGCCAAACTATTCGAGACCGATGGGGTACTCGACCTCGACGAGATCACCGGACCGATCCATTGGCCGAATCTCTCGGCGGACGAAGCCGCCCAAGAATGGCCCTCCCTGCGCTCCTGGGTTGAACGACTCACGGCGCGGTTCTCTCACCTCGATCATCACGTGATCCCGCGTTGCTGGTTTCTTCACAACGGTCACGTCGAAGTCCTGTCCGCCCTTCGTGACCAAGAGCAGGTCAACTACGGGGAAACGGCGCCGGGCACGGCCGGGGTGGACTGGCACCGGGCCTTCCGAGACATCGAGGCCCGATTGCGCGAATGGACAGCGCAGCTTGCTTGTGGCGCCACTCACGAACCTCGAACCCGCCAAGCTCACCCGACGACGTCCGGCCAGTGGGACGCATTCGTCAAGGAGGACGTCGCGTGCCGAAGCCGCCGGGCGATCGACGACGCCCTGTCTGAGTCGTGAGGTCGTTGATGACTGCGCGTCAGGTAACGATTGTGAGTCCTCGACGAGGCGGGGAGTCTGGGGTAATTGTGAAGGTCAATTTGCCGAACTTCAGGGTTACCTGATGAAAGCCAACCGGTGGGACGGAGCGCAGCCGTTGTCCGCGAGCGCCGAGGAGCAGGCTCACCCGGGACACGAGAAGGATCCCGTGACCGAAGGTATGCCTCAGCGTCTTCTCTCAATTAGCGCCGCAGCGGAGTACCTGGGTGTGTCCCGAGCGACTGTCGAACGCCTTGTCTTCCGGGGCGAGCTGCCCATGGTAAAAGTCGGTGGCTCCACCCGCTATGACGTAGAAGACCTCGATGGATTCATCGCGATCAATCGGTGTCGCAATCGCAGACGCTCGGCGTGACCTTACGTGACCTTATCGTGAGGGAAGGAGAGGGATCGTGAGGGAACCTGAGGGGATCGAAGCTCCGCTACCAGGAAGTCTCGCGTAAAGAACCTGGTCAAAATGCCGTGACTTGCACATTCGCACCGTTGCGCTCAGCGAGCAGTCATGGATGGTCCGCACTGAGCGGCGGCGGTGTGGGCGGAACGCCAGCTTCAGGCGCACCGAGGCCATGGAAGCCGAACGCGTCGCGGCGCTGGCCGTCGAGACAACGACGCGGTCAACGACACGTTGGCCGAGTAGGGGGCCATTGGTGGCCGACCCTCGGCCGATTGGTGAATGCCGACAACGACGCCGAGGAGGTTGGACGATGGCGATCAAAACACTGTGGTTCGTCGAGCACGATTGCGGCGACGA
>PMLV01000130.1 GCA_003160635.1 Acidimicrobiaceae bacterium | reverse complement strand
CCGACGACGTTGTTCACCTGGGTGTAGACGGCGTGCTCACGGTCGATCATCGAGTACGGTGCCGATCGCTGCTCCCCGAAGTGCACGATGGCGTCGGGCTCGCACTCGGCGACGACGGAATAGGTGAAGGCAGCGTCCGTCAGGTCGCCGATGCGCACGTCCACCTGGTCTCCGGACACGTCCTGCCATTTCGCGACCCGTTCGTTCAGGGTGAAGATCGGCACCAGGCTCTCGACGCCCATTTCGGCGTCGTACTCTCGGCGCACCAGGTTGTCCACCACTGTGATGCGATGACCCAGGGCCGAAAGATGGAGAGCGGTCGGCCAGCCCAGGTATCCGTCACCGCCGAGCACCAGTATGTTCATCCTCGTCCTTTTCTCAACTACCCGGCCGAGCACCGAAATGCGCACTTTCTTTCATCATGTGCCGATTCTCTGTGCGTACGCTGAGTGGTTACTGAACAATTACTGCGTGACGGGGGTTCACACCGTATGGAACAGCCTAAACCGACCGCCGCGTGAAGTCCGTGATCCGGATGTCAAAGGGGGGTTGGAATAGGTGGAGTCCTAATGCCCTTCAGGTCTTTCGGTCAAACCTCAACCGGCCAGGTCAGCGACGTCGGCCTCCGTCGATGTCACGCGCGGGATGTCGGCCCGGTCCACATCAGCCACCAGCTCGATGGCCTGGAGGAGGCGGGGCGATGCCTCCACCGGTTGCAAATCGGCGATGAGTTCGGACTCGGTCCCAACCACTCCGAGAGCCGGGAATCGCCGGGCCGACACGAGGACGCGGGACTCGAGGGATCCCACCGCGTCGTTGTACGCGGAGACGCTCGCCGTCAGGCTTCTCTGCAGTCGCTGCATGTGCGAGCTCATGGTCCGCAGTCGCTCGTAGAGCTCGGCCCCCAATTTCTGGACCTCGCGCGCGTTCTCGGCCAATGATTCCTGCCGCCAACCGAAGGCGACTGTGCGCAGGAGCGCGATCAGCATGGTCGGCGTGGTGAGCAGCACGCCGTTGGCCATGGCGTGCTCCTGCAGCGTCGGGTCTGACTCGTACGCGGCGGAAAGAAGCTGATCGCCGGGTATGAAAGCGACCACCTGTTGTGGTGACTGCGCGAACTGCTTCCAATACTCCTTCTTGGCCAGCTGATCCACGTGGGCCCGGAGTTGGCGGGCATGGGAAGCCTGGAACACCGTGCGGGAGGCATCGTCGTCAGCATCGATGAGTCTGAGAAATGCCTCAAGGGGAACCTTGGCGTCGACCACGATCTCCCCGCCTCCTGGGACGTGCACGATCATGTCGGGACGGAGCCGCCCATCCTCGCTGGTGGTGGAGACCTGCTCGTCGAAGTCACAGTGCGCGACCATTCCCGCCATCTCCACGACCCTGCGCAACTGAATTTCGCCCCATCGACCCCGCGTCTGCGGGGAGCGCAGTGCGGTGACGAGGTTGCGCGTCTCCTTCTGCAGCTGCTCATGGCCGAGATGCAGCTGCGCCACCTTCTCGCTCAGCCCTTCATATGCCCCTCTTCGCTCGACCTCGATCTTCTGCAGACCCTGCTCGTAGCGGGCCAACGTCTCACTCAGCGGATGCAAGAGCTGGGCAATGGCCTGTTGGCGTTGGTTGAGATCGCCCTGGGCCGCTGCCTGCACCTGGCTGAGCTTCGTCTCGGCCAGGGCGAGAAATTGCTCGTTGTTCTTGTGCAACGCCTCGGCGGAGAGCTCCGCAAAGGTCCCCACCATCTGTCGGCGCTCCTCGGACGCCCGGGACCGCAGTTCGTCCGCCGCGCGCTTGAGCAACTCCAGCTCGGAAGCCGAGACGGCATGTGCCCTTTCCGCCGCCGACGCGGCCGCTGTGGCCTCTTGCAACTGAGCCGCCAATTGGACGGAGTTGGCCTGGGCATCCGCCAGCCGGGCCTCGGCCGTGCGGGCGTCTGCCTGCACGGCGGAATGGCGCACCAGGTGCCAGACCGCTCCGAACGCACAACCAACGACAAGACCGATGACCAGTCCGAGGATCATCAAATCAGCGTAACGGGGGGGTGTATCCGAAAAGGGGGACCCGGTCCGCGACCGTCGACTTCGGTCCTCCCGTGCCCGATAACGTGGCGGGGATGGCGTTTCGTATCGGTGGCAACGTGCGCCGGATAAGAGGAGCGGACGAGGAAGAGGTTGCAACGCCCGTTCTCGGGCCGTTGGTCATGGAGCAACCGCTCTGGCCGACCATCCCGGTGCCGCACGAGGTGGACCGGCTCTTCGCTCAGGTGTTCGCCCTGGTCGGCGAGGGCATTGCCGGCGCCACGCACGCCTTGCTGGCCGGAGACCGCGAGGCGGCGAAATTGCTGGTCCAGCGCGACGACGTCATCGACCAGATCATCCGGGACATCTCCCATTCGGTCCAGCTGCAATTGGTGCACGGGGAGACCACACCTGAGGAACGCCGGGAAATGGTGGCGATCCTGCGGATGCTTCCCGATATGGAGCGCAACGGCGACCTGGCCGAGCACATCGCCCGTCGGGCGGCACGCGGCCTGGGGGCGGAAATGTCGGCCCGCAGCCGGGGTCTGGTGGAACGTATGGGCGAGGTGGCAACGACCATCTGGCGGAGCACCGCAGACGCATTTGCCGAACGGTCGCATGACGCGGCCACGGCGATCGACGACCTCGATGACGAGCTCGACGACCTCCACGTCACGTTGACGGCGGAAGTGGTCTCCGGAACAATGCCGCTCCCTGTCGCCATTGAGCTGGCCATGGTGGCGCGCTTCTACGAGCGCTTTGGCGACCATGCGGTGAACCTGGCCCGCAGAATGTCCTCTCTGGTGGCCGGCGGGCCCGAGCCCGGTTCTTCGGGTCCGGACTGACTCGCTCCGTCAGCGCTGGCCGGACGCGACGAGAGCTTCGGCGATCTGCACCACGTTGAGGGCCGCCCCCTTGCGGAGGTTGTCGCCGACCACGAAGAAGGCCAACGCATGCGAGGCGCCCTGGGCCCGGCGAAGCCGGCCGACGTACGAGACGTCGCCACCCGCCGCCATGAGCGGGGTCGGGATGTCGGCTAGTTCGACCCCGGGCGCCGCACGGAGGACCTCGGTCGCCCGCTCCACCGAGAGGTCCCGGCTGAATTCGGCCACGATGGCGGCCGAATGCCCCGTGAACACCGGCACCCGCACACACGTGCACGTCACGGCCAGCTCTGGAATCCCCAAGATCTTCCGGCTCTCGTTCCGGTACTTCTGCTCCTCATCGGTCTCCAAGGAGCCGTCGTCGACGATCTTGAACTGGAGCGGGATCACGTTGTGGGCGATCGGGGCCGGGTAGACCGACCGGGGTGGGTAGTCCACGGCGTTGCCGTCGAAGGTGAGGTCCTGCGCCCGGTCGACTGTCTTGGCCAACTGCTCCGCCAACTCTCGCACGGCGTCGACCCCTCCCCCGGAGACCGCCTGATAGGTCGACACGATGATGCGCGTCAGACCGCCCGCATCATGCAGGGGCTTGAGAACGGGGATCGCCACCATTGTGGTGCAGTTCGGATTGGCCACGATCCCCTTGGGGATCACCGCCAACGCGTCGACGTTTGCTTCGGGCACCACCAGCGGAACGTCGGGATCCATGCGCCAGGCCGACGAGTTGTCAATGACGATCGCGCCGGCCTCGGCCAAGCGGGGGGCCAGGGAACGTGAGACCGACGCGGGGGCGGAGCAAAGGGCAAGGTCGATGCCGGAAAGATCGGCCGCAAAGGCATCCTCTACGACTACTTCCTGGTCACCCCAGGGCAACGTCGTCCCGGCCGAGCGGCTCGAGGCCAGGTACCGCATTTCATCGACCGGAAAGGCGCGCTCGGCCAGAATGGAACGGAGGACGACGCCTACCTGTCCGGTGGCTCCGACGATGGCGATTCGCATCCCTCAAGTCTACGAGAGACGGAAATGGCGCAAGGTCACGCTCCCCCTCCGGACGCCAGGCGGCGACGGAGAGAGCCGGTCAGTGTGCGATGACGTACTTCTTCCGCCTCGTGTACTGCACGAACAGAACACCCGCGAAGGCGACGCCACCGACGAGGGGCAGGAGCGCGGCGATCGGAGCCTCTGGAGCCTGCGACCCGAGAGGGACGGGTTGCCAAGCGGTCTGGCTGTTATTGGTCTTGTTTGCGGTCAGGCTGACGAGTACCGCTGGACTCGTCACGCCATGTCCCATGTCCAGGATGATGTTGCTTCCACCGCCGAGTTTGGTCCACACGTACATGTTCCCGCTCGGGTTGCAACTGCTGGGGGAGGAGACAGCAGCATCGGTCGGGGCAAAGATCGGCTCGATTTCCGTTCCCGGATCCGACGCCCCCCAGAGGCCGCAGGCGGTTGCCGGTCCCGTGGTCGGATCGAGCACGTAGACCTTGTGGGAACGGTCGAAGATGATCCTGGTTCCCGCCGCGTTCCAGTCCGGATACTCATCGTTCTGCCCGCTGGTGATGCCTGACTCGTTGGAGAGATCACGCTCAGCGAAGGCGCTGGTCAAGCTCACCAGATGGATGTGGTTGTCAGTGCCCACGTAGATAATTTGGGATGGGTCAATCGGGTCGATCTCCGGCCTGCTGGCCTCTCCGCTCACCGAGTTCGGCTGCAGCGGAGCCACCGCTGTCGTCACGAGCGCCGGCGTTCCCCCGACGATGGGATTCTGCACGTAGAGCGCACACGAAGTGGTGCCCGAGTCACATCGGATAAGGGCGAGCTCGTTCCCGTTCTGATCCACGGTTGGTGCATAGTCGTTGCTCGACCCTCCGCTGGCGGCCGGAAACGTGATCTGCACCGCACCGTCACTCTGGCTACCTTGGGAACCCGTCACCGTGGACGGGTAGGCCACGTTGTAGATGGCGAAGTTGCCGTTCGCTCCAGGATTGTTCCCGTTGCTGAGACGGTCGCTCGAAAAGTAGAGCGTCGTACCCTGCGATGAGAAGTACGGCATCGAATCGATGCTCCCCGCTGTCGACTGGGTGTAATTCGGGGCCGTCCCACCAGGACAGGTGTAGGTCGGTGGAGGAGACCCGTTCGGGTTGAGGCTGTAGACAGCCTGACCGATGGTCGAGTTGCAGATGGAGGCAAAGGCCACGTTGCCGTTGGCGACCCCGGTAAATGTAGCCCCGGCCGGAGCGGCGAACCAGACTCCCGCCGAGGCGGCCAACAACCCTGTGAGACCGAAGAGCCGAGAAACCCGCTGGGTGGTCTTCATGCCTTCACATAACAGCACCTTGGCAGGGAAGTAAAGAATTCTAGGGCCTCGTTCCCGCGGAGTTCACTCAAAACACGGTTCCTTCGCAGTTCTGCCAACTATCGGCCCAAAACAGGGGGCGCAAGGGCCCCCGAATTGGGAGGCGAGATGTGTGCGGTTGCCACTCGGGCAATCGACCTCATCCTCGAAACGCCCGTCACGTAAGGGCGCACATTGACCGCACGCTCAAAGGCCGCGCCGGTCGACCGGTCGTCTCCCCCTATTCATTCCGGTTTGTCGCACCTGCCTGGTCGCACACCCGATCAGATGTCTCCCAAAGGCTGTTCGCGTGTTGACCCGTCATCCGTCACCGGTACTCCGCAAATCGTCACCATGAAATTGTTTGTACACAGCCGATGCGTCCTATAGCAATCAGGCATGACTGAACTCACCCCGTCTTCGCACCCGCACTCCGTTGGCGGGCGAGTCATCTCCCGACGCGTGTTCCTCAAAGGAACCGGCGGCATCGCACTGGCCGGCGCACTCGCTCCGTTCCTTTTCGAGAGTCAGGCATATGGCGCGCTCGGCACCGGCACCAGTCCCGAGCAGGTGCACCTCCAATGGGGCGCCGATCCCACCTCGAGCGTGGTGATCTCGTGGGCTTCACCAACAGCTGGGCCCAATCCCATCGTCAACTACGGAACTTCGGCCCTCTTGCTCACCTCAACGTCGGTACCCATCATGAAGACCTATACCGATGGCATCAGCGGCGAGCAGGTGTTCACCTACCATGCCAGCCTGAGCGGTCTCAACCCCGACACCACCTACTCGTACAACATCAGCGATGGCGCCACCCCCGTCGCCGGAACGTTCCCGGCCAGCGGGGTGAGCTCGTTCACCACGGCACCGTCCGGGCGCTCCGCCTTCGTCTTCACGAGCTTCGGTGATCTCGGTACGCCCGGTCCTCCCTTCGGGGCCACGAAGTGGGGAGAGTCGCAATACAACGCGTACTACGCCGTGAGCCAGGTGGAAGCGCTCGCCCCTTTGTTCCACCTCATGAACGGTGACCTTTGCTACGCCGACAAGAACCAGACCTCTCAGGCCGAAGTGTGGCGCGACTTCGGGCTGAACGTACAACGCTCGGCGGCCAACAGGCCCTGGATGCCTTGCATCGGAAACCACGAAATAGAGCTCGGCGTAACCCAGTACACCCTTATGGGCTCAGCCAGCAATGAAAACGGCATCACCCTCACCGGCAACGGGGCCGTCTATTCGGGTGGCAGCTACCCGCAGTTTGCGAACGGCAAGTACGGCCAAGCCTCCTACCTCACGCGCTTCACCGTTCCCGACAACGGCACGGGTGCTCCGAGCGGCGGTGGGTTCAGCGGCTCCTTCTACTCGTTCCGCATCGGTTCGGTGCTGTTCATTTCGCTCGACGCCAACGACGTGGCGTACCAGGACAGCGGCGCGTTCACGGCGACGGCGCAGGCCACCCCGTCAGGTACCATCCCGGCCGGCACCGGCGTCTACAACAGGCAGTACACCGGATTGCTCGGCACGCCCAACGAAGACAACACCATTCCCCCCGGGAACAACGTACAGACCCAGTGGTTGGCGAATACCCTCGAGAATGCTGCAGCCGATACGACCATCGACTGGATCATCGTGCAAATGCACCAGACCGCGTTGTCCTCCTCGACTGACAACGGCAGCGACCTGGGCATACGAGCGGCCTGGCTTCCTCTTTTCGATCAGTACCAAGTGGACCTGGTGTTGTGTGGGCACGACCACGACTACGAGCGGTCATTTCCAGTGCGTGGCTTCAACCACAATCAGGGAACCGGGATCACGGGTACCGGTACCGGTACCGGTTTCGAGAGATCAGGGCAAACCGGCGTGGAGACATTGCAGCCCAATCCGGTGATCACCGATCCCACCGTCACCCAATTCGACACGTCAAAAGGGACGGTCCATTTGATCCTCGGTGGAGGCGGGACGAACAAACCCGACAACACGTACGGGGGGTACGGGTCGACGACCACGGTGGACGGACGGTCGGTGCACGCGGCGGGCGTGAACACCTACACCAATCCGAAGATCGTCGCAGCCGCCAACAAGGGCCTTCCCGATACCTGGGAACCCGCGATTTGGTCGGCCAAGACGGACACGGCCGACGCCTACGGCATTGCATCGTTCAGTGTCGACCCCGGGACCACGGCCGGAGGCACCACGACGCTGACGCTGCAGTATTACCACGCACCGCCGGCCATCGCGAGCGGCACGCCCCCAGCGGCTCCTCCCCCGCCGACCTATTCGGTACTCGAAACCATCACCTTCACACGTCCTCGGAGCGACGGCGCCAGCCCCGTCCGTGCCGGTGGACCGCCGGTCGAGACCCCTGAATTCGCCAACCCCGTGCTCGCCGTTGCGGCCGCGTCGGCCGCGGCAGGCGGAGCGCTCTACCTCGCGTCACGAGTTCGCTCGGCACGCCTGGTGCGGGTAGGGACCCCCCCACGGTAACTAGAGACGAGTGACTCCCGAGCCCATGTGATGTGCCTGCGTTTCATGGGCGATTTGTGACGCTCCACGAAGTGCATTATCACCCTGGAGCCGACACTCCGACGGAGGCACACACCATTTGTTGGAGAGTAGCTAGAACATTGATGATGGCTGCGTCATCGTCTGATGCAATCGCCTCTTGGAGCGATTGATCTTCAGTGCGCACGCTGGCGGGCGCATGTTTCAGCATCTCTTCGATCCTCCAGACAACTCTTGGATACTCGGAGTAACCCTCATGTTGAGGTGCGGAGTTGTCAAAGAAGTGGTAATTGATCTGCGAGCAAATGACACTGTTTCGGTGGTGCGGCGAACGCACATCGCCAGGCCCATTCTGCGACGTCCCGTCGGGCAGCGACGTTGTCGAAGTCGTCGTCGAATTGTCAGGCGGCGGATCGGGCGTCGTGGTCGAAGTATCCGTCGTTGTAGTGACTTCTGCCGGGGCAGTCGACGTTGTGGTGGTTGGCGGAGCGGTCGTCGTGGTCGATGTGGATGTGGTCGTAGTTGGTGGCAAGGTCGTGGTGGTGGACGTTGGAGATGTTGTTATCGTCGTCGTAGGTGGCTCAGTCGTGGTCGTTGTGGAAGTCGTAGCTGGAGCAGACGTCGTGGTCGTTGTAGAAGTAGTCGGCGGTGAGCTCGTGCTGGTGGAAGTCGGAGATGTGGTTGTCGTCGTGGGTGGGGCGGTCGTCGTTGTTGTTGGTGGTGACGTCGTCGTGGTGGACGTCGGAGATTCGGCAAAATCACTCGTGAACGCGGCCAAGCTGTTGGGGAAGTTCCCGTCGGTGATGGCGTCGACCTGGCCCGGGACATCGAAGTTGAAGTAGCTCTCATAGGTCACGTCGTTGGCCGGGGTGTGCATGAAGGCCGCCATGTTGGCGACGTAGAGCGGGTCGTCACCCAATCCGTGACCGTCACCGCGGATGGCCACCCCCCATTCGGGGAAGGCCAAGGGCTCACCTTGGCCCGCCGCGAAGCCATGGGCCAGGTTCAAGGCGGGGGCGAGGGTCTGGTTCCAGGCGTTGGCCGGGGTCTGGGGGCTGGCCCAGGACTGGTCGTAGGTGTCGAGGCCGATCACGTTGACGTAGGCGTTGCCCGGATAGGCCAGGGCCACGTTGTAGGGGGCGTCGTTGAAGGCCGCGACGTCGGGGTTCCACACGAAGGAGAAGTTGGCCCCGGGCACGGCCCGCATGGCGGTGACGATCTGGGCGAAGTAGGCGGCGTAGCTGGCCTCGGCCGCCGGCGTGGTGGCGCTCCAGGCGTACCAGCCCCCGTCGAACTCCCAGCCCAGGCGCAGATAGGCCGAGGACTCGCCCGCTGCGACCAGGGCCTGGGCCAGGCTCACGAAGTAGCTGTTGTAGGCCCCGGTCGCCCCCGTGGCCAACGAACCGACGGCCGCCCCCGACGAGGTGGTCGGGATCATGGGCACCCCCAGGGAAAGCGTGTAGCCCGAGCCCGTCCACCCTCCGGCGAACATCCAGTCGAGGCCGCCGTTGGCCCCGTCCATGCCGGCCCACCCGCTCGAATCGGGCAGGTACTCAGAGGCGATCGAGACCGAGGTCTTGGTGGCCGCGGCGAAG
The DNA here is from genome assembly GCA_003160635.1 of Acidimicrobiaceae bacterium. GTDB lineage: Bacteria > Actinomycetota > Acidimicrobiia > Acidimicrobiales > RAAP-2 > Bog-473. Next base: position 2,073 of record PMLV01000130.1, on the reverse strand, counting down.
GCAGCCACCCCAAAAGGATCGGCCGCCCCGACGTAGACGCCCTGGGCCAGACCGCTGCTCGAGCTTGACGACGCCGTGGCGGCAACCCCACCGTACACACCGAGGGCAGTGAGAGCGCACACCCCGAAGATGATCGCCGCGGTACGGCCCCTTCGAATGGTCGCGTTCCGCCACGCAACAAATCGAGCCATCACTCGGGCTTGTGCGCGTTGGCATGCCTCTATCGATGAGCGGTCGCGATGATCCGGTCCATGTGTGGCATTCGGCAAGGGAGAAAGGGTCGAGCCCGACCGTGAGAGATGAGGAACCGTCTCGGGTTCGCAACGCCCGCTCTGCACCACCGCGAACCGCACATCAAGTGGAAGCGGATCGTACGACCTTATGCTTCCATCCCTGACAAGCAACGTCGGCTTCCCATCGTCAGAGAAGAAACGGAAATCGTGTATCCCAAAGGGATCGCGCCGCCATCCCTTACTCTCATGCTCCACGTTGGGGACTCCCAGCGTTCGGTCGGGGCATACGAGCAGTCTGCTCGTGGGAGCGTGACGCCCCAATGAATTGGGAATGAACTCTGCGTGATATCCGAAAAGATCGCTATATCTCTTTCATATTGCCGGCATAGGAAGACTCTTTTTCCGGCCTTCGCCCGGCCCTTGTGCCAGAGAATTTCCGTAACCAAGTCGACATTGAAAGGGGAAGTGCCCCCGGTCCCAGCTTCATCCAAGCATTTAGTTGTGACATCCGAGAAAAGCGATACACATGCAAGACGGGCTGGCTACCCAGGCAGTGAGACGTGTAGAAGCGAATGACCTCGGCGTGACTGTGAGGAGATCCGTGTTGTGACAACGACGAGGGATATGCTCGCCGAAGCGACTTGACGTAGTTCAGATCAATTGCGACGAGAGGATCTCGGCGAAAGTCGGCTGCGCGCAACCGGTTTTGCAAAGAGTGCCCGAAAACTTGGCGACTCGGATCATTCGCTCGACTGGGGTGGCAGCGATGACAACCGACGATGGACGGCCAACGATCTTCGACCCAACGTTCCCGCCATGAGGAGGATCCCACCGGCCAAGACGAGCCACGGCAAGAGCATCGGAATTCCGGTGAAGGCGAGCGGAGAACTCGAACCCGAATCGCTTGTGGGGCTCGACGTACCCCCGGTCCCCGAGCTCGCAGTCGTCGAGGAGGTGGTCGTGGGGCTCGAGTAGGTGAACTGGTCGCCCGCCCCGGTTGGCGAGGTCTTCCCTCCGACCGTCACCGTGACGTCGACCGTGCCAGCGTTGCCGGCCGGGCTCGTCGCGGTGCAGCTGGTGACAGAGCTACAGGTCACCGAGGTGGCGGCGGTGGTGCCGAAGTTGACCGTCGCGCCGCTGGTCGCAAGGCCGTTACCCGTGATGGTGATAACGGTGCCGCCGGTCGAGGGTCCCGAACTCGGGCTGATGCTGGCCACGGTCGGGCCCGTGGCGTACGTGAAGAGGTCGGCCGAGCTGGTGAGCGACGGCTTCTGACTGACCGCCACCGTGACGTCGACCGTGCCAGCGTTGCCGGCCGGGCTCGTCGCGGTGCAGCTGGTGACAGAGCTACAGGTCACGGCGGTCGCGGCGGTGGTACCGAAGTTGACCGTCGTGCCGCTGGTCGAGAATCCCGAACCCGTGATGGTGACGACGGTGCCGCCGGCGGGGGGACCCGAACTCGGGCTGATGCTCGCCACCGTCGGGCCTGTGGTGTACGTGAAGAGGTCGGCCGAGCTGGTCGGCGACGGCTTCTGACTGACCGTTACCGTGACGTCGACCGCCCCGGCGGTGCCGGCCGGGCTCGTCGCGGTGCAGCTGGTGACAGAGCTACAGGTCACTGCGGTCCCGGCGGTGGTGCCGAAGTTGACCGTCGTGCCGCTGGTCGCGAAGCCGGTTCCCGTGATGGCGACGACGGTGCCGCCGGCGAGGGGGCCCGCATTGGGGCTGATGCTGGCCACTGTCGGGCCTGTGGTGTACGTGAAGAGGTCGGCCGAGCTGGTGGCTGACGCCGTCCCTCCGACCGTTACCGTGACATCGACCGCCCCGGCGGTGCCGGCCG
>PMLV01000281.1 GCA_003160635.1 Acidimicrobiaceae bacterium | reverse complement strand
AGTGAGTAACGCATTTCACCCCAGAACCAAGGGGAAAGGTGAGCCCGTTCTTGTGGTGCAGCGAATTGAGCCGGACGGATCGGTCTCGGCTGGCAGGCTGGTTGTCGACCGTCAGCTGTTCGCCTGGGACCTCAACGACGAACGTCACGTGGTCCCTCGAGGCCCGTTGATTGATGGCGAGTTCGTCCGGCGCGAAAACGGCACCCCTGGCTTGTCTCTCGAAGTATGACATCAGCAACGTAGGCAGCTGCTTCCGGGTCGATAGCTCACCTGGTCCGACAACTTCCTTGTTCATTGGTGACGCCACTTTGAGAGAGCGGGTGGCGTCTTCCACCGAGTCCCGAACCGTACTGTTTAGCCAGCTCAGGTCCGTGGTGCTGTCCAACTGGTCCACTCAGGTTGACCGTATATGGCTCCATAGTTGGGCATTGGGTGGGCAAGGTCGTCCATCGAAATTTCCTGACCCAACTCAAGTCGATACGGGGACGGTAAGTACCGGAGGGGCGCCCGCGACGATCTGGGCCTCAGAAGCTGCCGAGGAAAGGACAATGCCGACGTGTTGAACTGATGGCGGGATGAAGACTCGGTCGGTTCGGTTGCGGCGGTGGAACCGCTTCCACCGGGTCCAGTCGCCCGGAGTCATGTCCAGGATCGCTGAGGCAACCTGCCACCACAGAATCGAATTGTTCTTCACCCCGGTGACTTTGAGCCCCTGGCGGACCTCCTCGGCGATCCCGAGCCCCAGCCGCTCAGTTGGGAACCCCAGCTCCGCCTTCGTGTAGTAGTCGTTGATCAGCCCGCTGTTGTAGCCAAGCACCGGCTGCTCCGAGTCAGCTGCGGATACAGCTGACTCGGATGCCGCTGTCAGGCGGTCCTCGAGGTAGCCGACCACAGCGTCTGACTCCATGTAGGGCACCGGACGAGCGGGATCGCTGCGAGCCTTGGCGTAGTGGAGAAATGGGCCGGGATCGCCGAGGAAGTCCCTGACCACCAGAAAGTCCGCGAGGTCAGTGACCCACACCATTCTGGGCCCTTCGGTCCTGAGCAACGTCGACATCGAGATGGCGAGAGGGTCGATCCCCTCGAAGGACACCACTATCTGGACTGGGGTACAGACCTCGTCGTTCAGGAGTTTACTGGCCTCGGCTCCCTGCTTCGAGGCGAAGACTCGCCCACCGGCGACGATGTAGTCGCTGGCCCTCCCCGTTTGGTCCGACGACCGCTCGAGGACATCTCTGGCGACCCGTTCCAGTCGAGCTCGGTTGCCCCGGCGGCCCGAGTCGGTCACGGACTGTGACTTAACCTCGACGACAACGGGTGTGCCGCCGCCGATCAGACAGTCGATCTCGCCGTGGCCATGGGCTCCTTCGTAGTGCACATTCGCATGCACAACCGAGTCGCCGAAGACCGTGTTGAGTGATGAACGGACCAGCAGCTCAGCCCCGTCGCTCCGACCCTTCAGGTACGCCTCTCGGAGCCTCGGATTGGGGTTTTCTTCGAGATAGGCCGCCAACCAATCGTGGACACAGTGCGCCGGTGCCCACGGCGTCGGGACCAAGAACATCTCGCCAGTGCGAATGAACGGCCGCCTCCGAAGGACATTGTCATCGCCGGGCAACCTGAAAGATGGTTGACTCCCGAACTCGGTCGACGTTGTCGTGAGCATGGTCTCGACCTCGTCGCGGGGAAGAGCAGTCGTCTCAGCCAGTAGCTCCGGGGTCCAGAGGCAGACGGCGTCGAGCACGCTCCTGAAGCCCTGGGCCACCTCGATCAGCGCCTCTTCGCTGCCGGAGCGAGCGGACGCTAAGAGCGGAGCGAGGCGATCCGCTTCGGCATTCACCCAACCGTTGTGACGACGGACCAAGCGCACGACGTCGCTCGGGCAGAATCCCAGGGCATCCAGATAGAGCTTTCGGCGAGGCTCGAAGACGGCGTCGTTGATCTCTTCCAGGTGAGCTACATAACCATGCATACGGTCAATGAGGTGCTCGACCTGCATGAGGTAGCTAACTTGGTCGAGGGTGGAGTCATTGGTGGCGCCGTCTCCGACCGACCACAAAAAAAGATCCGCTTGGGTCGCGTCGAAGACGGCTGCGGTCAACGCGATGGACCTGCGAGTGACGTTCTCGCCGACGTCAGCCTCCGCGCGCGGACCGGCGAGAGCGAGACCTGCGAGATACTCGATCTTGGCGTCCCAGGTATAGGTCTGATCACCGTCGTCAATTCGGGTGCCCTCAGACCACATGGAACTGATGGTGAGGACCGACACCGATGGGATCAACTGCAATGGGTCGTGACTCTGCACCAACTCCACGAGGACATCGACGGATTCGTCCAGTTGCGCAGCCCGGGCACTGACGTCGGCCACGATGGCTGCGATCGCCCTTGCATGTGCGGGGCTCCCGTCGGCCGGGGGCAGGTCCCTGTGGGCGGGCCCCATAGGCCTGTCGGGCGGAAACTCGAGCATCCGGCGGCTCACAGGCCGAAGCTAGCGAGATGCTGTGACTTTGACCTCGCGGTGTCGATCTGGGCGGGCATCTCGGAGCTAGTGGCTGCTGCTGGACCTTCGGGTGTTGAGGCATCGACTCTCCGTCTTCTCCGTCGCCTGCCCGTCCGCCGAGTCCTCCTGATTAGGCCTTGAACTGGCCCTATGTCCTCTCCAGTGGTCTTGACCTTCGACAAGCCAAGGCGCGATTCTTCAAGTTTGTGGGATTTTCGTGGGATGGCCAATCTCTTTGGAAAACCAGCGAATATTGGCGCCAACGCCAGTTGCCCGACCTTCGGGTTTTGGCCCGCACGTGGCCGATGCCAATTCGCGAAATCTCGAGTTCAAACGTCCAGGGTCTCGACGCGATACCACCCAAGTTCCAAGTGGGACATTCAGGAGTTATAAGCGCTCACGAAGCCGCTACTGAGTCTGTCGGCTACGAGGGATTGACTTGACTAACTACCCTGCCCATGGCCCGACGCCTGTGATCCGGTCGACGGTGATGTGGGTGATATAACCGGGCCGGGCAGCCTCCGGCGGTGGGAACTGAACCTCAGGCCCAAGGTAAGTGTGAGCGAGCCGCTGGAGAAGAGCGGGAGCGCCCCCTTCGGAGATACGAGCTAACCCGTGGATGACGAGGTACTCAACGAGGCCGCGCTCGTTGTGGCCGCTCGTCTCGAACGACAGGGCAACCCGAGGGTCGTTACGGATGTTGCGGACCTTACGGCGCTCTGCCAAGTGACCGGCGACAATCTCGTCACCATCGAGGCCGACCCAGACAATCGACACTTGGGGGCTGCCATCGCGTCCCAAGGTGACGAGGTGCGCGAGCGCCGAGGACTCGAGTATCGTCCGAACGCTCTCAGGGATCGTGCTCATACGCAAAGATACCGGGATCGAGAACTTGGAACCAAGACCGTCATCGAGACCGAACAACCGGAGGGTCCTGGATCTCTGATGCTGGATTCCTCAGCTGCCACTTTACCGTCGCGTCACCGATCAGGACTCCGAGGTACACGGTCGCAGCGCAAGCCCCGCCAGCGATCGGCGCGATCAGATAGACCCACCAGTCCGTGAACTTACCGGCGACAATCATCGGCCCGAGGGCCCGCGCCGGGTTCACTCCAGCGCCTGTGATCGGGCCGCTGATGAAGATCGCAGTCGCCAATGCGAATCCAATAGCCACCGCTGCGACTCCCTGCGGCACGCGTCCGTCAGTAGCCACGGCGAGCACGACAAGGACCAGAATGAACGTCACGATGCCTTCTGCGGCGAAGACACGTCCCATGCCGACTCCGGCCGACGGGAATGTTGCACCGAGGCCGGCCACTAATCGCCCTTTGCTCCCAAACAGCAACCACTCGGTGAGTGCTGCCAAGACGGACCCGGCAAATTGGGCGCTCAGATAGGCGGCGACCAGTCTCCCGGGAATTCGTCGATTCAACGCGAGACCAATCGTCACAGCGGGATTGACATCGTCACCGATCCTGTGCCCGTGCAGACCCGAGACAACCCGGATGCGGTTCTCAGGCCTCGTTGGAAGTCGCTTCGATGTTGTCAGCGTCACGATCACCTACGTTCCTATTGCTGTATGAGATCCGCCGATCCCAATGACTTGAGCGTGCCCAATCCTCGACGGCGACACGAACGCCCATACGTCCCAATGAGAACAGGGACTTCATTCCACCTCCTTCACACTGCACCCACCCCTGTAGTAGATCGCTCTACTACAGGGGTGGAAACGCCCGCTGTGCTCACTCTGCCGAACCGCCCTTGCAGCTCGACGAATGACGGAGTGCCGCCTGTTAAGACTGGATGAAGGCCAAGAGCTCCGCGTTGATCGTCTCGGCGTGGACCGTCGGCATGCCGTGGGGGAACCCGGGGTACGTCTTCAGCGTCCCGTTCTGCAATAGCTTCACGGTCAGAGGAGCTGAATCTGCGTACGGGACTATTTGGTCGTCGTCTCCGTGCATGACGTGAACGGGCACGCTGATCTTCTGAAGGTCCTCGGTGAAGTCCGTCTGAGAGAAGGCCACGATCCCGTCGTAGTGCGCATTTGCTGCCCCCATCATCCCCTGTCGCCACCAGTTCTGGATGATCGCCTCCGAGGGCTCGGCGCCGGGACGGTTATAGCCGTAGAAGGGTCCTGACGCCACGGCCTGGTAGAACTCGGATCGGTTTGCGGCCAACTGCGCCTGGAGATCATCGAACACGCTCTTGGGCTCGCCGCCGGAATTGGCATCGGTCTTTACCATGAGAGGCGGAATCGCGCTCATGATGACTGCCTTGGCGACACGGCCCTCGCCGTGCCGGGCGATGTAGCGGATGACTTCGCCCCCACCAGTCGAGTGACCGACGTGAACAGCTTCCTCGAGGTTGAGATGTGCAGTCACCGCTGCCAGGTCATCGGCGTAATGGTCCATGTCGTGCCCGTCACTGGTCTGCGTGGAGCGGCCGTGCCCCCGCCGATCATGGGCGATGACCCGGTAGCCATGACTCAAAAAGAACAGCATCTGGGTGTCCCAATCGTCTGCGGACAGCGGCCAGCCGTGACTGAACACGATTGGCTGGCCAGAACCCCAGTCCTTGTAGAAGATCTCTGTACCGTCGGTCGTGGTGATGGTGCTCATCTTCAAAGTCCTCCTATTTACGACTCCATGCCTTCTGCACGAGACGTTTGAAAGGGCGCTATGAACTAGTTCGACTTGCTTAGCTCAAGCGACATTTATGTACATCAATTGGCGCTGATATTGATAGTCGTACGTCACTACTAAGGATTGCAGCACGAGCGAAAGAAGTCACTCCCGCTGACTGGCGTCTTCGAATGTCGCTGCCATGCGGGTCACTGACCTGCTAGCCCCAAGAAGGACCGACACAAGCCGCGATTGCCCTTTCTTCGGATGCCGATTCAGGAACCTCCGGCAATGACGACAACGCTCCAAACGGGCGCTCCCGCCGAAGCGAAGACAGTTTGACTTCTGGGATTAGCGCGTCTCAAGGAAAGCTAGGACTGCCAGGACTCGTCGGTGATCATCCTCCGTCGCAGGCAGGTCGAGCTTTCCCATGATGCTGCGAACGTGCTTTTCCACGGCGCCCTCGCTGACGGAGAGTTCGTGCGCTATGCCCATATTTGATCGCCCTTCGGCAACGAGCGCCAGGACTTCACGCTCCCTAGGAGTGAGCGCGGCCAGCGGATCCGTGCGGCGGCGTTGGGCCAGAACCTCCTGCACCAGTGCGGAGTCGATCACAGTTCCGCCATCGGCGATCCGCTCTAGGGCGTCGATCAGATCTTCGATCTTCATGATTCGGCTCTTGAGTAGGTAACCGATGCGCTCGCCCTCCCCCAGAAATTCTAAGGCCGTGTCGAGCTCTACGTGAGCTGACAGGAGGAGGACCCCAGTTTCAGGAAACTCTCTGCGAATCTTCCGGGCCGCGTCGATTCCTTCCGATGTGTGCGTGGGGGGCATCCGAATATCGGCAATCACGAGGTCCGGCCTGACGCGTTCGACGGCATGTAGAAGGGCCTCGGCGTCTGCCACCTGTTCGATCACCTCGTAACCAACTTCTCTGAGAAGGCTGACGGTGCCTTCTCGCACGAGCACGTCGTCGTCGGCAACGACAATCCGTCTCGGCACCTTTACCAACTCGATGGACCTCACGGTAGACACCTATGGTTCAAAATGCAGGTCATAAGACCTCCTCAGTACTCTCAGGCCGCTCGACTGCCAGGTCGGAGATCGCACTCCTCGCCGAGATCCTCAAAGCGACTTGGTAGAAGACAAATCCGGCGACGCCACCCACGACCCACGAAATGTCAATGCCTCCTAACCACCCCACCAAGGACCCCGTGTAGAAGGTCTGGTCGACAAATGGTACTTCGACAGCAATCGCCAACAGATATGCGATCAGCCCACGCCATAAC
>PMLV01000098.1 GCA_003160635.1 Acidimicrobiaceae bacterium | reverse complement strand
AGACGGCTTCAAATGTGAAGACGTCTTTGCAGCCCCAACGGGATTCGAACCCGTGTCGCCACCTTGAGAGAGCGATCAGGCTCGTCTACCGGGTGCGCTCCAGTTGCGTTTAACCAGCTCAGGTAGGTTGCCCCGTCCTATGTGTCCACACGGTACGACCCTATATCGCTGACAAGATGGACAAAAGGATGGACAATCGTGGAGTCGCTTCAGGTCGATATAGGCACGGCAAGGATGGGATGGACGCCCTCGACGATCTCGGCCTCAGCGGCCACCGACGAGAGGACGATGCCCACAGCTTGCGCGGGTGGCGCAAAGACTCGGTCGACTCGGTTGCGGCGATGGAAGTGCTTCCACTTGGCCCAATCCGCTGGGGTCATCTCGAGGACAGCGGAGGCAACCTGCCACCACAGAGTGGAGTTGTCCCGCACCGCAGTGACCTTTAGCGCCTCGCGGATCTCATCGGGGATCCCGAGTCCCGGCAGTTCAACAAGAAGGCCCAGCTCCGCCTTTGTGTAGTAGTCGTTGATCGGGCCACTGGCGTATCGAAGCAGCGCAGGCTCTGGCCCAACAGCGGACACCGCTGACTCGGGTTGCGCGGTGAGCCGGTCCTCAAGGTAGCCAACGACGGCATCAGTCTCCGTGTAAGGCATCGGGCGGGAGGGATCACTGCGCGCCTTGGCGTAGTGGAGAAATGAACCGGGATCTCCGAGGACATCTCTGACGACCAAGAAGTCAGCGAGGTCGGTGATCCAGACCGTTCGGGGCACTTCGGACTTAATCAACGCTGACATTGAGATGGTCAGAGGATCGATTCCCTCGAAGGACACCACGATCTGGACGGGAGTACTGACGTCGTCGTGCAGGAGCTGATGGGCCTCGGCTCCTTCTTTCGGGGCGAAGTCTCTTCCGCCGCCGATGATGTAGTCGCAGGACTTACCCGTTTGAGCCGACGACCGCTCGAGGACATCCCTTGCGACGCGCTCAAGTCGGGCTCTGTTGCCCCGACGGCCAGAGTCGGTGACGGACTGGGACTTGACCTCGACGACGACCGGTGTGCCGCCGCCAACCAGGCAATCGATCTCACCGTGGCCACTCGCTCCGTCGTAGTGCACGCTGGCGTGCACGGTCGACTCACCGAAGATCGTCGCGAGTGATGAACGGACCAGGCGCTCTGCCGCAACGCTCCTGCCTCTGAAGTAGGCCTCTCGGAGCTTCGGGTTTGGTTCCTCATTGAGGTAATCCAGCAACCAATCGTGGATACAGTGGGCTGGCGACCATGGCGTCGGAACCAAGAAGGCCCCGTCAGTGCGGATGAACGGCCGCCTCCGCAAGATGTTGTCATCGCCGGGCACCTTGAAGTCAGGCTGACTGCCGAACTCAGTCGACATCAATGTGAGCATGGCCTTCACCTCTTCGTGGGGAAGCCCCGACGACTCCGCAAGCAGGTCGGGAGACCAGAGGCAGACGGCGTTGAGTGCATGATTGAAGCTGTGAGTCAGCTCGATATGGGCTTCGTCGCTCAGTGAGCGGGCCGACGCTAGGAGCCGACCCAGACGATCGGCCTCCGCATTCACCCAGCCGTTGTGGCGACGGACCAAGCGTACGACGTCACTGGGACAGAACCCAAGGACGTCGAGGTACAAACTTCGGCGCGGCTCAAAGACGGCGTCGTTGATCTCCTCGAGGTGAACGACGTAGCCGTGCATCCGATCAACGAGGTGCTCCACCTGCATCAAGTAGCTTGTCAGATCGAGTGCCGGGTCGTCGGTGACGCCGTCCCCGACCGACCACAAGAAGAGGCCTGCCTGGGTTGCGTCGAAAACGGCAGCGGTCAACTCGATACATTCGAGGGTGACGTTCTTGCCGACACCGACATCCCCGCGCGGACCGCCAAGAGAGAGACCCGCTACGTACTCAATTTTGGCTTCCCAGCTAAAGGTCCGGTCGCCATCGTCGATCCGGGTGCCCTCAGTCCACATGCCGCTGCTGGTGAGCACCGAGATTGATGGGATGAGTTGCACTGGGTCGTGACCTTGCACCAGCTGCACGAGGGCCTCGACAGATTCGTCCAATCGAGCAGCCCGGGCGCCCAGGTCAGCCTTGATGCGCTCCACCGCTCGAGCGTGTGCGGGGCTCCCGTCAGCAGGGGGAAGATCGCCCATGCTCGCCCCCATTGGGCGATCCGGCGGAAACTCGAGCATCCGGAGACTCATACGCTGAAGCTACTCAAGCGCTGCGACAACGCCCCCGTGATCTTGGTCCAGGTGGGTATCGCTGATTTTCCCATCCTTTGCGACGATGGACCTTCGGGTGCTGAGGCATCGACTCTCCGTCTTTTCCGCCGCCCGCCCGTCCGCCGAGTCCTCCTGATTAGGCCTTGAGCTGGCCCTATGTCCTCTCCAGTGGTCCTGACCTGCGACAATCCCAAGGCGCGATTCTCAAAGTTTGTGGGATTTTCGTGGGATGGCCAATCTCTTGGAAAACCAGCGAAATTGGCACCAACGCCAGTTGCCCGGCCTGCGGGTTTCGGCCCGCACGTCACTGATGCCAATTCGCGAAATCTCGAGTCCAAACGTCCAGGGTCTCGACCCAATACCACCCAAATTCCAAGTGGGACATTCAGGAGTCATAAGCGAGTTATAAGCGCTCACGAAGCCGCTACTGAGTCTGTCGGCTATCAGGGATAACTACCTTTCCCATGGGCCGACGCCTGTGATCCGGTCGACGGTGATGTGGGTGATGTAACCGGGCAGGGCAGCCTCGGGCGGTGGGAACTGAACCTCAGGCCCAAGGTAAGTGTGAGCGAGCCGCTGGAGAAGAGCGGGAGCGCCCCCTTCGGAGATGCGAGCTGTACCGTGGATGACGAGGTACTCAACGAGGCCGCGCTCGTTGTGGCCGCTCGTCTCGAACGACAGGGCAACCCGAGGGTCGTTGCGGATGTTGCGGACCTTGCGGCGCTCTGCCAAGTGTCCGGCGACAATCTCGTCACCATCGAGGCCGACCCAGACAATCGACACTTGGGGGCTGCCATCGAGTCCCAAGGTGACAAGGTGCGCGAGCGCCGAGGACTCGAGTACCGCACGAACGCTCTCAGGGATCGTGCTCATACGCAAAGATACCGGGATCGAGAGCAAGGAACCAAGACCGTCATCGAGACCGAACAACCGGAGGATCCTGGATCTCTGATGCTGGATTCCTGAGCTGGCACTTTACCGTCGCGTCACCGACCAGGACTCCGAGGTATACGGTGGCAGCACAAGCCCCGCCGGCGATCGGCGCGATCAGATAGATCCACCAGTCCGTGAACTTACCGGCGACAATCATCGGCCCGAAAGCCCGCGCCGGGTTCACTCCAGCGCCCGTGATCGGACCGCTGATGAAGATCGCAGTCGCCAATGCGAATCCAATAGCCACTGCTGCGACTCCCTGCGGCACGCGTCCATCAGTAGCCACGGCGAGCACAACAAGGACCAGAATGAACGTCACGATGCCTTCTGCGGCGAAGACACGTCCCATGCCGACTCCGGCGGCCGGGACTGTCGCACCGAGGCCGGCTACTACTCGCCCTTTGCTCCCAAACAGCAACCACGCGGTGAGTGCTGCCAAGACGGATCCGGCAAATTGGGCACTCAGATAGGTGGCAACCAGTCTCCCGGGGAATCGTCGATTCAACGCTAGACCAATCGTCACAGCGGGATTGACATGGGCGCCAGAGATGTGGCCAAAACCCGCCACAACGACCACGAGTGCGAACCCACCCGCTATCGGAACTGCCAGAGAATTGAAGGAAGCGCCCGCGACGGGCTCTGCAAGCGTGGCAGCGATCGCAGTGCTGATAATGGCGAGGACGAGCACGAACGTTCCGATCAGTTCAGCCGCGAACGAGCGGACGACATGGTCACCAATCCTGTGCCCGTGGAGACCCGAGGCAGCCCGAATGCGGTTCTCGGGCCTCGTTGAAAGTCGCTTCGATGTTGTCAGCGTCACGATCGCCTACTTTCCTGTTGCTGCAAGTGTGAGATGCTCTGACCCCAATGCCCTGAGCGTCGCCAATCCTCGAGGCCGACACGAACGCCACTACGTCCCAATGAGGACAGGGATCTCATTCCACCTCCTTCACACTGCACCCACCCCTGTAGTAGATCGCTCTACCACAGGGGTGGAAACGCCCGCAGTGCTCACTCTGCCGAACCGACCTTGCAGCTCGACGAGTGACGGAGTACCGCATGTTACGACTCGATGAAGGCCAAGAGCTCCGCGTTGATCGTCTCGGCGTGGACCGTCGGCATGCCGTGGGGGAACCCGGGGTACGTCTTCAGCGTCCCGTTCTGCAATAGCTTCACGGTCAGAGGAGCTGAATCTGCGTACGGGACGATTTGGTCGTCGTCTCCGTGCATGACGTGAACGGGCACGCTGATCTTCTGAAGGTCCTCGGTGAAGTCGGTCTGAGAGAAGGCCACGATTCCGTCGTAGTGCGCATTGGCTGCCCCCATCATCCCCTGTCGCCACCAGTTCTGAATGATCGCCTCCGAGGGCTCGGCGCCGGGACGGTTATAGCCGTAGAAGGGCCCTGACGCCACCGCCCGGTAAAACTCGGATCGGTTTGCAGCCAGCTGCGTCTGGAGATCATCGAACACACTTTTGGGCTCGCCTCCAGGGTTGGCATCAGTTCTGACCATGAGGGGCGGAATCGCGCTCATGATGGCTGCCTTGGCGACGCGGCCCTCGCCGTGCCGGGCGATGTAGCGGATCACTTCCCCACCACCTGTCGAGTGACCAATGTGAACAGCTTCCTCGAGGTTGAGATGTTCAGTCACCGCGGCGAGGTCATCGGCGTAGTGGTCCATGTCGTGCCCTTCACTGGTCTGCGTGGAGCGGCCGTGCCCCCGCCGATCATGGGCGATGACCCGGTAGCCATGACTCAAGAAGAACAGCATCTGGGTGTCCCAATCGTCTGCGGACAGCGGCCAGCCGTGACTGAACACGATCGGTTGTCCGGAACCCCAGTCCTTGTAGAAGATCTCCGTGCCGTCGGTCGTGGTGATGGTGCTCATCTTCAAAGTCCTCCTATTTACGACTCCATGCCTTCTGCACGAGACGTTTGAAAGGGCGCTATGAACTAGCTCGACTTCCTTAGCTCAAGCGACATTTATGTACATCAATTGGCGCTGATATTGACAGTCGTACGCCACTACTAAGGATTGCAGCACGAGCGAAAGAAGTCACTCCCGCTGCCTGGCGTCTTCGAATATCGCTGCCATGAGGGTCACTGACCTGCTAGCCCCAAGAAGGACCGACACAAGCCGCGATTGCCCTTTCTTCGGATGCCGTTTCAGGAACCTCCGACAATGACGACAACCCTCCAATCGGCGGCTCCGCCGAAGTGAAGACAGTTTGACTTCTGGGATTAGCGCGTCTCAAGGAAAGCTAGGACTGCCAGGACTCGTCGGTGATCATCCTCCGTCGCAGGCAGGTCGAGCTTTCCCATGATGCTGCGAACGTGTTTTTCCACGGCGCCCTCGCTGACGGAGAGTTCGTGCGCTATGCCCATGTTCGATCGCCCTTCGGCAACGAGCGCCAGGACATCACGCTCCCTAGGAGTGAGCGGGGCCAGCGGATCCGTACGGCGGCGCTGGGCCAGAACCTCCTGCACGAGTGCGGAGTCGATCACAGTTCCGCCATCGGCGATCCGCTCTAGGGCGTCGATCAGATCTTCGATCTTCATGATGCGACTCTTGAGTAGGTAACCGATGCGCTCGCCCTCCCCCAGAAATTCTAAGGCCGTGTCGAGCTCTACGTGAGCTGATAGGAGGAGGACGCCAGTTTCAGGAAACTCTCGGCGAATCTTCCGGGCCGCGTCGATTCCTTCCGATGTGTGCGTGGGGGGCATCCGAATATCGGCAATCACGAGGTCCGGTCTGGCGCGTTCGACGGCATCTAGAAGGGCCTCGGCGTCGGCCACCTGTTCGATCACCTCGTAACCGACTTCTCTGAGAAGGCTGACGGTGCCTTCTCGCACGAGCACGTCGTCGTCGGCAACGACAATGCGTCTCGGCACCTTTACCAACTCGATGGACCTCACGGTAGACACCTACGGTTCATGATGCAGCTCACAAGACCTCCTCGGCACCCTCAGGCCGCTCGACTGCCAGGTCGGAGATGGCACTCCTCGCCGAGATCCTCAAAGCGACTTGGTAGAAGACAAATCCAGCGACGCCACCTACGACCCACGAAATGTCAATGCCTCCTAACCACCCCACCAAAGGTCCCGTGTAGAACGTCTGGTCGACAAATGGTACTTCGACAGCAATCGCCAACCCATATGCGATCAGCCCACGCCATAAC
>PMLV01000147.1 GCA_003160635.1 Acidimicrobiaceae bacterium | reverse complement strand
CTACCTGCTGAAGGACCGGGTGGCCGACGTGCACGAGTTCGTCGACGCCCTGGAGCGGGTGGCGGCCGGGGGCACCGCACTCGATTCCGAAGTAGTCACCCAGCTGTTGGCCCGTAGCCGCCGAGTCGACCCATTGGGCACGCTGACGACCAGGGAGCGAGACGTCATGCGGCTCATGGCCGAAGGACGGTCCAACGGAGCCATCGCCGAGTCGCTGGTGGTGTCGGTCGGTGCGGTGGAGAAGCACGTGGCCAACATCTTCACCAAATTCGACCTACCGGTGTCGCAGTCCGACCACCGCCGGGTCCTGGCGGTGTTGCGCTTTCTCGACTCATGACCCGGGGGCGGCCAGCTTCTTGAGCCAGAACGTGGAGTGCGCGACGACCTGAAATCCCATGGCGTCGTTGACGGCGATCATGTGGTGGTTCTCCGCCGCGTTCCACGTGCTGATGGTCCGGACGGCCGGGTACGCACCCAGCACGGCCGCGACGTTGGCCACCTTCGAGGCAAATCCCAATCCGTGCCCACGGTGCTCCCGCATGACCAACGTGTCGTGTTGCCACGACGACTCGGGCGCGCCCAACGGGACCGCTATCTCGGTGAACGAGACCAGGCGGCCCGAGGCATCGTGCCGCGCCGCCGTGGTGACCTTGGCCCGATGTTGCGCGGCGAAGGACGCCTCACTGTGGCGTACCCGCGCTTCGTCCCAGACTTCTTCATCGCGTTCCTGGTCCCCCATCGGCACATCGGTCGACATGCGCCGCCCGAGCTCGCACCGGTCCTCAATGAACGCATCGGGCCACCGATCGACGAAGGTGATCAAGGAATAGCCGGGCGGGTTGGACCTCGGGTCGTCGACCAGGGAGCGAAACCGCGCGGGATCGAGCGGCACCGCCAGCTCGCGGCGGACCATGTGCTGGGCCGGCGCGAAACCGAGCCCGGGAGCGAAGACTCCGGCCGCATCTTCGTAACCGGTTCGCGTCGGCACCTCGTCCATCCCTCCCAGCTCGCGACGCCCGGCCGCCGAGGAAAGCCGTTCGGCCTCCGCCACGACGGCCGACCCGACACCCTGCCGTCGCGCCGGGGCGAGCACCGCCACGGTCAGCTCGGCCGCGTGGCCGTTCTCCCGCCGGTACATCGTCAGGTCGCCTATGCCCACGACCCGGCCGTCGGCGTAGGCAGACAGGCAGCGGTGCTCTTGCGGGCCGTCATCGTCGAGAGCCATGGCCCGCCGTTCCGGCCGCTGCCACCCCGGCTTGTCGGGCCAGCGCTCGTGGTCCGTGGCTTCCATGACAGCGAACCACGCGTCGAACGCCACCTCGTCGCGAGGGTCGATCTGCCGCACCTCCACGGCTACGTGACTCGTTCCTTCTGCCAGAACGTGCCGTCGGCCACCACTTCGAAACCGAGCATGTCGTTCAGCGCGATCATGGGCCCATTCTCCCGCGCGTTGCCCGTGGTGACCACGCGCACCTCTGGAACGAAGGTGGCGAGATAGTCGAGGTTGGCCAGCTTCACGGCGAGGCCCAACCGGTGTCCCCGGTGCTCCCGGAGCACCAGGGTGGCCCACTGCCAGGCTTCGTGTGGATGATCCTGCGGCAGGGCGAGCTCGGAGAACGCGACGAGTCGACCCGACGCCACATGCTGTGCCACCGCGACCAGCTTGCGCACACCCTGTCGCGCCAGAAGCTCGTTCGATTCCTCCACCCTGGCCGCATCCCAGACTTCCTCTTCGAACTGCACATCTCCCGAGGGGGCGTCGGTGGACATGCGCCGAGCGAGCTCGCACTGGTCATCGAGATACTCGGCGGGCCACGGCGCCAGGAACGTGACCACGCGATAGCCGGCTGCGGCCCGCGCCACCTCGTCCCGCACGCGGGCCAGGCGATCCGAGGCCACGGGAAGGACCAGGTGACGCCGGTTTCCGACCTGGGCTGCGACAAAGCCCAGGCGCCGCGCGAACGGCGTGGCAGGGTACGCGTCCACCAAGGCGGCGGGAACCTCGACGAGACTGGTCAGGACCGTTCGGCCCTCGGCCGCGAGCCGGCGCTCGGCTTGCGCGACGATGGCCGTGCCGACACCCCGGCGCCGGTGCTCCGGCTGGACCCGCACGTCGAGTGACGCAATCTGTCGATTGTCACGTTGGGGGACCTCGCAGAGCGCGATGCCCACCGTCACGCCCGACGGGTCCACGGCCGCGAGGCATTGCCATGCATCCGCTCCAGACGTGGCACTGGTCAGGGCGTGCACCTCGCGTCGGCTCCAACCGCCGAAGTCGGGCCAGCGTTCCAGGTCCGTCTCCCGCAAGACCGCGTACCAGCCATCGAACGCGGCCTCGTCATCGGGATCGACCCGTCGTACCTCCACGGCTACACGGTCAGCGCAGGGCGGCGGCGCACTGCGTCGCCGCGGCGTCGATGCAGCGCGCCCGCACCTCACTCACCTCGTCGTCCGTCAAGGTGTGGTCGAGCGAGCAGAAGCGCAATCGGAACGCCAGGCTGCGGGCGCCGTCGGCGATACCAGGGCCGCGGTACACGTCGAAGAGCGCCACCGACTCGAGGAGATCACCGGCCGCGGCACCCAGGACATCGGTCACCAGATCGGCCGGGACTTCGTCGTCCACCACCAGCGCCAGGTCGATATCCGAAGATGGGAACCGGCTCACGGCGGCGGCCACCATGGCCCGTCGGGCGACGACCTCGTCGTCGAACAAGAGTCCCAGGTCCACCTCGAGCCATCCGATCCGGCGAGGTTGGGTACCCGCGCCCGATGTGTGGGTGAGCCCGAAGCTGGCGGCAACATCGGGATCGATCTCCCCCACCGCGCCGATCGACCGCCCCGGCTTCCCGTCCGGGATGTGCGCCACCAGTCGAGCCGAGCGGGTCGGATGGAGCCCGGGGAGCGGTGCCTCGCCTTTCCCGGGCGCCACCAGGCGCACGCCGGACACCCGGAATGCGTCGGCGAGGACATGCCACCCCGCGGTCGCACTTCTCGCATCGTCGTCGTCGAAGGCGAAGACCGCGCTCAACAGCTCGCGCTCGCCCGGGAGCAACGCGGTATGGGTGCCACCGGTGCCGCTCCGTTCGACGACGCGGGGAAGACCCTCTTCGGGATGGGAGAAGACGACGCCGACCTCGAACAACCTGACGGCACCCTGGCGTCGGCCGGCGTTGTAGGCCAGCGCGCTGAGCAGTCCCGGCATGAGCGAGCGGCGCAGGAACGGCTCCTCTGCGATGAGCGGGTTGGACACGCGCACGGCGGGGCCGGTCAGCCCCACCCGGCGGTGTAACTCCTCCGAGACGAACGTGTTGGTCCAACCCTCGGAGGCGCCGATCCCGACCAGCACGCTCTTGGCGAGACGTCGCGACCGTTGCAACGTCGTGAGGTGACCCGGTTGCGGCCAGGTCGGCGTGTGGCGAGGAATGTTGGCGTACCCGAACATCCGGGCCACCTCCTCGATCACATCGTCGATCCCATACGGTGCGGGACGCACGTCGGGCCGGTTGGTGGGCACGAGGACCGTCACGCGCTCGTCGTCGGGGGCGCGGCCTTCGGATGCGGAGGCGTCCCCTGCCTGTGTGGTGAAGCCGATCGGGTCCAAGAGCGCCGCTATGTCCCCACCGGTCAGCGGCACCCCGATCTGACGCTGGACACGAGCGATGGGCACCGCCAGCGTGAATGGCTCTGGAACCTCACCTCGAACATCGAGTGTCCCGTCACACACCGTGAGCCCCGGGATGCTCTCGGCCAGCAACTCGGTGAAGCGATGCGCCGCGGCGTCGATGCCCCAGGGATCACAACCTCGTTCGAAGCGGGCCGACGCCTCGGTCCGCAGGCCCAGCCGCTTCGACGTGCGCGCAATGGCCATGGGTGTGAAGTAGGCCGCCTCGAGCAGGACCTCGGTGGTCGCCTCGGAGATCTCCGACGAGGCTCCACCCATGATCCCCGCCACCCCGACCGCCACGTCGTTGCCGTCGCAGATGAGGCAGTCCTCACCGGTGTCGCCCAAACTGCGACCGGGCACGCCGAGGGTTCGGGTGACGCCATCCAAGGTGTCGAGCGTCTCACCGGGACGGGCGCGCCGGACGATCAGGCCCCTCCCCCCGAGGAGCGCCAGGTCGTAGGGGTGCGTGGGCTGGCCCCGCTCGAGCATGACGTAGTTCGACGCGTCGACGACGTTGTTGATGGGACGCATGCCGGCCAGGGTGAGCCGTTGGGCGATCCACCGCGGCGACGGCCCGACCACGACGTCGTTGAGAACGGCGACGGCCAGGCGAGGGCAGAGGTCGGCGTCTTCGACCAGGGCACTGGCGGCTTCCGCCACCGGTCGCCCGCTCGGAGCGGGGGCGGGCGGTTCCGGCAGGGTGAAGGGAAGCCCCAGGCGGGCCGCCAGGTCCCGCGCGATCCCGGCGATGGACCACGCATCAGGGCGATTGCCCTCCACCGTGATATCGAAGACGGTGTCGGCCGCGAGCCCGAGCGCGTCGGCCAGGGGTGTCCCCGGAGCCGCAACGATCTCGTCTCCGAGCACGAGCAGCCCCGCCCCGTCATCGGAGAGTCCCAGCTCCCGGCCCGAGCACAACATTCCGTGGGACTCGACGCCGCGCATCTTGCGGAGGCCGATCTCGAAGCCCCCCGGCAGTACCGCACCGACGGGAGCGAGCGGGACCCGGTCGCCGACAGTGAAGTTGAAGGCGCCACAGACGATCTCGAGTGGCTCCGCACCCGCATCGACGACGATGCGGCGAATCCGGTCGGCTCCCTTGATGGCGCCAATCTCCGTGACCAGGCTCACGACAACGTCTTCGAGGCCCTCACCGACGTGGTCGATCCCCTCGACGACGAGTCCCAGGTCATCGAGCGCGGCGACCAGGACCCCCGTGTCGTCGGGGAACGGGGCGAAGTCACGAAGCCAGCTGAGTGGAGCGCGCACGGAAGTCTTTCTCTAGGGCGGGCCGGGGACGATGGCGGGGCGTCTCAAAATTGAGACAGGAATCGAATGTCATTCTCCATGAAGGACCGCAGGTCCGGAATCTCGTGGCGCATGAGCGCCAGCCGGTCGATGCCGAAACCGAAGGCGAAACCGGACCATTCGTCGGAGTCGATCCCCACGGCAGCGAACACGGCGGGGTCGACCATCCCACAGCCGCCGAGCTCGACCCACCCGATGTTGGAGCACGTGCGGCAGCCGGCGCCGCGACAGATGGCACAGGTGATCTCGTACTCCGCCGAGGGCTCGGTGAACGGGAAGTACGCCGGCCGCAGCCGCGACTGCATGCCCTCACCGAAATAGGCCGTGGTGAAGGTCTGTATGGTCCCCGCGAGATCACCGAAGGTGATGCCACGGTCGACGACGAGCCCCTCGATCTGGTTGAACACGGGCAGGTGGCGCGCGTCGGGCGTATCGAGCCGGAAGCATTTCCCCGGCATGACGGCGTGGATGGGCAGCGTGCCGTGACGCGCTGCATCCTCCATCAAATGGATCTGCACGGGCGAGGTATGGGTGCGGAGCAGCACCGTCTCGGGCTCGCCGATGTCGAGATACATGGTGTCGTACATGCCCCGGGCGGGATGCGCCGGGGGCATGTTGAGGGCCTCGAAGTTGTACCAGTCCGACTCGGCCTCCGGGCCCTCCGCCACCTCGAAACCCATGCCCACGAACACGTCTTCCAGCTCGTCCCTGGCCTGGGACACCAGGTGGAGATGGCCACGGCTGAGCGGCGACGCCATTTGTGCGGGGATGACCTCGGTGAGGTCCAGGCGATCCGAGACGAGGAGTGCCGCCCTCTCGGACTGGGCCAGCGTGACCCGCCGGGCGGCCAGCTGCCCCTCCAGCAGTGCCCGCGCCTCATGCAACAAGCGACCCGCCTCTTTGCGGGCGTCGGGGTCGAGCGAGCCCAACGAACGGTGGGCCGCGGACAGGGCGGACCGCTTCCCGAACAACTCGGTGTCCACCTGGGCCAGGGCCTCAGTGGACGTCGCCGCCCCGATAGCGGCGTTTCCCTCGTTGACGATCTGTTCGATCTCGCGTTGCATCACGTCATTCACTGTCCGAAATGGTAGATGCCTCCGGCCCCCGCCCAGACGAACGGCGTTGCCGGAGCGCCTCGAAACACAGCACCGCGCACGCCACGCCCACATTCAGCGATTCCGCTCGACCCTCCATCGGGATGGCCACGGCGCCGCCGATCGCCGCCAGGGCTTCGGGCTCCAGACCGGATGCCTCGTTCCCCAGGAACAGGGCGGTCGGGATCGACCAGTCGAGCGCGGCATAGTCGTCGCCGTCCCGCACGACCGTGGCCAGGGTGCGGTAACCCCGTCCGGCGAGCGACGTCGCCAGCGCCACCGGGTCCGCCTCGATGCCGAAAGGGACGTGGAAGAGCGACCCGGCAGAGGCTCGCACCGTCTTGGGGTTGTAGGGGTCGACGGATTCACCGCTGAAGATGACGGAGCTGACGCCGGACGCGTCGGCCGTCCGGAGCACCGTCCCGGCATTGCCGGGATCCCGCACGTCGACCAGGACGACGATGAGGGGCTGACCGGATGGATCGGCCGCACCGGCAACGTCGTTGCCGGCCGCGCCGAGCATCGGGAGGACGGTGAGCACGGGCTGTGGCGTCACCGTGTCCGCCACCCGTTCGAGCACCCCTGGAGCAAGATGGAACACGCGGGCCCCGGCGTCGAGGGCCCGGTCACACGTCTCGCGGGTCAACCGGTCGGCCACGCCCTCGGGAGCGAGATACACCGACTCGATCGCCACCCCCGCCCGAAGTGCCGTTCGCAGGAGCTCCACCCCTTCGGCCACGAAGGCCTGCTCGGCCCAGCGGGTCGAGCGTTTCTGGAGCAGGCTGCGCACGCGGCGTACCCGCCGGTGCGTGAACGCGAGCGCTTGGCTCAGGAGGAAAGAACCTCGACGGGCTCCCTTGCTGACGCATCCTTGGCCGGCAGCGCATCCTGTGCGGCCCGGACGAGAGCCCCGAAGGCGTCCGGGTCGGTCACGGCCAGATCGGCGAGGACCTTACGGTCGACCTCGATGCCGGCCAGGTGCAACCCGTTGATCAGGCGGCTGTAGCTCATGCCATGGACCCGAGCTCCGGCATTGATGCGCTGGATCCACAGCTTGCGGAAGTCCCCCTTGCGGGCGCGGCGGTCCCGGAAGGCGTACTGCATCGAGTGCATGAGCTGCTCGTTGGCCGACCGGTACGTGCGGCTCTTGTTTCCGTAGTACCCCTTCGCCTGTTCCAGAACGGCGCGGTGGTGCTTGCGACCGTGTACAGATCGCTTGACTCTGGCCATTGGGGGTCCTCCTCTCTTCTCGTCGTTTTCGGTGCTCCGTGTGCGGAGCGGGGGCGCGGCACATCAGCTGCCGCGCCACTTCCTCAGATGCCGAGCATCCTCCGCACCGATTTTTCGTCAGACTTGGACACGTCGGCGCTGCGGCCCAGGCGACGCATGCGAACGCTGCTCTTGGTCTCGAAGTTGTGCCCGCGGAAGGCCTGGCCACGACGGAGACGGCCGCTGCCGGTGACCTTGATGCGCTTCGCAGCGCCCTTGTCCGTCTTCATCTTCGGCATTACGTCATCCCTCTTCGGTCGTTACTGCGTCGTCGGTCGGTGCTGCGGCCACAGGCGCCGCTGCTGTCGCAGGCGTCGCTGCGGCGTCAGGCGCCGGGCTCGGCTCGTTCCCATTCGTCGTCGTTGCGGTCGCCGCTGCGGCTGGGGCTTGCTTTTCACCGCGATGCTGGTTGGCTGTCCTCGACGCGGCGGCCTGACGGGCCCGCTTGTCGGGAGCCAGCACCATGATCATGTTGCGATTGTCGAGCTTGGGCTCGGCCTCGATCTTGGCGATGCCTTCCATCTGTTCGGCAATGCGATCCAGGATCCGCTTTCCGTGCTCGGGGTGATACACCTCACGCCCACGGAACATGATCGTGATCTTGACCTTGTGCCCCTCGTTCAAGAACTTGCCCACCTGGCGGGTCTTGGTGTCGAAGTCCCCGGGCCCGATCTTCGGCCGGTACTTCATTTCCTTGATCCCGACGTGGACCGTCTTTCGACGGCTCTCCTTGGCACGCTGTGCCTCGTCGAACTTGAATTTCCCGAAGTCCATGATCCGGCAGACCGGTGGATTGGCCATGGGGGCCACCTCGACCAGGTCCAGATCAAGCTCCTTGGCTATGGCCAAGGCCTCCGGCAACGCCTTGATGCCTAACTGCACACCATCGGGGTCGACCAATCGGACTTCACGGGCACGGATGCGATCATTGATCCGGTGCTCAGTTGTTGTTTCAGCGACGATGCGGCACCACACCTCTCACTTGGGCCCACGGTCTTTCCGCGAGCCATTCGGTGGAGCGAGGTCGACCAGCGGGCTGAGCCCGCGCCGAAAAACCTTCGACCTGGCGCACTGCTGCCGCTCGAAGAGCGGACGTGTGGCCAGGTGGAGGCCTTCTGGTCGGAGGCCCCGCTTCCATGTACTCAAGGTGAATATTGTACCAGTATGAGCAGCCTTTGGACACCGTCAGGCGAACACTTCCCCGCGAAAGAGGAAGGCGGGTCACCGCCGCCACCCCCGTCATCGCCGTCATCGCCGGCAGGCGAGGACGAAGATGGCAGCGCCTTGAGTGCCGAGGCCCAGGCCGAAATCGATGCCATGCGTCAACAACTGGCCCAGACACCGGCCGAGGTGGTCATGGCCAACCATTGCTACGGCATCTTCGAGCTGGCCACGATCTACCTCTCCCACGCCCCCCCGATGTTCTTCGAGGCACGCCTGGCCATCGATGCCCTGGGTGCGCTGTTGGAAGGACTCAAGGGCCGGTTGGGAGAGGCCGAGCCTTCGCTCATGCAGGCGCTTTCCCAACTCCGCCTGGCCTATGTCCAGCTCGAAGGGGCCGAACGGGCCGCGGCCGAGAGTGCGGCCAGCGCCGACCAGAACTGAGAGGTAGCTAGCGGCCGGCCAATGTCTGGCTCTCCGCCGCTGCGGCGAGGCCGTTGACCGTCAGGCCGATGAACCTGCTCAGCTGGCGCCGGTAGATCCAGCCGGTCCCCGGCACCTTGGCGCGGAACGTCGAGCGCCAGGTGATGACGGTCCTGTCGCCCGATTCCTGCAGCCGGACGGTGGCCAGGTAGTCGCGCACGGCCAATCCGGAGATCAGCTCGTAGCAGAACCTCTCGTTCGGCTTCGCCATGACCACCCTCTCCCGGCTCTGGACCCGGCCCGTGCGGAAGATGCGGACTGCGCCGACGCCTTCGGGGTCGCCATCACCCGCATGAACCAGCTCGAACGAGCCGAGGGGTGACCATGACGGCCACGTCGACCCGTCGGCGAGCAGTGCGAACACGGTCGCCGGGGGTGCCTTCGCTGTCAGTTCGTGCTCGATCACCTGCTGGGCCACGACGCCTCCGATCTCACTGGGCTGCTCCCCCTGGGGCCAGCCTCCCTGGCCCGCTCTCCTTTGGGGCCGACATCGAGTGTACCATTTGGGACATGCCGGGCCAGGCTCCGAAGGAGCAACTCGTCGATCAGGTGGTGGACCACTTCGTCGCCGACGGCCTGGGTGACATGAGCCTGCGCAAGATTGCCGCCGCCGTCGGGACCAGCCATCGGATGCTCCTCTACCACTTCGGCTCCAAGAGTGGCCTCCTGGTCGAGGTGGTGCGGGCGGTGGAGGCTCGTACGAGGGCGCAGTTCGGGGAGCTCGCGGTGGCGGCGACGCCCGAGGCGACCGATCGGGTGATCCGGGAGATGTGGCGCTTCGTCGCCGATCCCGCACAAGGCGACTTCGAGCGCCTCTTCTTCGCGCTCTACGGCCGGGCCCTCCAGGGCGACGAGCAGGTTCGACCATTGCCCGGAGAGTCGATCGAGAGCTGGCTCGACGCGCAGGGCACGCTGGCCGCGGCACAGGGCGTCCCCGTCGATCAGGCGCGCGTCCACGCCCGGCTCGGACTGGCGGTCGTACGGGGGCTCTTGCTGGATCTCTTGGCCTCGGGGGACCGCGCCGGGACCGATGCGGCACTCGAGCTCTTCGCCGGTCGCTATGCGGGGAGGTGGTGGGTCAGCCCGGAGGCCTCGTAGCGGCCACGGTGGCCCGGCACGACCACGAAGCTCACGTCGGTGCCCGGCTCGATCTGGCGCGACCCGTCGAGGATGGCGGTGGCATGGAAGTCCAACGTGGAGCCCGCGGCATCCGTGACCGTCCCCAGTCCCCGCTGGGCGTCAAAGGAGGTGACCCGCCCGAAGAAGGGTCGAGGGGCCGGGATCAATGCACGATCTTGGAGAGCGGGATCTCCAAGATGTCGGTGGCCCCCTTGTCGCGCAGGGCCGGGATGAGCGTGTTGATGTCCGATTTGGCCACGACGGCCTCGAGCGCGAAGGCGCCCCCGCCGGAGAGCTCAGAGATGGTTGGCGCCCTCATCGACGGCAGCACCGAGAGGACGCCGTCGAGCTCGTCCGCGGAGACGTTGAGCTTGACGAGCACCTTGCCGCGGGCTTCGAGCGTGCCTTGGAGGAGCGTCATGATCTGCTCCATGGCGTGGCGCTTCGCCGGATCGGCCGCGGCGACCGGGTTGGCGATGAGCTCGGTGTGCGAAATCAGGAGCGTCTCGATGATGCGCAGGCCGGCCGCTCGCAGCGCGCTGCCGGTCTCGGTCATGTCGACGACGGCATCGGCTATCTCGGGCACCTTGGCTTCGGTGGCGCCATACGAGAACGAGATGTCGGCCTCGATGCCGTGACGCGCCAGGATCTTGCGTGTCAGTTCTGGGTATTCCGAACTGATGCGCAGTTTGCCGGGCTGCGCCGCCAGCTCCGCCAGGCTCTTCACGGGCGAGTCGCTCGAGACGGCAAGGACGACACGAGCAGGCTTGTTCGTCGCCTTGGAGTACGCCAACTCGCCCAGGGAGACCACGTCACTCCCCCGCTCCTCTATACAGTCTCGCCCGGTGACCCCCAGATCGAAGAGGCCTTCGGCCACGTACGCCGGGATCTCCTGCGGACGCAGGATACGCACGTCGTCGATCCGTGGATCGTCGATCGTGGCCCGGTAGGCCACGTCCGAGGCGCGCGAGACGGCCAGGTCCGCGTCTTCGAAGAGCTGCAACGTGGCGCGCTCGAGCGAACCCTTGGGCAGGACCAGGCGAAGCATGCAGAGATCATCGCAGACCGGGGGCTGAGGCCCGGCACCATCGCGGCGTCCGGGATTCAGTGCGCGCCCGGCAACGGCGACAGGGCCAGGGCCATCAACTCGAGGTCGGTCTCCGACAACGGCTCCGCCTCGGCCACCGGCCGACCCCTCCGCAGACGCCGACGCCATTCCTCCTGATCGAATGGGGATGGTTTCGTGCGCCGGATGAAGTCGCTGACGAGCTCCGCGAACCGTTCCGGGTCGGCATGGTGGGGGAAGTGCCCGGCGTCGTCGAATATCTCGAATTCGCTGCCGGGCATGGCGGCATGGGCGAGACGGCCGTGGCCGAGGGGGATCACCGCATCATGGCGACCCCAGACGAGCAGCGTGGGAAGGCCCTCAGCAAGGTACGCACGATCGAGCATCGTGATCACCTGGCCCCGCCAGTCCACCCCGGACCGGAGCGTGCGGAGGATGGCTCGCCGGGCCGACGTGTCGGGCAGCGCATCGAAGACGGCGAGCAGCTCCTCGGCATCCCGACCCAGTGCGGTCGAGAACCGACGCAGGACGTCCGCCGCCACGCGGCCCGCCATCCGCACCGGAGGCACGCCGAAGAGCGGCATCAAGGCCTCGATCCCCGGGACGGCCGCAAGTCGGAGGAAGGGGCTGACCGAGCGCCCGACGCCGCCACTGCCCACGAGCACCAGTCGCTCGCAACGCTCGGGGAACTGGTAGGCGAACTGTCCGGCTACTCCCCCGCCCAACGAGTGACCGATCACCGTGGCCCGATCGATCTCGAGCACGCTGAGGAGGTCACGCATCCCGTTGGCGTACGCGGCCACCGAATAATCAGCTCGCGGCTTCTCCGATCGGCCGTGTCCGAGCAGGTCGGGCGCGACGATCGTGTGGTGCCGGGCGAGTTGGTCGAGCACCGGACGCCAGGTATCGGAGCTGTCCCCGATGCCATGGATGAGCAGCAGCGCGGGACCTTTCCCCACGCAGACGAAGGCGCGGCGGTACCCGTGAATGGTGCAGAACTGGATGGGATGGCCACCCTCGCGGCGTTGGCCGGGCCTAAACCGGATCAGGGTGGGATCGATCGACTTGTCGGTGGGATTGTCGGTCGGTTCGTCGGTCGATCCCTGCGATGGACCCGTCATGCCATCCGTCCCATCACCTCGTGAGCACGCCGTGCGAAATTGCACGTCGGGGTCGATCCTAAAGAGGCGAGATATCCACTCCGTGTCGGTGGTGTGAACGGCGAGTTACGCGGTGGGTGAGGGTTTCTCCTCGTGCCAAGTCCAGGTTGCTGCCACCCCCGCCCAGCCGGCGCCCTCGGCCCGGCGGTCTCGGTCAATTCCAAATGTCTCTCGTGCTTCTCGACGCAGTCGCCGATCGCAGGATGAGGATCTGTCCTCGGGTAAAATTGGGTCTTTCGACCCATATCATCCCGTGCCGAGAGGTCAATAGTGTGGCTTCTGAGTATCAGACTGCTGACACCCGACCATTCCGCGCAGGTGAGGGACAAAGCCCCCGGGCACGGCTCGACAGAGAGAAGTCCGACGAGATGACCGATCCATCCTCACCGGGAATTGGGGGCCACGGGGACGCCACGGAGTCGTTGCATCCATGGATCCTGCAATGGACCGACGCGCAGGCACCGGGGGGACCACCACGGTCGGCGCTGAGCGAGTCCATCAATGAAAACGTGACGATGGATTTCTCCAACTATGGAGCAGCGGTCAGCGTGACGGCGCCACCGGCCGATGAAGTGGAGCCGTTCCAGAGCTTCCTGCAGGCCGCCGGGTCCCACTCACCGTCGGTGTCGTAGGCGCGGCGACAATCCCATCCGCTTGTCAAGGGCGAGTTAGCCTGGGTGCATGGCTGTCGCCGGCGCTGTGAAGAGTACTTCGATCGCGAACGACGCCGCCCTCTGCGAGGTGGCGGCCGTCTTCCTGCGCGAGTTCTTCAGCGGCACCTCCCGCCAGCGCTCCCGTCGCCTGGCTAAGGCACCGTTTCGCACCATCCAGGCGGCTGCGTTGCGCCACCCCGACCCGTTCACCCGCAAGCAATGCCTGTTCTTCCTTGACCACTACGCCAATGACCAGTCGATAGCCGTCTTCCGCGCCGCTCTCGAGGACCCGGTCGATTTCGTACGAAACCTCGCCATGCACTCACTGGCCTGCACGAGCTGCAAGCTGGAAGCGCTCGATACCGCCGAGGTCGTCCCGGGACTGGTCCAGGTCATCAGCTCTGACCCGCGCCCGGACCTGCGCCTGAGGGCGATCTCGATGCTGCTGCACCTCGCTCCCTGCGACGGCGCGGCGCGGATGGCCCTCGAGACAGCGGCGACGAACGACCCCGACCCACTCACGCGCCGTGCGGCGCTCGGCGCGCTGCAGGGGCGCTTTGTCGCCCCGCGCAAACGTTACGAGCGCCATCAACGCACCCATGCCGGGACGGCGCGCCGCATCGGCTCCTGACACCGCTGCGGGTGGTTCGGCGCAGCTCGGTCCGCCATTGCCGAGCGCTTCGGCACTGTCCGGCGCGAGTGCTTCGATCAAACTTCGGTCCAGCGCCTCTCGGAAGGGCCCCACCCGAAGCAGGCGACTGTTCGGGGGCAGGTCGTCTCCTGCTCGTCGTCGAATGTGCGGTCAATCTCGCCAATGATGCAGGATGGGACTGTGAAGCGGGGCGAGTCACGAAAAGACATGGTCATACGGTCGCCTTCTCACGCGGCTGTACCCGAAGGGTCCCGTGTCTCACAAACTCCGAAGAGGCACAGGGCCCTGTCGGTGGTATGGGCTCTGGTCCCGCTGGCAACACTGGGGCTCGCATCGGTTGCAACATTTGCCTATGCGGCGATCCGGCTCCGAAGCCGGTCGTTGGGCTTCTGCGCAGCTGCATATGGATTGGCTGCATTCGCCTTCTTGTACCTGTCCAACATCGGGCCCGACTCAAGTTGGCAGTCGAATCTGGGCGTCGGGCTCGGACTCACGTCTACCGCAATCGCAACGGGTCATGCCTTCGCCATCCGTCAGAGGGTCCAAATTGGCCAAATCGTCACTGCGGAGGACAAGGCACGAGATGCGCTGCGACAAAGGGGGCGCTCCCGCAAGCTCCTGGCTGACAACCCACAGCTCGCGGAGGAACTCAAGATTGGTCGGCCCGATCTGGACACAGACTTCGACGACGGTGGCCTGATCGATGTCAACCACGTGCCGGAGGAGTACCTGACCTCACTCCCCGGAATCGACACTGTTCTCGCGCACAAGATCATCGAAGTGCGCGACTCCATCGGTGGATTCGACTCGCTCGATGACATGGAGGTCCTGTTGGGTTTGCCTCCCCAACGTCTGGACTCGGCGAGAGATCGCGCCATATTCGTGCGTTGAACTCCTGGCGATCACTGATCGCGGCGTCAGACAGATTCGACCCCGTGGTATTCGTGCCGAACAATCCCACCTAGAGCCGCTGGCGGACGGAGGCACGGGACCACCGCTTCGTGTGAGCACCGGAATCGACGTGGCTTCGACTTAAAGGCCTTGCTACGCTCCGATCCGTACAAACACGTTAGGGGGTTTCGCCATGTCTTACGGGATCATTCACTTCTTTCCTGGCGGGACGAAGGAGCAGTATGACGCCGTGCTGCAAGCAGTCCACCCCGGGGAGTTTGAACTCCCAGAGGGTCAGCTGTTTCATGCCGCCGGCCCGTCAGAGGGTGGCTGGACGGTGATGGCGATTCATGATTCCGAGCAGAGCTGGGTGAAGTTCCGTGACGGAACGCTGACGCCCATGATGCAGCGGGGACTTGAGGGAGGGTTCACGGCGCCACCGACTGAAACCGGCTTCGAGGTCTATAAGCAAGTGCCGTAGCCCGACGGCACCAATCGTACGCCCAGGACCGGCGTACGGAATCACCCCTACAGGGCCTCTGACCGCGGTGGGACGCAAACCAGAGACAGCCACCGATGTGTCGGATAGCTACGCATGAGGCCGGCGAACTGAGGCACTCTTCTGGCTCGATGGCAGTTGCCCCAGAGACCCCAAGTGACGTTTGGATTCGAGGAGGCGCATGGACCGTACGCCTGAGCGCAGTGCTATTGGTTCCTCTCGTCGAGAACGTCGAGGTTGTAGAAGCGGCCCTCGCCCTTCATTAGCGGACCGATCTTCGCGATGCGCTCATGGGTAGCGTCACTCTCGGAGTGGCGCATCGCGTCTTCATAGGAGTCGAAGCGAAGGATCGTCGCATACGTCCCTGGACGGTCCCGGTCGCGCACCACGATCACCGAGGTTGGCTTCGGGATATCGTCGGGAACCGGGACGCTGTTCGCGACTCTGATCACTGCGTCAATGTCGTCGGACTCGTACTCGACGATCTGGATATATTCGGCCACGGTTCCTCCTCTGGAGAGCGCGCTGCCTAAGGAGCCTTGCGCACGGGGCCCATGAGGTCAATAGCCAGCCACGCGGTTGGACGCCGGTAACCGCACGAACCGTGAGCCATGCTCAGAAAATGATTGAGTAGCGTGCCCATGACCGAGCGACCACCCACCATCGACGACACGCCAGAACTCCCGATCGGCGCGGGGTTCGTGCGGGCTGGTGTTGACATCGGTCGCTGACAAGATCGCTTGGCGCTCCTTGGCTGATTCTCCGGCTGATTCGGCGCCGGCGCCGAACAACGACGAGGACCCGGCGCGACGCTCCTACTTGTAAACCCCTCATTGGGGTTCGGGAGTGAAAACAGCGGACAGAACTTGGTGAGCCGACGACCACTCCGCAGGATCGTGGCAACGACTTGATCAGTTAGGACCCCGGAAGGCGCAGCACTCCGCGCGAGACGCTCGTGCCGAGACCCGCAGGACGCGCTCGGATAGCGGGGATGTGGAGCTGCGCCTGCACGGTTGGTCCGCCGTCGGTGACGATGTCCACCACCTGACCCAGACCAGTCCCGACTCCGCTGCCATAGAAAGGTGCGTCCCCGAAAGTGAACAGCCCGCCGTCAGCGGCGGCAAACCAGTATCCATTGCCTGTTGGCATCGGGGCCATGCCCACAATCGGTTGGTTGAGATGGATCGCGCCGGTCGAGCCGTAGAATTGGGCGTCACCAAAGGAGAAGATGCCTCCGTCGGAGGCCACCAGCCAGTAGCCGCCGCCATCGGGCGTCGGCGCCATGCCCACGATCGGCTTATTGAGGTGAATGGCGCCGGTCGAGCCGAAAAAGGCCGCGTCACCAAAGGAGAAGATCCCTCCGTCGGAGGCCACCAGCCAGTAGCCGCCGTCGTCACCAGTCGCCGCCATGCCTACGATTGGACGGTTCAGCACCCCACTCCCGGCATCGCCGTAGTAACTCGCATCTCCGGCAGTCACCACGTCACCGCGGGAATCCACTTCGTAGTAGCCGATCGTGCCCGTAGCTGTAAGGGACACCGACAGAGCACTCGTATCCGTCGAGCCTTGGATCATGACCGTGGCGGAGCGGTTGCCGAGCGCTCCAGGATAGAAATCAATGACCGGAGTACAAGACTGACCCGACTGAAGAACGATCGTGGACACGCCATCGCCATTGCAGTTTCCAGGCGTCATCACATAGTCGTCGGCACCCGGGCCTGAAAAGGACAGGCCTGTATTCAGGTCGATCGTGTCGGTGGTGGTACCAGGGTTGGACAGTACGGAGGGGTTGGCACTCGGCGAATAAGTCCCGAGTGTGGTGTCCGGAAAGGTCTCGGAGCTCATTACCAGGTGGGGCGAGACCGCACCTGTGCTGCCACTTGCTCCCCCCACTCCGACAGCGATGAGTGATGCACCGCCCAGGACCACACCCGCCAGTCCGACCACGACACTTTTTGTCCAACCTCGAATTGACATCTTCGCCTTTCACATTCGCCGGTGGGATCTCAGTGAGAACGCTCGTCATGAACTCCCAGAGAAGGTATCAGGATGTCTTACGAGATACTAGGAGTTCGCAATGTCCAGTTCAGACGGCTGCGGAGCGTATCCTGCCCGACACGAGTCAGAAAAAAGTTGGGGTCGTTGGTGCTACCACGTACTCTGCCCAACGTACTGGCCTCCTTGGATGCAGGGGTTCGACGAGTAACACTGGCTTTGGGAGGTCATCGTGGGCGCTGTGCTGCTGGTGTTCCGCACAGAGTTCCGCCGCCGCTGGCGATCGTGGCTGATTCTGGTTGTCCTCATCGCCGTTGTGGGCGGACTGACCCTGGGCGCCGTCGCGGCCGGACGCCGTACTGCCTCGGCCTTTCCCCGCTTCGTTGCCGCTCACGGCTATGACGTCTACATCTACAACAACCAACCCGTCCGGGGACTGGCCACGCTGCCCGGCGTCGCCACCGTCACCGACGTCGGCACACCGGCGGTCGGACAGCCGACGTGTACCTGCACCCACGTGATCAACTCCAACGACTTCTACGTCAATGAGCTGTCGCCCAAAGGGCTGAGCCGACTGGTGAAGTTGGTGGATGGCCGGATGCCCACCCAGTCTTCGCCCGACGAGGTGCTGGCCTCCTACAACCTCCAACAGGCCTATGGGGTGCACATCGGGTCGGTGATTCACCTCCCCCTCTACGCGGCCTCACAGAGGCAGGCCATCCTGAGCGGCGCCAATACGGCCCCGTCGGGTCCGACGATCGCTGTGCACGTCGTGGGGATCGAGGCGGCCGAACTGGAGTTCCCGTCCGGGCAGGGCCCGGAGTACGACCTGTTCACGACGCAGGCGTTCGCACGTACCGTCAATCCCCGCACGTTGCTCGCTGACGTCTATCTCGTGCGGCTGCGCCACGGGACCGCCGACCTCCCCCGATTCGCCGCCGCAGTCGCTCCCCTCCACGTTGTATACGTGTCGAACCAGGATACTTCCACTCAGGCCGTGGCGGAGTCGATCCACCCCCAGGCCGTGGGCTGGTGGATATTGGCCGCGCTCGCCGCGCTGGCTGGCCTGGCCGTCATCGGGCAGGGACTCGGCCGCCAGAGCATCGTAGAAAGCGAGGAGTATCCAAAGCTGGTGGCCCTGGGCTTGCCGCGGCGTCATCTCATCGTATTGGGTACGGCACGAAATCTCATGGTGGCGCTCGCAGGAACGGCTGGCGCCGTAGTAGTCGCTTTCGCCCTGTCCCCGCTTGCTCCCGTCGGCGAAGCGCGCCTAGCCGAGCCGTCGCCCGGATTTGCCTTCGATCCCCTTGTCCTCCTGCTTGGCGCAGTGGCCACCGTGGTGGTGGTCGTGACCCTAGGCCTCTGGCCCTCAGTGCGCGCCTCGCATGTGCGGGCCGGAGGCAGCCAGTCAAACCACTTCCACCGGTCGTCGATCGCGGCTCATCTGTCCGCCACCGGCGCTCCTCCGAGTGCGGTGATCGGCATCCGTCACGCACTGGAGCGGGGCCGGGGCGCCACCTCCGTCCCGGTGGGAACCGCACTTTTCGGCACAGTCATCGCAGTTACTGCTCTCTGTGCCACCGCAATCTTCGGCGCCAGCCTGTCGCACCTGACGACCACGCCCTCGCTCTACGGTCAGGACTACCAGATCGATTTTCCAAGCAATCAGGGCAATCCAACCAAAGAGTTAGCCGAAGTAAAGCGCGATCATGCCGTGACCGGGATCATGATCGGAACAAGGGATGAGATATCGATCAACGGGGTGAGTGTCACTTCGGTCTCAGGAAAGGCCGTCCGCGGCCCACTGCTCATCTCGACGGTGGATGGCCGCGCCCCGTCCGGTACGGGCGAAATTTCTCTCGGCGATACCACGCTTCATGAAGTGGGCGCCCACGTTGGTTCAAACGTCCATGTGACCTTCCAGGTTCCGACGGGCGGTACACGCGCCGCCTCGTTCCGCGTGATCGGGACGGCGTCGTTTCCCAGCGACTTCGGCCTTGGGGGTTTGGGCACGGGGGCGGCGTTCACCGTCGCCGGCTACTTGCACGCCCTCTGTCCACCCGGGCCGGCGCAGACTTCGTGTCTGAGCGCGTTCCGCGCCGATGAACAGTTCGTCGTCCTCGTGCACATGGCTCCTGGTGCGGCGGGACGGGCCGACATCGCCCACTACCTCCGCGCCTACCCAGGAATTGCCCAGCTGCCCAATACCCCAATCTCGCTCATCAACTTCGGGGAAGCGGTGAACTTCCCGCTCATCCTCGGCTTCGTGCTGGCGTTGTTCGGTGCGGCAACGCTCATGCATCTCCTGGTGGTCAGCGTGGCTCGACGGCGGCCCGAGATTGGGCTCTTGAAGGCGCTCGGGTTCGTCAAGGGTCAAGTTGGCGCCACGGTGTGCTGGCAGGCGAGCACGGTTGCCCTGGTGGGGATCGTTGTCGGAATTCCGTTGGGCCTAGCCGTAGGTCAGGCGGTGTGGCGGGCCTTTGCCACCAACCTGGGTGCCGTGCCCGTATCCGTCGTGCCGGTCGAGGTGATGGCCGCGCTGGGGGTGGGCGTGCTCGTGGTGGCCAATCTGCTGGCCGTCGCGCCGGCGTTGGTGGCGGCTCGATCGAAGACCACGGCGCAACTCCTACGTGCCCTTTAGGCCGGTACATGAGGCGGGATGAACTCCCACTGTCGGGGATGAGGACCAGCCGAGCCATCGCATATGGTCGTGAATGGTCCGAGAAGTTTCAGCTCCGCCCTTGGCGCTATCGGGCGCCCATCACATCTTGCAACTGCGCCGTGTCCACGAACTGCTGGAAGCTCGTTATTTTGCTGTCACGAACCTTGAACACGTGGCAGACCTGCGCGTCCAAACTCTTGCCGGTAGCCTTGAAGGTCCCCGTGTAGCGCCCTTCGACGACTACCGTGTCGCCTGCATCGTAGAAGTCCTTGGGATGCACGACGAAGGTGCCGTCAAAGTCAGCTCCGATCTTTACGAACAAGTTCTGAACGATGGCATCTGGCCCCCTCCAAGCCTTGCCGCTCGGCTGGTATGGATTCCCCTCTGCCTCGCTCCACTCGATGTCGGGGTCCATCAGGCCAAGGAGGCTGGGAATGTCACCTCGACCCGACGTGCCGAACCTTCCCACTTTCCCGGTGTTATGGGTCACCGAGAACCGGCCCGGTATCGCACTTATCAGGCGCAGCGCCTTGGTCGGTCCGCTCACCGGGTCGCCCACGACGACTTGTTCATAGAGTGCTGCGGAGGCATCCGACGTCGAGTGCGAACTGCTGGGCCCCGGCTGGGGGGATGGACGGTCAGCCGCCCGCTAGCTTTTCGAAGTTTTCCGACAGGCGGGGCTCGCCGAGGTGCTCGCGCTGTCGCCGGGCTGCCGGTCCCACCCGCGACCAGAGTCCTTCCATCCACCACATGTCCTTGACCAGGCCGCGGTCGAGCACGCCTTGATTGACGAAGGTGCCGACCACTTCGCCGAAGTTCAGAACCTTCTGCACCGAGGGGTCATCGGTGCTGGCAGTCTCGGGGTCGAACTCGTCGGCAAGCACGGCCAGGACTGCGTCGGTGAGGCCCATTTCGGTGCCCCAGCGAACGATCTGCATGACGAGATTAGCGTCGTCGTAGGTAGCTGGCATAGTGGTCTCCTCCTGTGTCCTCGGGGCTCGTTGCGCAGCGTCCAAGTGCCTTCATTTCGCTCTCGGGCGTTCGCAAAGAATCCTTTGTGGATGGTAGACGTGTGAGGCGGGAGCGACGCATCGGTTGCCACGATGTAGATCGCTTCTTTCGATGTTGTTTGCCCACAGACCTCCGAAGTTGATGATGGCCGTGGGCATCTTGTCGATGAGCCACTATGGGATCCAGCCAGGCTCTTCAGCACTCGTTCTTCGGAACCGGAGTCTGGACGCTCTGGCGAGGCCAGGAGTCGCCAGCAAGCCACTCGATGGGAGCGTGACGACGATTGACAATGACCCGGCTCGGACCTACGGTCGACCCAGCGAATCTTTGGGGGGAGCTTGAGCGAGAAGGAACCTGATGCAATCGGTCGCCCCGAGCTCCGCAGGGTTCGCGACAAATTGCCCGAGCGCCTCAATGCCGGGATCTTGCTCGGCGACGGTGGCTTCTGCATTCTCGGCTGGATGCTCACCTTGGCCGGATTCCATCCGATCACCCTCTACAACAGCACGCTCTTCGTGACTGATCCCGATCCGCGGCGCAGTGGGCTGGCCGTGGAAATAGTGGCCGGGATCTACGGTCTGCCGCAAGCCGCGGTGGAAGAACTGGCCCGGACCAACGACACGACGCCGACCGAACGCCGCGTGCAGACGGTTCGCCAGATGCTCGACGATCTGCTGGAGAATTCGTGAGCCGAACGCTCAACGCCGGCGAGCTGATCGCCCGCTCGCTCGCCGCCCACGGGGTCACCCACCTGTTCGGTCTGGGCGGCGGCCACATCGACACCACCTGGTCGGCCGCTCCCAAGGTGGGGATCCGGGTGGTCGACGTCCGCCACGAGGCGGCGGCCGCCTACGCCGCCGAGGGCTGGGCGATGGCCACGGGCCAGCCCGGCGTGTGCATGGTCACGGCCGGACCAGGTCTCACCAACGCTCTCACCGGATTGGCCACCGCACAGGCCAACGGCTCACCCATGCTGTGCATCGCCGGTGCGGCCACCAGTCGAGGACGCGATGTGGGCGAGGTGGAGGCGCTGGACCAACTGGCTCTGGCGGCCCCGGTCACCAAGTGGGCGCGGGCCGTCCATCACGTCGAGCAGCTCGGCGACTACGTAGCCACCGCCTTCAGCCACGCCGTGACCGGACGCCCCGGTCCGGTCTACCTGGAGGTGCCCATCGACCTGGTGCACTCCCCGGCCGGCCCCGAGGACACTCCTCTCCCATCGCCGGCCCAGGCCTGGGCGGAGCAACGCCGGCTGAGGGCACCAGACAACCTGGTACGCGAGGCCGCGGCCATGCTGGGCCGAGCCAGGCGTCCGGCAGTGCTGGCCGGCAGCGGCGTGTTCTGGTCCGATGCCGGCGCCCAGCTGCAAGAGTTTGCAGAGCACACCGGCATCCCAGTCGTCACCCGTCAGCAGGGTCGGGGCACCATCTCCGACGACCATCCGCTCTGCTTCGGACGGGACTGGCAGAACGTGGTGGCCCGGGCCGACGTCCTGCTCGTGGTCGGCACCCAGCTGGGTCACTTCGCCGGCTACGGCCACTATCCGCATCTCGAACAGCTGATCCAGGTGGACATCGATCCCACCAACCTGAACAAGGCCACCTTGGGCATCGTCGGCGATGCCGGCGCCGTGCTCGACCAGCTGGCCCACGAGACCGGACGCCTGGACACCGACGACTGGGTCAGCGGCTTGCGCCAGCGGGCCGAGGCCATCACCGCCTCCAAGGCCGCCATGGGTAGATCCGAGACGGTGCCGATCCATCCGATGCGGCTTTGCGCCGAGATCTCCAGCCAGCTCGAGCCGGACGCCACAGTGATCACCGACGGCTCCAACATGCTGATGTGGACCAACGTGGCCTTCGAAGCCCGACTGCCCGGTCGTCAGCCCAGCATGTCCCCGCTGGGCAACATCGGCCATGGCATCGGCTATGCCTTGGCTGCCGCCTGCGCCCGGCCGGGTAGCCAGGTGCTCTGGGTGGTTGGTGACGGCAGCTTCGGCTTCCACGCCATGGAGCTCGACACGGCCGCCCGCCACCATCTGCCGATCGTGACCGTGATCGTCAACAACGGCGGCTGGAGCGCCGGTTGGGTGCCGCTGAAGGAGCGGCACTACGAGCGGATGGCCGGTGCCTTCGACGGCTTCGGAGCACTTGTCGAGAAGCCAGAGCAGATCGCTGACGCCCTCAGTCGGGCGTTCGAGCACGGCCGCAGCGGTGCCCCCGCAATTCTCAACGTCCTGGTGGACCCGACACCGGAGTACTTCCCCGGCCGCTTCTTGGAGTAACCATGGCCGGCCCGACGTCGGGCTGTTGCGAGGACAGGTCGGGTGGTCACTTCGTGACGACTTCGCAAACCATTGGTCCGGCGTGCAGCAGCGACTTTCCGGAGTCTTCGTCCAAGTCGGTCACGTCCAACCAGAATCGACAAGCGTCGGACCCGTACCGACCCGGCGACAGAGGGGCGAGCAGAGCTAGCGTCCTCGGCGTGAGGCCGTTCATGGCGGCCGGCGAGCACAGGGGATGTGGCCATGCGGGCTGTAGTCGTCTATGAGTCGATGTTTGGCAACACGCACGCGATCGCCGATGCCATTGGAAGGGGTATTGGCCAGGGCCTTGAGCCGGTGGACAACGTGGTCGTCGTCCCGGTGGTTGAGGCAGGCCGAACCGTTGGGCGACGCCGACCTGCTCGTGGTGGGCGGTCCCACCCATTTTCACGGCATGAGCAGCACCCGCACCCGCAAGTGGGCCGCCTCCATCACGAAGAAGCCCAAGAACGATCTGGTGCTCG
>PMLV01000114.1 GCA_003160635.1 Acidimicrobiaceae bacterium | reverse complement strand
CGACGACATGGGTCTCGGCAAGACCCTCCAAGTCATCGCCCTGCATCTCCACCGAGTGGCCGCCGGGCAGGGGCCGACCCTCGTGGTGTGCCCGACGTCGCTCCTGGGAAACTGGGAGCGCGAGATCAGGCGCTTCGCTCCCGGCACGGTGGTTCGCCGCCACCACGGCTCAGCGCGCACCCTATCGGAACTTGCTCCGGAAGAGCTCGTCGTCACCAGCTACGGCGTGGCCCGAATGGATGCGGAGATGCTGTCGGCGGCCGGTTTCAAGCTGGTGGTGGCCGACGAAGCGCAGCACGCTAAGAACCCGCAAACCGCGACGGCAAGGTCATTGCGCGTGATCGGTGGTCCTGCGCGCCTTGCGCTCACCGGTACCCCGGTGGAAAACCGGCTGAGCGACCTTTGGTCGATTCTGGACTGGACCACCCCTGGGCTGCTCGGACCGTTCGAGCGGTTCGTGCGGACGGTCGCCACACCCGTCGAGCGTCATGGTGACCCGGTGATCACCCAGCGCCTTATGCTCACGACCCGACCGTTCCTGCTACGTCGAAAAAAAACGGACCCGGGTGTGGCTCCCGACCTTCCGCCCCGAACCGTCACCGATGTGCCGGTCCCGCTTACCCAGGAGCAAACCACCCTCTATGAGGCTGAAGTGCGCGAGGCATTGGCTGTCATCGAGGGTGAAGACGGCTTCGCCCGTCAAGGCCTAGTGCTCCGCCTTCTCACCGTCCTGAAGCAGATCTGCAATCACCCGGCGCAGTACCTGCATCAAGCGGGTCCCTTGGCCGGACGCTCCGGGAAGCTGGCCGCACTGGAGGAGTTGGTCGACGTCATTGTGGCTGAGGGTGAATCGGTCCTGGTCTTCAGCCAGTTCGTCGAATGCCTGTCGCTGGTGGAGGCTCGCCTCGAGCACCTCGGTGTGCCCTCCCTCTTTCTCCACGGCAAGGTGGGGGCGAAGCGTCGCACCGAAATGGTCGATTCCTTCCAAGCAGGCAACGTGCCGGTGCTGCTTCTCTCGCTCAAGGCCGGAGGCGTCGGGCTAAACCTGACGCGGGCCACCCATGTCGTGCACTACGACCGTTGGTGGAACCCGGCCGTCGAAGACCAGGCCACCGACCGGGCACACCGGATCGGACAGGACCGGCCGGTCCAGGTGCACCGACTGATCGCCGAAGGCACACTCGAAGACCACATCGCCGAGTTGATCGAGCGGAAGCGCTCGCTGGCCGAGGCGGTCATCGGCGGTGGCGAGAGCTGGATCGGTCGGCTCACCAACGAAGAGCTCTCCGAACTGGTGAGCCTTGGGAGCGGGAGATGAGCCCATCGGATTGGGATGATGGCTGGTACCAGCCGAAGCCTCGACGGCCAGGGCCGAGCGCGCCACGGGCCGGCGGTCGTCGCCCCTTCGGGGCCTCCTGGTGGGGCAGGGCATGGGTCGAGGCACTCGAGCAACGCGCCCAGCTCGATCCCAACCGGTTGCCCCGGGGTCGATCGTACGCCCGCTCGGGTGCCGTTGGGCCACTGACGCTGGCACCGGGTGAAATTTTGGCCAACGTGCAGGGCTCGCGGCGCTCGCCGTACAAGGTGCGGGTGCGGGTCCGGCCGTACAGCGCGGAGGAGTGGGACCGAGTGCTTGACGCACTGGTGGCGGAGATCGGTCACACGGCGGCACTCCTCGATGGGGAACTTCCACCTGAAGTCTGCGACGACGTCCGGGCCATCGGTCTCGACCTGCTGCCCGGAGCGGGCGAACTCCAGCCGCGCTGCTCATGCCCAGACTGGGCCGACCCCTGCAAGCATGCGGCGGCCGTCTGCTATCTCGTCGCCGACTCGCTCGACGCTGATGCCTTCGGCGTGCTGCTCTTGCGTGGTCTTGGACGTGAGGAAGTCCTGGCCGGACTTCGCTCCCGTCGGCACGCCGGCGCTCCCGCTCTGCATTCGGTACCGGTGCTGGAGCCCGAACACGACGAAGGGGTCCCGGCCAAGGAGATGTGGTCCCGCGCCCCGGCTCCTCTGCCGCTCGTGCCATTGGCGCCACGCCGTCCGGGTCGACCGACTGTCCTTGCGGCCGACCCACCACCCGGGACCGGGGTGGATATCGCGGCGTTGCGTGCCCTGGCTTCGGATGCTGCTGCACGAGCCCTCACTCTGGCCCAAGGGGGAGATTCGCACGGCCTGGAACTCACAGAGCATGAAGATCTGGCTCGCCGCGCCTCCTTACTGCTGGCTGGCGACGAGGCCAACGCCGGCCGATTGGCCTTTGGCGAACTGGCTCGCCGGGCTGGTCTGCCCGGCCGCGAACTGCTCCGGCGGGCCCTCGCCTTTCGCGATGGCGGGGTGGAGGGTCTGGCAACACTCGGGGAGTCCTGGGAGCCCGGGCCCGAGCTCACAACCGTTGGACGGACGTTGCTCGGACCCGGCGCCGTAATACGTCACAACCGGGTCACTCTTGGTGAGCGGCAGTTGCGTCTGGGCCGGGACGGACGTTGGTACCCCTTCCGGAAGGATCGGGCGGGGTGGAGCCCCGACGGCACACCGATCACGCCCATGCCGGACGACGGAGATCTGGGCGATCTCCCGGATGCCGACACCAGCTGATCAGGTCGAGAGCCTGGGGAAGATAGTGCGTCGTTGCTCTGCTCGTTCGATCTCCAAGACGCAGCGCCCCTTCCAGAATGCCAAAATGTAAGCAGTTGTAAGCAACGGGGA
This sequence comes from Acidimicrobiaceae bacterium, assembly GCA_003160635.1. Lineage (GTDB taxonomy): Bacteria > Actinomycetota > Acidimicrobiia > Acidimicrobiales > RAAP-2 > Bog-473. Next base: position 38,411 of record PMLV01000114.1, on the reverse strand, counting down.
CGGATTCGCCCGGACCGGACTGAACTCACCTGTACAATAAGTCCAGGTCGAGCGCTTACTGCGGCCTTCTGGGAACGTTCCCGCACCCCAGAACCCTCACTGGCAGTCAGGAGGTTCGTGGGTTCGAGTCCCATCGCCTCCACCATTGTGGATGATGAGAATTATTTCGCCCCCCGACCGGGCCGAGTCGACGCGAGGGGCTCGCCAGTTTCGAGAAGTGTCTTCAGGCTGGACAGAAAGATGGGCCAGCCGTTCCTCACCATGGTTGCCGCAGTGCTTCCGGGCTCGAAATCGTCATGAACGACAGTCAGTTTGGTCGTATCCCCAACCGGCTCGATGTCGAATGCCACTCGTGAGCGACGTTCGCTGGAGAGCTTGGCAAAGAGCTCATCTCCGAATTGAGAACGCTCGTTGAGCTCCGGTGTGAAGGTATGCCAGCTGTAGGCGAGCCTCCGATACGGGTCGGATTCGAGAACGATCTGCTCTGGATCGGCGATGATGACGCCGTTGTTGTCCCAGATCATGGGTGATCCCACCGTCCAGTCCGTCTCGAAGGTGGTCTGCCACCAGCGCTTGGTGAACGACGGTTCGGTCAGGGCCTGCCACAGGCGTTCGGGCGTGGTCCTGATGTACGTCGTGTAGACGAATTGCGGCCTTTCCATCGGCGTTTCCTCCAGGGCTCGTTTGAGGTCCGAAAGCACGTGGACCCGTTCTTGGTCGTAGCGATTGATCCAGCGTTCGGCGATCTCGTTGATCGGTGCAGCGTTGAGATAGTGGAGCTTCTCGCGACCCTGTCGGATGGTCGTCACGAGGTTGGCTGCCTCGAGGATCGCCAAGTGCTTGCTCACGGACTGACGGGCCATGTCCAGACCTTCGGAAAGCTCCCGGAGGCTCTGCCCGTTGCGAGCGTTCAGGCGATCCAGCAGGTGACGGCGACTCGGGTCGGCGAGGGCCTTGAAGACGTCGACCATGATCGGCTCCACTCCAGCGGTCAGAACTTCATGTCCTCTGGGAACGGAGTTCCCTTGCCAGCCTCAATGTAGCTCTTGAGGCTCAGGAGAAAGTACGCCCACCGAGCGCTGCAGTGTGCCATGAATTCGCTCGGGTCCCGCCAGTCGGCGTGGGTGAACAACACCACCGTCTCGTCGTCTTTGTGGGTGAGGTCGAAGGTGAGCTTCGTCCCGACCCACTCGTCCGCCCCCTCTACGCAGTTCCAGCTCACGTGCCCGTCGGGATCGAGCCGAGTGACTTCCATAACGGCGGCCGGTTCGGGCGAATCAAAGTAGAACCCGACTTTGGACCCCTCGCTCGACTCCCCTCGGACCCCGTCTCGGGTCCACCATTCGGAGATCCCCCCCGTCGTGGCGACTGCCTCGTACACGCTTTGGAGCGGGGCTGAGATGACGACACGGTGTCTGATGTCTGGCATGTGATTCTCCTTTGAGTGTTTGCCGAACGGACCAGGGATACGCAGCCGTCCGGGTACCTAAATGATATGCAGCTATATGGCTGCCTGTCAAGGGGGCATGCGTCTGTCGCCGAAGCTCAGCGTGCGGCCGCAACTCCCCAGCCAGTTCGCCTACGCCGTACCGGCTGTAGTACATATTTCCTATGGGAATAATGATGATTCGGCGCCCACCGGCCGGCGCCGGCGTCCACAGGGGTTTCCGCAGTCGAGTCCCCCCGCTGGGCGCGGTAGGCGTGTCCACCCCGTGGGGACATACGCCGAACTACCCTGCAACGGGGCATTCGGGTCCGAGCCGGTGGGTCCTCGGCCCGGCCGGCTGAACGGCGGGCCACCCCTGAGCCTTGGAGCAAGCTCGTGCGCTTTCTCGCTCGCAGAGGAATCTTCTATGTCCTGACCGCATGGGCGGCCATCACCATCAATTTCCTGATCCCGCGCCTCATGCCTGGCAACCCGGTCGAGGCCCAGATGGCGCACCACCAGGGTCAGCTGACCTTCCAGGAGACCAAGGCCCTCGACGTGGCGTTCGGCATCGGCCTGCACCAGGGCTTCTGGAGCGAGTACTTCCAATATTGGAACAACGTCGTCCACCTCAACTTCGGGCTTTCCTTCACCTACTTCCCTACGCCCGTCTCGACGGTCATCGCACACAGCCTCCCGTGGACCATCATCCTCGTCGGCCTCTCCGTCATCATCGCCTGGGTCCTCGGGACGATTCTCGGCATCATCGCGGGCTGGAAGCGCGGGAGCTCATGGGACCTGACCATGCCGGCAGGCGCATTCTTCCGCGGGATACCGACCTTCTGGATCGGCCTGATCGCGGTCAGCGTCTTCGGGGTGCGACTCGGTTGGGTGCCGGTGTCCGGGGGCTACTCCACGAACGTGGTCCCCTCTTGGACGTGGGCCTTCATCGGCTCGGCCCTCCATCACTCCATACTCCCGGCCCTCACGATCATCCTGGGGTCCATCGCCGGCAACGTGCTCGGCATGAGGAACATGATGGTGTCCACCCTCACCGAGGACTTCGTGCTCGTCGGTGAGGCCAAGGGGCTTCCCGGCCGCCGGGTGATGTTCCGCTACGCCGCCCGCAACGCGATCCTGCCCTCCGTGGTCGGCTTTGCCCTCGAGCTCGGGTTCGTCGTCTCCGGCGCCCTGCTCGTCGAACAGGTGTACTCGTATCCGGGTATCGGCTACGTGCTCTTCCAGGCCGTCGGCTCGGAGGACTATCCGCTGATGCAGGCCATCTTCCTCATCATCACCCTCGCTGTGCTGCTGGCGAACATCCTGGCCGATGTGGTCTTCGTCATCATCGACCCGCGCACCCGCCAGGGGGCCGTCACGTGACGGGCGTCCAGGACGGGGCCCGGACCGGTGATGCCCCAACGGGGGCGGCGGCGAGATGAGCGACCTGCTGATCGACTTCACCGGGGACGCCGTCGAGACCGACGCGCCCCGGCGCGCCATGTGGCTCCGGTCGCCCAAGACGGTGGTCGGCCTGTCCGTCTTCGGCGCGTTCGTGGTCATTGCCATATTCGGCCCCCTGCTGGCGCCGTACGACCCGACAGCCACGAGCGGCGACGTCCTCGCCCACCCTTCTGCCGCCCACCTCCTCGGGACGACGTCGGAGGGCCAGGATGTGCTCTCCCAGATCCTCGTCGGGGCGCGCGAGAGCAGGCTGGTTGGGATCGTCGCCGCGGTGATCGGAGAGAGCCTGGCCATCGCGGTCGGCATCACCGCCGGCTACCTCGGCGGTATGGCCGACGAGGCCCTGTCGACGGTCACGAACATCTTCCTGGTGATCCCGGTGCTCCCCCTCGAGATCGTCCTCTCGGCCTATCTGGTGAACAGCGGGTGGATCGCGATCACCCTGATCATCTCGCTGACCGCGTGGCCCTGGGGGGCCCGGACGCTCCGGGCCCAGACCCTGTCGATCCGAAAGCGGGACTACGTCGATGCGGCCAAGGTGGCCGGGGACCGCACGTGGCGGATCGTGCTCTTCGAGGTCCTGCCCAACGAGTCGGCGATCATCGTGACCGGCTTCCTCTTCCAGATCCTCTTCGCGATCCTGGTGCAGACGGGACTGGCCTTCCTCGGGATCGGGAACGTGGAGACGTGGAGTTGGGGCAGCATGCTGTACTTCGCCCAGAACTCCGACGCCTTCTTGAGCGGGGCCTGGTGGTGGTACGTGCCGCCCGGCCTGTGCGTGGCACTGGTCGGCATGGGCCTGGCGCTCACCAACCTGGGTATCGACGAGATCATCAACCCCAAGCTGCGGGTGTACAAGAACGACAAGAAGCACCGGCGCTGGATCCCCTTCGTGCGGAGCCAGCCGGTCGGCGACCACCTCGAAGGGGCCACGACGTGAGCGAGCAGACGCCGGTCGCCCCGTCCCGCGAGGCCATCCTGGAGGTTCGTGACCTGGCCGTGGACTACGGCCAGGGTCGCTCGGCGCTTCACGCGCTGGCCGGCGTCGACCTGACGCTCCACCGCGGCGAGCTGCTCGGGATCTCCGGTGAGTCGGGGTCGGGAAAGTCCACGTTCGCCGCCACCATCACCCGCCTCCTCCGCCCGCCCGGCCGGATCATCTCGGGGAGCGTCCGCTACCACCCCCGCCATGACCCGCCCGTCGACGTGCTCACGATGGCGGAGGCCGCACTCAGGCGGTGGCGCTGGGAGGAGGTCTCGGTCGTGTTCCAGGCGGCCATGAACTCGCTGAACCCGGTGGCCCGGGTCTCCTCCCAACTCACGGACGTCCTCGAGGTGCACCGGCCCGAGATGGACAAACGGGCACGCCTGGACCGGGCGCGGGAGCTGGCCGAGCTCGTCGGGATCCACGAGAGCCGCCTCTCGGCATACCCCCACCAGCTCTCAGGGGGGATGCGGCAGCGGATCATGATCGCCATGGCCCTGGCCCTCGATCCGGAGATCGTCATCATGGACGAGCCAACGACTGCCCTCGATGTCGTGGTGCAGCGCGAGATCCTGACCCGCATGAGCGAGCTCCGGGCGCGGCTCGGGTTCTCGGTCATCTTCATCACCCACGACCTGTCGCTGCTCCTCGAGCTGGCCGACGAGATCGCCGTGATGTACGCCGGGAAGATCGTCGAGCTGGCCCCGGCCGAGGACCTCTACCGGTCGCCACGCCACCCCTACACCGAAGGGCTACTGGGCTCGTTCCCCTCCCTCGTCGGGCCGCGGCGCGAGCTGGTGGGGCTGGTGGGTTCACCACCGGACCTGCGACGTGTGCCGCCGGGTTGCACGTACCACGAGCGCTGCCCCATCGCCCAGGACGTGTGCGCCCGCGTCGACCCCGAGCTCAAGACCCATGACCGGCGTAGCGTGGCCTGCCACTTCCGGAGTCCCGGGCCGGGACCGGTGGCAGTGGCGGCCGCGCCCGACAGCGGGCTCCCCTCGGGACTGATCGAGGTGCGCGATGCCTGAGGCAATGGCCGCGGTCCCGACGCTCGAAGTGCGCGATCTGGTGAAGTACTTCCCCGTCCAGCGAACGAGGTCGAGCGACGTCAGCCTCCGCGGGCCGCGCCCGGCGCTCCACGCGGTCGACGGCGTCTCCTTCGAGCTCCAGGCGGGACTCATGGTCGCCCTCGTCGGCGAGTCGGGCTGCGGCAAGTCGACCGTCGCTCGCCTCATCGTCCAGTTGCAGTCGGCCACACGGGGCAAGATCCTGCTCGACGGCAACGAGCTCCGGGGTCGTTCGCGCCGGTCCCGTCGGGCCTGGACGAGCGCGGTCCAGATGATCTTCCAGGACCCCTTCTCGTCCCTGAACCCGTTGCACACGGTCCGCTACCAGCTGACCCGGCCCCTGGTCAACCACCAGAAGGGACAACGGAGCTCGCGCGAGGACCAGCTGCATGCCCTCATGGCCACCGTCGCGCTGACACCGGCCCGCCAGTTTCTCGACAAGCACCCCCACGAGCTCTCCGGTGGCCAACGCCAGCGGATCGCCATCGCCAGGGCCCTGGCCGTCGAACCACGCGTCCTGGTGGCCGATGAGCCGGTCTCCATGCTCGACGTCTCGATCCGACTCGGCATCCTCAACCTGCTGGCCGGTTTGAGGGAGACCCGACGCCTGGCCATGCTCTACATCACGCACGACATCGCGTCGGCCCGTTACAGCGCCGACGACATCCTGGTCATGTACGCCGGCGAACTCGTCGAGGGAGGGACATCTGAAGAGGTCACCCAGAACCCGGCACACCCCTACACCGCACTGTTGATCTCCTCCGCGCCCGACCCGGCCCTTCGGGGGAAGCAGATGCCCCGACTCAGCACCGCATCGGAGCTTCCGAATCTCGTCAACCCACCCGTGCGGTGCCGGTTCGCCTCGCGCTGCCCGCACGTCATGGACATATGCAAGCGGCAGTCGCCCACGCGGGTCGAGCTGGGAAACGGCCACTGGGTGCGCTGCTTCCTCTTCGACGGGGCAGCACCCGTTGGCCCCACCAAACCGACCGACATCGACACCACCAACGTTTCATGAAGAACGACCGAGTCATCAAGAACGACCGAGAAGGAAAAGGGGAGCACATGTCCATCAAGAACAGACTCTGGCGTGGTCTCGGGGCTTTCGCCCTGGGCGGCATCCTGCTGCTGGCGGGCCAGGTCGCCGTTTCGTCGGCCTCGCCGGCGGGTGCCGCCAGCGCCAACCAGATCTTCACCATGACCACCGAGGCGTCGGGCCCGTTCCCCGACACCTTCAACCCCTTCGATATCAGCACCTACTCGGGGGAGATCGGCTCGCTGGTCTACGAACCGCTCTACCAGGAGAACTACGCCAAGTTGCAGCCAATCCCGTGGCTGGCCACGGGATACACCTGGAGCAACGGGGGCAAGACGATCACCCTCACCATCCGCAAGGGCGTGCGGTGGTCGAACGGCCAACCCATGACCCCGGCCGACGTGGCCTTCACGTTCCAGCTCGAGCAGGAGTCCCCGGCCGCCAACATCTCCGGAGTCACCATCGCCTCGTCCATCGTGAACGCCGACTCCCAGGTCGTCGTGACTTTCACCAAGCCCAGCTATGCCCTGATCCAGGGAATTCTCGATACCTCCATCGTCCCCAAGGCGATCTGGTCGAAGATCGCCAATCCGGTCACCTACGAGGACTCGGAGCCGATCGGAACGGGGCCCTACGTGGTCAAGACCTTCTCGCCCGAGGTGATCACGGTGACCAGGAACCCCTACTACTGGCAACCGAAACTGGCCAAGTTCCCCGAGGTGCAAGCAGTGCAGGAGGACAGCAACGCCTCCATCGAGGCCTCGCTCGAGACCGGCGCCCTCGACTGGACGTCGGCGGAGCCGGCGGACGCCGTCACCATCGCCCGGGAGCACCCGAACCTCAAGCTGGAGAACGCTCCGTTCGTGGACGCCCCACTCATCCCGAATTTCAGCGTCTACCCGCTCAACCTGCTGCCGGTGCGTGAAGCCATCAACGACGCCCTCGACCGGCCGGCCCTCCTGAAGCTGCTGGTGCCCTTCTTCGACACGGCGATCGACAACCGGACCGGGCTGCCCGAGAAATCGATGGGCCGGTACATTTCGGCGCAATACAAGAACGCCCCGTTCACCTCCAGCGCGAGCGAGGCGAAGAAGATCCTGAGCCAAGCCGGTTTCAAGATGGGCTCTGACGGGATCTTCAAGACACCCAACGGGACTCCCCTGCAGATCCAATTCCTCATACCCTCGACCTATGCCAACTGGGTGACCATCGCGCCGGTGATGCAAAGCGAGCTCCGGGCGGCGGGCATCGGGCTCACGATCGAGGCCATCGCCGAGACGACCTGGGAGGTCGACCTGGCCCTCGGTCAGTTCCAGTTGTCGATGAACAGCGCCCAGTACGAGAACCCCTACGGCTTCTACGACTTCTATTTCGGGAACACCGAAGCCGCCCCGGTCGGGAAGCTGGCCCTGACGGACTATTCGCGCTACCAGAATGCCGCCACCGACCAGTTGTTCAACGAGCTCAGCACGAGTGCCCCCGGATCGGCGGAGGCCACCAGCGCCCTGGACCAGCTCGAGACCGTGATGGTGACGCAGGTGCCGATCATCCCGATGTTCGTGAACAGCCAGCAGGGCATCTTCAACAGCAACGTGGCCACCGGTTTCCCGACCCCGTCCAACCCCTACGCCTTTCCCTCGGAGATCAACACGGAGCTGGTCGTCCTCCACCTGAAGCCGAAGGGGCACTGACCGTCGGTCAGTCGACCTGCTGCGAGGACGCCCGACCGGGCCGAAACCCTCCAGACCGGTCCTGCGCTACGGGGTGAGCCGCTCCCTCCAAGGGCCGAGGTCCAGCGCGGGGTACCGCAGTGCCGTCTGACCGAGGAGCGTTTCGTTCCAGACCGGATGTCCCGGCGGGGGGAACCCGAACAGCTCGAGCTGGCGCGGGGTCGATCCCTCGACGAACCTCGTCCAATCGGGCCCGGTCGAGCGCGACTGCTGCTGGTCGTAGCCGATCCAGTCCACTCCGGCGTTCTTGAAGGCCACCGCCGCCAGGAACCGGGTGGTCCCCGGAGAACCGAAGGGAGCGCCGCGGTGGTAGACGTCGGATCTGTAGGCCAGGTACGAGCCGCGGACTCCCGGTGCCGGCCGCTCGGCGGCGTACAACTCGGGATCCCAGTCCGGTAGGACGACTCCGAAGGGCGAGCTGACATGGGCCGAGTCACGTACCGAGACCAGTCGAGTGGGATTGGCGGCCTCGGTCACGTCGGTGAGGTAGAGGAACCCCTCCAGGTTCCACCACGGTGCGTCGTGGCCGGGGGGAAGCCAGGAGTGGTTGCGATCGATGTGCATCGGCTGCTCGTAGTTCGTCAAGCCCGAGAACTTCGCGCTGGCGTGGGCCTGGTAGAGGCGTATGTCGGTGGTCTCGAGGGCACGCTCGGCGAAGTTGACGATGGAGTCGTGGACGTAGAGCCGGTTGAGCGCCCCCGAACCGGCGAAGGGGAAGGCCCCCATCCAGCGCTGCTGATCTGCCCGGAACCCCGGACCCTCGTCGGGCCAGACGTAGTCCTCCTTGGGTTTGGCCGGCCGACCCTTCCACCGTTCGGTCACGCCCTCGGGATCGGCGTGGTACTCCTCAGGGCTGGGAAAGAGCAGCCGGAGATCCCCCGATACGGCATCGATATCGGCCGTGCCGACGAGGCCCTCGAGCAGCACCCAACCGTCTTGCTGCCAGGTCTTGACTTCCGCATCGGTGGCCATTCGTGAGGTCACGGTCTCGTCCCTCTCAATGAGTTGCGGGCAGCCCACTGCCCGCCCCGTTGCCCGTCCTCGCGCCGTTCCCGATCCGTTGTCACCGGGCCGACGTCGGAACGGCACCGATCCCGATCCTAAGCAACGCCGGGAGCGCCGATCAGCTCTCGAGGTAGTACCGGCTGGCGTCCCCTTGGAGGCTCCGACTGGGGCGGCCGTCCAGGCCCACTGCAGCGATCCCCGCGGTGGTGACCCGCTGCATGCGGCGACGCTGGTCCCCGTAGTCGGCAATGGCGTAGTGCTGGGTGGCCCGGTTGTCCCATATGGCCACGTCGCCCTCCCGCCAGTGCCAGCGGACGATGTTCTCGGGCCGGGTCACGTACGACTGGAAGATGCGGATCAGGTCGACGGACTCGCTGTTGGCGTGCCCCACGAGCTGGTGGGCGAAGCCCCCGAGGAGGAGTGCGGGCTCACCCGTCTCGGGGTGAACCCGGACCACGGGGTGCTCGGTCTCGAAAACCTCCGAGACGAATGCCTGGAGGTGGGCGATCTGTTCGGGCCGCAACGAGCCCTTCAACCCGGCCACATCGACCCGGCCGTAGTCGTGCCCGTTGGAGTGGAGCGCCCGCAACCCGTCGGCCAACTGGCGAAGGTCGTCCGGCAGGTCGCGGTAGCCGGCAACCGTGTTGGCCCAGAGAGTGTCGCCACCGACCTCGGGAATGACCAGTGCCCGCAGCACGGAGAAGGTCGGAGGACGGTCGACGAAGGTGACATCGGTGTGCCAATGGTTGGCCGTGGCACCGGCGATCGAGTCGAGATCGAAGATCTCGGGATCCTCGGTGAGCCGGGGCAACGTGGGGTGGCTCAACGTCAACGAGCCGAGGCGCGAGGCGAAGGCGATCTGCTCGGCCGCCCCGATCGACTGGTCCCGGAAGAAGGCCACCCGATGGGCCAGAAGCGCCCGGCGGATCCCGGCCATGTCGTCGTCGTCCAGGTTCGCCAGGTGCACCCCGGAAAGCTCGGCACCGATGCGACCGGTCAGGGGCCGCACCCGCAGGCGACGCAGCGCTGCCCGCCGTCCCCCGCAGTGCGAAGGAAACTTCGGTGTAGCGAGGGCTCACAGGGGAAACGTCAGACCGCACTAGTCTCAGGGCTGGCTTTTCGGCGAGGTTCGTGGTCACGACCCCTGACCTCCTCCAAAACCCTCCCCTACGGGAATGACGCGTGACTCGAGCGGGAATGGTGCGACGGTTCCGAACTGTCCTGAATTCACTCGTACAGGTCGATCGACGCAAGGCAGGGGAAACCGATGTCGGATGTGAGCCAAGGTCAAGGCTGGTGGCAAGCATCGGACGGGAAGTGGTACTCACCCGAAGAAAAGCCCGATCACCGACCGCCCCCACCCCCGTCCGCCCGGCGCACCGTGTCCACCGCGTCCACCGCGTCCACCCGCCGCACGGTCTCCTCCGGGGGAGTGAACGATTTCGATGGTGCGATGATGGCGCTCCGAGGGGCGAGCGTGGGGAAGGTGAACCGGCGGCGCGTCGTCCAGGTGATCGAAGCGCTCTCCGTCGCCACCCTGGCCATCCTGACCATCATCTTCTTCGTGGCCGGAATTCACCGGAACAATCAGATTTCGGACCTCAAGAGCAACGGCGTCACCGTCAACATCAAAGTGACCGGGTGCCTGGCGCTCATCGGAGGCACCGGCAGTAATCCGGCGGGTTACGTCTGTCAGGGCGCCCTGACCATCGCTGGCCACCACTACACCGAGGTCATCCCCGGCTCCGACCAGTTGCAGAAGGGCAAAATCCTTAAGGTCGTCGTGGTTCCGAACGATCCCGCACTACTCACCCTGCGGCACACCCTGTTGCAGGAACACAGTTCGGGAACGGTGTTCATCCTTCCGGCGATCCTGCTGGCGGCCCTGCTCGTCCTCATCGGCGCACTGGTCGCCCAACGCCGGCACCGAGCCGGGACCGGCGTGGTCGGACACCGTGAAGGTTCGAGTCCGCAGGTCGCCTGATCCGGCACCTCCGAGGGGGTAGGGGCGAGGTGGTTCCAGAAAATGCTTCAGCCTGCACGTATTTGCCATAGGCTGCGTCGTCGAGATGTGCTTTTCTCCGCAAGCTGATCTGGTCGGAGGCATCGTGATCAGCTCGATCGGTGTGGCCGCGGTCCGCAATGCCCAAAAGCGTCACAGTGATGTCGCGTTGTCCACGTTGCCGTTGCTTCTCGGCGCCCATCAAATCATCGAGGCGTTCGTCTGGTTGGGGTTGCAAGGTCATGAGCCGCACGAATTCGAGAGAGTTGCCCTTTGGGCCTACCTCCTGATCGCATTCGTCGTTCTACCCATCTTCGTGCCCCTGGCCGTCGTCATCAATGAGCCCTCACGCCGGCGGCGAGTCATCATGACGCCGCTCGTCGCCCTCGGTGTCATTGTTTCGAGCGTTTTGTTTGCCACCATGGTGCGCGGTCCGGTCAGTGTGCGACTGCGTCCCTACCACCTCGCGTATTCGATCGACCTGAACCACGGTGCATTCATCGTCGTTCTCTACGTGATCGCCATCTGCGGAACGCTGCTCCTCTCCACCCGTCGTCGCGTCGTCACGTTCGGCATCGTCAACGTGATTGCGGTCGGGGTGATCGCCTGGCTGACGGTCGATGGGTTTGCCTCGGTGTGGTGTGGTTGGGCCGCGATCTCGAGTGGTGCCATTGCCCTTCATCTACGTGTCGGTAAGACCCGGCGGACACCACCACTGGTCACGTCGGCTGGTGATCTGCGCAACGCTCGGGTAGGCCGGACCGGCGACCGAGACACCCTGGGCAAAACCTCGCACCGATCCTGAAGCGGCCACGCTCAGGGTCACCAAAGTACGGCGAATCCGGAGATCCCCCCGCCCACCGCGTTGCCTCCTAGGGCGGTACAATGTGAAGAGGGCGTCGTGAGGGCGTCCCTAGGCGGCCTCAGACCTCGGCGGCTCCTTCAGTAGACCGAGGTGAATGCGTGATCATACTGAGTTCCGAGCGCGAAAGTGCGCTTCAGACACTCTTCGTACCGGAAACAGATCAGGTTGCACCGGTGCCCCGGAGCGTCCAGCCCGCTGCGGTCTCCTCGGGACGAGGGATGCAACAAGTGGTGACCGCCATCCTCATCGTGGCTCCACTGTTGGGGGTGGTAGCAGCCGCCGTGGGACTGATCAGCCCCAGGATCACCCTCTTGGACGTGATTCTGGCGGTCGCCTTCTACGCCGTGAGCGGACACGGATTGACTGCCGGGTTCCATCGCATGCTCACCCACCGGTCCTTCAAGGCAGCACGCTGGGTGAAAATCACACTTGCGGTCGCTGGATCCCTCGGAATGGAGGGCAGCGTCATCAGTTGGGTAGCCAACCACCGGCGCCACCACGCCTACACGGATAGGAAAGGCGATCCGCACTCTCCCTACGAATATGGCAATGGCACGTGGAATCAAGTCCGCGGCGCCCTGCACGCCCATGTTGGATGGCTGTTTCAAGCCCAGCCGACCGAAGAGGCGAGGTGGGCACCGGACCTGGTCAAGGACAAAGACCTCGCCGCCATCAGCCGGATGTTCCCGTTTCTGGGGGTCGCTTCCTTGGGTCTACCGATGCTCATCGGATGGGCCGTCACCCGGACCTGGGCCGGCGCCTTGGGCGGGTTGATCTGGGGCGGTCTGATCCGTGTCTTCGTCCTGCACCATGCCACCTTTTCCGTCAACTCGGTCTGCCACCTGTGGGGGCGCCGCCCTTTCACCACCAGGGTTGAGGACAGATCCACGAACTTCGCCCCATTGGCCGTGTTGGCCATGGGAGAGAACTGGCACAACCTCCACCATTCGTGTCCAACCCTCGCCCGTCATGGTGTTGACCGTTATCAGCTCGACTCCACGGCTCGCCTCATTTGGATTCTTCAGCGGGCGGGGGTCGTATGGGATGTGAGGTGGCCGGTTGCCGAAATCCTCGATCGCCACAGGAACACGGTTGCGGCGTGCGTGCCCTCGTGACAGCCGCGTCCACGATCATCATCCGCTAAGCCCGAATTCGTCGGTCCCTACCGGCTGAAAGGCCTCATAGGTTGTCGCGCACAGTCCGTCGTTTGCGTGACAGATTTCGGATCACCGGACTCGGTGCAGGCGTCGTTTCGTCTGTACAGTCCTCCTTGGCGCATGTTGGGGCATCGAACTCAGAATAGAGGTGAGCTACTTCAATGGAACCCCTTGGCCAGACGCCGCCCGACACTCCAACCGAAGTTGCTGACGGCATAAGAATGCCTCCTCCACCGCACCTTGGAATTCGGCACGTGAGGATTCCTGTCAGCGACGTGACCGCCAGCACGGATTGGTATTCCGAGGTATTCGGGCTCTCGGTCTTGCTCGTCGAGGAAGAGGAGAACCAGGTTGTCGGTGCCGTGCTTTCCGCACCCGAGCGACCAAGTCTCGGTTTGCATCTCGACCCATCGCGAGCAATGGCGCTCGCCGGATTCTCCTTGGTGGTGCTCGCGGTGGCATCCCGCGAGGTCCTCTCAAAGTGGGACTCGTGGCTCGAGGAGATCGGGGTGACCCACACCGGCGTGGTCGAAGGTCCACTGGGGTGGTACATCGATGTCTCCGACCCAGATGGGCTGATCGTGCAGCTTCACACTCCGGAGCACCCGAGCGTCGAAGAGTCTTAGCNNCGGTCAACGCCACCTCCACCATGGCAAAGATGAGTGATCCTCGAGCACACGGTCTCAGCACGCCTCTCGGGTCCTTGGACCTGGGCCCCCTCACCGTCGTCTCCGAATCCGACAGTTTGGAGTTCGTTGCCAAGACGTTTCTCAATCGCAGCACGTCGTGCGCCGTGCTCGACGAGCCACCATTGCGCGTCGTCACCGAGCGCGATCTTGCCGCGGCGTGGGCACAGGGCCGGTCGGCACGGGACCCCGTGGGGCTCATATCGAGCAACAATCCCTATTGGTCTCCATTGGAGACGACGGTTGCCGAAGCAGCTGCGGCAATGATGAGTTTGGGGATACGTCATCTCGTTGTGGTCGACGGCGATGGTCGCCCAACCGGCGTCGTCTCGATGATCGAATTGTTCTCGATTTTGGTTCACAGCCAGGAACCCATGGCCCTCTATGCCAGTTTTGCCTCCTTCATGACGAGGGGGACGCGAGGATGACCCTCGATCTCTCCCGTTGGCAGTTCGGCATCACGACGGTCTTCCACTTCATCTTTGTACCCCTCACGATCGGTCTCGCCCTCCTGCTGGCCGTCATGCAGACGACGGCCTACCGGAACCGACGCGATCCGGAGAAGTACGAGAAGTGGTCCAAGATGACGCTCTTCTGGCGTCGGCTCTTCCTCATCAACTTCGCCATCGGGGTGGTCACCGGAATCGTGCAGGAGTTCCAGTTCGGAATGAACTGGGCGGCGTATTCGCGCTATGTCGGTAGCGTCTTCGGTGCGCCGCTCGCCATCGAGGCCCTGCTGGCCTTCTTCTTGGAGTCGACGTTCCTCGGTATCTGGATCTTCGGCAAGGACCGCGTTTCAGCTCGCATCCATCTGACCTCCATCTGGATCGTCAGCGCTGCCACTGCCCTCTCCGCCTACTTCATCCTGTCCGCCAACGCCTGGATGCAACACCCGGTCGGCTACAAGGTCGTGGGCAACCGGGCAGTCATGACCAACTTCTGGGCCGTCATGACGAACAGCACGCTCATCAGCTCCTTTCTCCATGTCATCTCCGCCGCGGTGATCACGACCACGATGCTTGTCCTCGGCGTCAGTGCCTGGCACCTCTTGAAGGATCGCCGTGAGGGAAACGCGCCGCATCCAGTATTCGCAACCTCGGCCCAACTGGCCTTGATCGTTGGATCGATCGCCATCGTCGCCACGATGTTCTTCGGTGACAACCAGGCTCGCCTCATGGAAAAGCAACAGCCGATGAAGATGGCAGCGGCCGAGGCCATCTACAACACGCAGAGCGGCGCCAGTTTCAGTCTGCTCACGATCGGAAACCTCTCCGGCACGCCCATCTTCCAGATCCGGCTGCCCCACATGCTTTCCGTCCTGGCCGACAACACGTGGAACGGCTCAGTCCAAGGTATCAACCAAATTCAGGCCAAGGAAGCAGCCAAGTACGGCGCGGGAAACTACAAACCGATCCTGTGGGTCACCTACTGGACCTTCCGGATCATGGTGGGGTGCGGCATATTGATGTTCGGGTTGACGGCGATCGGCCTGTGGCTCATGCGGCGCCGGCGCCTGGAACGCTCGGTGTGGTTCCTCCGAATCTCGGTCTTCGCCATCGTGCTCCCGTTCCTGGCCAATAGCACGGGATGGATATTCACGGAGATGGGGCGTCAACCGTGGGTGGTCTTTGGACTATTCAAGACGTCCCAAGCGGTCTCACATGTCGGCACCGGATACGTGGTGGCCACATTGGTCGGCTTCACCGCCATCTACAGCCTGCTGGCCGCCGTCGACTTCGGGCTCATGGCGAAATTTGCCCGCTTCGGCGCAGATGAAACCGATGAACACGGTGAAGACGGTGAGGACGAAACCCAAGAACGTGAGGGCGGGGACCGTGTGCCCGCCCTCATCTACTGAGCCGAGGAGAATCCGTGCACACCCTGCTTGCGAGCAGCGCCCCTGCCTACAGCGGCCTCGAGATCTTCTGGTTCGTTGTCATCGGCATTCTCTGGTCGGTGTACTTCCTGCTGGAGGGCTTCGACTTTGGTATTGGCATGTTATTGCCGATACTCGGGCGCGATGATCTCGACCGGCGCGTCCTGATCAACACCATCGGGCCCGTATGGGACGGTAACGAAGTGTGGCTCCTCACTGCAGGTGGCGCCACGTTCGCCGCCTTCCCGAACTGGTATGCCACCCTGTTCAGTGGCTTCTACCTTCCTCTCTTCTTGATTTTGGCCGCCCTTATCTTTCGAGGAGTGGCGTTCGAGTTCCGGGCCAAGCGATCCTTTCCGGCGTGGCGGGCAGCCTGGGACCAGGCGATCTTCTGGGGCAGCGTCATTCCTGCGCTCTTGTGGGGCGTTGCGTTCGCCAACATGCTGCGGGGTGTCCCCATTGGAGCCCACGAGTCCTACCTCGGTTCCTTCTTCAACCTCCTCAATCCCTATGCGCTCGTTGGGGGGGTCACCACGCTGCTCCTGTTCGCCCTCCATGGTGCGGTCTTCGCATCACTCAAGACCACGGACGACATCCACGTCCGCGCCTCGCGGGCGGCAACGCTCTTGGCGCCCGCCGCGACCGCCGCCCTGCTGGCCTTCTTGGCCTGGACCTACGTGAACGCCCACAACATGCATAACACCGGGCTGGTGCCGCCATTCGTCCCGGTGCTGAGCATTGCCGCCGTTGCCGTCGTCGGATGGCTCCTGCGGGAAAAGCTCGAGGGTTGGGCCTTCGTGGCCACTGCGGTCGGCATCGTCGGGTTGACCGCCACGCTCTTTTTGAACCTTTACCCGCGGGTCATGGTTTCCAGCATCTCGAAGACGTATGACCTCACCATCGGCAATGCGGCCTCAGCGCCCTACACCCTCAGGGTCATGACCATCGTGGCCCTGATCTTCACTCCCCTGGTGCTCGTCTACCAGGGCTGGTCGTACTGGGTATTCCGCGCCCGGGTTCTACGGCCCCGGCAGTCTGGCCATGTCGTCACTTCGGCGGACCAAGGCCCGATGCCGAGCGTCGAGGGCAGGGTCCCCTGACCTGGGCCGGATCATGCACGCCCATGGAGCCCGTTCCACGGAAGGGCGAGCGCACCCGGGGGCTGATCAACCCTCGCCTGGCGCGTCGGGTCGCCATCACCCGGCGCTATCTGGCGATTGCAGTCGCCGTCGGGATCGGATCGACGGTCTGCGTGGTCATTCAGGCCATCCTCCTTGGTCTCATCATCGAGCATGTAGTGGTCGGGCACGGTGGCGTGCGTGAGGCGGAACCCTTCATCGCGGGACTTGCGGGCGCCTTCGCGGGGCGGGCGCTCCTGTTGTGGCTGGGGGAACTGGCGGCACACCGCACCTCGGCCCGAGTCACCTCAACGCTCCGTCGTCAGCTGCTCATTGGAGCCGTCGCCCGTGGCCCGGTGTGGTTGGCGGGCGAGCGCACCGGGGAACTCGCGTCGTCGGCGACGCAAGGCATCGATGCGCTCGACACCTACTTCGCGCGGTACCTCCCTACCGCGGTGCTCGCCGGTCTCGCACCACTCCTTCTCCTCGCCTGGATCGGATGGTCCGACTGGATGTCGTTCCTCATACTCGCCATCACCGTGTCGGCCGTACCGATCTTCATGATCCTTCTCGGGTTGGAAGCGAAACGCCACGCCACAGAACAATGGGCACAGCTCTCCGGACTGGCCGCCACCTTCTACGACCTGTTGCAAGGCATGGCGACCCTGCGCTCATTCGGTCGGGCCCGCGACGGGCGACGCACCCTCGAGAGAGCCAATGAAGAGTTCCGGGCGAGCTCTATGAACACGCTCCGGGTCGCGTTCCTCTCGTCGCTCGCACTCGAGGTGCTGGCCTCGGTGGGGACGGCCCTGGTCGCACTCTTCCTGGGATTGCGACTGCTCAATGGCGGCGTGTCCTTGGGCACTGCGCTCGCCGTGCTCGTCCTGGCGCCGGAGGTGTACCTCCCCCTCAGGCGGGCCGGGGCGGAATTCCACGCCAGCGCCGAAGGTCAGGCGGCCGCCGAGCGTATCCTCGATGTCCTCGACGAGGACGAGCCGACGAGCGCGGCACCGGCAGTCCACCGCAGCGGAGCGAGCGTTGTTCCCGACCTCTCCCGGAACTCCATCGCTCTCTCAGACGTGCACGCGCGCTACCCGGGTCGCACGATCCCCGTCCTCGACGGCGTGAATCTCGTCATCGCTCCCGGCGAGCATCTGGCCGTGACCGGAGTGTCGGGCTCAGGCAAGTCCACGCTTCTCTCCCTCCTCCTCTGCTTCGTCGACCTCCAACGCGGGACGTTCCGGGTAGGCGGTATCGACGTCGACACCCTTCCGACGCGCGACTGGCGACTGCAGATCGCCTGGGTTCCCCAGCACCCCTACTTGCTACGCGGCTCGATAGCCGACAACCTCCTGGTCGGGGATCCTGAGGCCACGCCTCGGGCGCTGCTTCGCGCATGCAGCGTCTCAGGGCTCTCCGAATTGATCGACCGGCTGCCCAACGGCATCGAAACCCCAGTCGGCGAAGGCGGGTTGACGCTGAGCGCCGGCGAGCGACAGCGGATCGCGCTCGGCCGTGCCGTCCTGCGTGATGCACCGTTGGTCTTGCTCGATGAGCCCACCGCTCATCTCGACGCCAGTCGTGAATTGTTGCTGCGAGAGAGCTTGTCGCCGTGGCTCGACGATCGAACCGTGGTGATGGCCGCACACCGGGGCGGCGTGTTGGGTCGGATTGGACGGACCTTGACCCTCATAGGCGGTCAGCTCGTCGAGGTCCCGCACCAGATTGACGCTCGATCATGAACGCATCGGATCCCCGGACGCGCTCGTCGTGGTCGTCATTGAGAGAGCTCATGCGGATCGGCGCGCCCCCCCGAGGCCGCTTCTGGTTGAGTACCGGGCTGGGCTCCGCTGCCGCCATGAGCACCGTCGCCCTCATGGCCTGCTCTGCCGCTCTCATCGACAAAGCAGCCCTCCACGTTCCTCTCTACACCCTCACCGTGCTGATGGCGGCCGTGCAGATTTTTGCCCTCAGTCGAGGACCGCTCCGCTACGGGGAGCGGCTCGTCTCACACGATGCGGCACTGCGCGTCCTCGGGCGCCTCCGGGCATGGGTCTTCGACGCCGTCGAACCCCTCTGCCCCGCGGGACTCCGTCAATGGCGGAGCGGGGACCTCCTGTCCAGGGCCACCGCAGACGTCGAGACACTGCAGGACCTCTACCTGCGCGGTGTCGCGCCCCTCGTGGTAGCTGCCCTCGCATCGCTCTCGTCCGTGGCTCTGGTCACTGTCATCGTGCCGGTGGCCGGACTCGTTCTCGGAGGTTGCCTGGCTGTCGCGTTCGCCCTCACCTCAGGTATCGCCTGGGCGCGCCATCATCGGCTTGGACGCGCGGAAGCCGCACTGCGCGGTGAGCTGGCCGCCGACATCGTTGAGTTACTCCAGGGTGCGCCCGATCTGATTGCCTTCGGACAGGATGACGCCTACCTCCGTCGGGTGTTGACAGCCGACCAAGGCCTCACTGACATCGCCCGCCGGCGCTCCTGGACGGTTGGAGCCATTTCCGCCGTCACCATGTTCCTCACCGGAGCCGCTGTCTGCCTCACGTCGCTCATCTCCATTTCGTCGGTGACCTCTCACCGGCTCGCCCCGTTCATGTTGGCGGTCGTGCCCCTGGTGGCCCTGGCCAGCTTCGAGGTCGTCACACCCGTGGCCGAAGCCGTCTCCCGGTTGGCGCACCAGGCCGCGGCGGCCGAACGACTCCTGGCTATCGCCGACCTCCCGGCTCCGGTGAATGACCCGGTCAACCCTGCTCCGACCCCCCTTCGCACGAACGTCGAACTCGACGAGGCCAGGCTCCGGTACGGAGAGGACGGCCCGTGGATCCTCAATGGCTTGAGCATGTCCATTGCCGCCGGGGACCACGTCGCGCTGACGGGTGCGAGTGGGGCCGGAAAGAGCAGCGTGGTGAATGCTCTGTTGCGTTTCTGGCCGTTACAAGGCGGGGAAGCGAGCCTGGGCGGCACGCCGCTGCACTCCCTGGGGCAGGACACCACCCGCGGCGTGATTGGCTGGGTGGCGCAAGACACCCACCTGTTCAATGCCTCGATCCGCGCCAACATTGCGCTCGCCCACCCTGACGCGTCGGAGGAGCAAGTAGTTGCGGCTGTTCAGACAGCCCAGCTCGGCCCGTGGATCGATGCACTGCCGCAAGGACTTGACACGTCGGTGGGGGAAATGGGCGCACGACTCTCCGGCGGCCAACGCCAGCGTGTTGCCCTGGCCCGTGCGCTCCTGGCCGATCCCGCGGTCCTGCTCCTCGACGAACCGACGTCGGGCCTCGACCACGCCACCGCTTCACGACTGCTCCATGACGTGCTCGCCACCACCTCGGGAAAGAGCATCCTCTACATCACCCACCGTCTCGAAGAGGTCAGCGCCTTCGACGTGGTTGTCGACCTGCAAGACGGCCGATCACGGCCTATGTCGGAAGGTCCGACACTCCTTGAAGAGAGCCTTGTCCCGCCGCACTAGAGGCGGGACCTGCATTTCACTGCCTACGTTTCGGAACTCACCCGTTCCGGATGGACCGCCCGGAGACTGGATGTTGTCGGACCGACGACGACCACCGGACATGGGGCCAGATGAACACATCGACGAAGAAGGGATCCCGCCCCCCTTTCGTGGTTGCCCTCCGGACCGACTTCACGTATGACCAGGAGGTCGGCGCCCTCACAGGCTTCGAGTAGCGCTTTCACGGTCGAGACACACCGAGCCCGCGACGCGAAGAGAGCACCGTTGGCTCGGTGCCCGATGTACGACGAGGTGAACCTTGTGGTCTCGGTCGCCAATTCGTCGCACTCCCCGGTCGGAAGGGCAGCGCCTTCATGGGCGCTTGAGGTCGCACAATCGAAAACGGCCTCCACGTGGGCTGACCGAAGTCCTGCTTCGCCAATGGCCCAATCAAGGGCATCCGAGCCGCGACCTTGCTCGACTTCGACGACGATGCGCGACGCAGAACCTTGCAGGGAGGGCCGGGCCAATTCATGGACGATCACGACCGGGCATCGCGCCTGACGGGCACAGAGGCGGCTGACTGAGCCGAGAAGGAACTCACTCAACGCTCCCCCTCCCCGGGCGCCTATCACCAAGAGGTCGGTGACCTCGCTGGCCCCGACCAGCGTTTCGGCCACGGGGCCAACGAGTACCTCGCCCCGGACGACAACCGTGGGTTCGAGCGCATCGGCTATCGCCACCGCCTCGTCGACAATCGCTTGCGATTCCGCCACAGAGGTGTCCTCGACCCAATCGAGAGCGACGTCGCTCCCGATAGGCGCGACACAGATGGGCCGGAGCACGGCCTCACGTAACTTCGCCTCGCGTACCGCCCAGGTCAGGGCGTCCTTCGAGTACTTGGAACCGTCGACGCCGACCACGATCTCTCGTTCGTTGCTGAACACTTTTGTCCCTCGGATGCTTCTCGACATAGAGCCTNNTTTGGCCTCGGCGAAACTGATGTCATCTTTTGTCATGATCGACACCTTCTGTAGGGCCGAAGGTCACCAATATGACGGTCGAGGTCCCGGCGCCACGCTCGGTCGCAGGGCCGGGTGTTGGCTGGCCGCTCACGGTCGCTCAATTCCTCCACCAAGGACTTCGAGCGCCCGGGCAATGGATTCCGCCTCGGTCACTTCCGTAGTGTCGATGATACGGCTCGACGACCACGGGTCCATCGCGTCTCCCATGGCGACTCTCACCTCGGGCGTCGCCTCCGAGACATCGATGCCCTGAGAGTGTCGCTGCGCCATCCGTCTCTCGGCAATGTCCGGCCGAACGACGCAACGCAGCTCGACAAGGTCGCCCCCCGTCCGGTGAGCGACGTCGCGGGCTGCGTCGCGGCATCTGGCATCGATCCACGATGCGTCAAGAATGACTGATTCGCCGCGCATGAGTTGCTCCTCCGCACGCGTGAGCAGCGCGGTGTAGACCGTGGCCGTGACCTCGGGGGCATACCGTCCGGAACCGAACCCCGGTGTGTCTCCCTCATCGGTTCGGATCATCTCGCGCCGCACCTCGTCCGATCGAAGAATGCCCCATCCGAGCTGGTGTGCCACTCCGGCCGCGACGGTGGATTTGCCTGAACCCGGTAGCCCTCCGATCAGAACGAGCCTCACCTGTGCCTGGCGAAGATGATCCAGGGCCAGTAGGTGCAACTGGCAGGCCTCGGTTCGGGAGTCTTCGTGGCCCTGTTCGACACGCAAGCACGCCACCTTGGCCCTGATGTAGGCCCGCAACGCAACGTAGTGGTGGACAAGAGATGCAGGAAACTGATCTTCTGCGAATTCCTGATAGTCGTCCAGGAACTGCCTGCCTGCGTCAGCTCGACCTAGTCGTTCCAGGTCCATAACAAGAAACGCCACGTCGGCGCAGACATCTCCGTACCGCAGCTGGTCCGAGAACTCAACGCAGTCGAGAATCCTGACACCGTCGTCCAGGCAGAATATGTCTTCCGCCTGCAGGTCCCCATGGCCGTCGCAGATCCTTCCGGACGCGATGCGAGCTTCAAGGAGGGCATGACGCCCGTTGACCCAACGAGATGCGAGGGAACGGATCCTTTCATCCACGTCGGCGTCGAGGATTGTCCCCAGAAAGGGTTCCGTGTCGGAAAAGTTGGCGCCCCAGTTTGCATGGACGGCGGCACCAGTCGACGCGGTCGAGATCTCGGGCGACCGCAGGGCACTTCGGTGAAAAGAGGCCATCACGTGGGCTACCTTCCTGAGCCACTCCCCCAGGTCATCCCCGCGGCGGGCGATGGCGGCCAATCGACACTCCGAAGGCAGGCGTCGCATGACCACCATGTGGTCAATCACCTCACCATTGAGGTGCACTTCTGCAACGCCCAAGTACACGTCGGGTGCGAGTCGGCGGTTGAGCGCCACTTCGCGTTCGCAGTCTTGCTGTCGCGTCGTGCCCTGGCGGAAGTCGAGGAACCCGAACTGCACTGCCTTGCGCAACTTGTACACCCGATCAGCGACAAAACAGAGGATGGAGATGTGGGTCTCGACGACGCCGGTCTCGCCTACGTCCACCATGACTCCCGGACCCGGGCGAGTCGTCTCACGCAGGTCCCGTATCCCGGGATCGATCGACCAACGCCTGGAAGGTTGACAGGACACCAGCACAGAACAGCCCCACATCGGGACACGTGGCCGGATCGGTGAGCACCCCCAGGCCGAGCTGTCCCTCGTAGGAAAGCGCGGCGACACTGATGGTTTGATTTCCTGCCAGTGGCACCATCGGGAATGCTTCGATGAGCCGGGCTCCCATTACGTAGAGCGGAACCGGTGGGCCGGGCACATTTGTCACGACCACATTGAAGAAGGGCTGGTGCTGCACGATTCCGGTCAGAGACGCCAGCACACTCTGGGGCAGTGGTTCGAGGAGATGCAGCAGGGAGCTCGCGGCCATACTCTGGTGGTGACGCTTGTCCGCTGTCATCTCGGCCGAAATTGTTGCGAGTATTTCGTGGGGATCGCTCGCAGCTATGGGTAGTCGAACGAAGAGTGCCGACACGCTGTTCGCGAGACCACCGCCGGCCTTTTCCAATCCCACGGGTACGAGCGCCTGCAACTCACTGTCGTCGGCCAACTCTCCCCTACTTTCGAGTAATCGGTGCAATCCACCCGTCACGATCGTCAGAAGGACATCATTGATTGTGGCGTGAGAGGCGCGGGCGACATCGTGGATCTCCGCCAACGGCACCCGCACGAAGTCCACTGATCGCGCTGAGGTGATCGGGATATTGAGTGACGACTTGGGTGCGACAAGCCTCGGTGTGGCCAACGTACCGAACGCTTGAGCAAGTCTCGCTATATCCCTCAGCCGGTGGATCGGATGTGTCACGGACCGCACACCCCATGTTGCGACGCGTGCCCAGAGTTCCCCAAGGCGCAGGAGATCATCGACCGAGGACCGCCATACGGGGAGTGGGGTGGTTGGGATCCACGGGACTTCGTCGTTCGGTTGCGCTGGTTCAGGTGAAGCGTCCAGCAACACGGTGGCCAGTTCGGCAGCCGCCAGGCCGTCGGCCATTGCATGATGAAGTCTCTCGATCACGGCGACGTTGCCGTCCTCGAGACCCTGGACGAATGTCAGATCCCACATAGGACGCGTTCGATCCAGTCGCGTGCTCAAGAGTTCGGCGCAGAATGCCCGCAATTGGACGTCCGAACCCGGCGGAGCCAGATGGCACGACCGAACATGGTTGGAGATGTCGAACGTGGGTTCATCGATCCACACGGGCGGCGCCTCCCCGAGAAGGCCTGCGTAAGCCACTTTACGCAGTTTCGGCACCAATTCCAGGCGACTGGCGATCAGTCGGCGGGCGGCGCCGATGCGAAACTCCCCCTCGGCATCGAGGAGCGGGGGTCCCTCGACGATCCCTATCGACACCATGTGCATCGGCGTGCGTTCGGACTCAATATGGAGGAAGGCAGCGTCGAGCGGTGAAAGAGCGTCCTCGCTCGTCATGACGACGGACCAGGCCCTTTCCGTGGTGCATCAAATCCGAAGATCTCGGCGCGTCCCGCGCCGGCGCGAATGAGTCCCAACAAGAGACGGATGGTCGTCGTCTTGCCTGCACCGTTGGGCCCGAGGTATCCCAGTACTTCCCCTCGCGTCACCTCCAGATCGAGATCCTTGAGAGCGTCGACCTTGCCGTAGCGCTTCGTCAGTCCCTCTGTGCGAATCGCCGGCGTTTCCATCACCTGGGTGTCCTCTTTGTTTGATTTTTCACTTTTGAAAGGCCGGCCGGGCAGCAAGCCTTCCTGTCAAGGACCTCGCGTTATCGGCCAGGGTCTGCGGCGCGTGCGCGCTGAATATCGGCGATGGTCAATCCGATATCTTCAATGAAGTAGGGGCTGATCGACGGTCGCGGCGAGCGATGGGTCGTGCGCCTCGCTCCGTGAGGAGATGTGTGGTGCATGAGAGCCTCCTACGTTCAACGGCTAGTTCCGTAGCACCATTCGACTCCGCTTTCCGGACCGCACCTAGGGCCGAACGTCCCACAAAAGAGGGACCTGAGTCCCCTGGATCAGCTGGTTCAGCAGGGTGCCGTCGGGTTGCGCCATCAGGTTTTTCGGACCATGGGACCAATGGCTCTAGCGGCTACCACACCGAGCGTCCAGCGTGGAGGGATGATGTCCATGTACACGCAGATCCTCGATGTGGCGCTTCACGAACGCCCCCAGCGCGAGGCCGAGATGGGTACCGGGGAGGCTTTGTCCGCGCTCCTCGATTGTCGCCAACATCTGGACCTGGTCGCTTCCTCGGAGCCGGGCACGGACTGGAGTTCAGCCGCATTGGCAAACCAGATTTCCTACGACATCGCCCTTATCGACCTCGCCCGGTGTTTCGGCCTTGACTGTGACCCGAGTTCCTTCGATCAACCGCAGCGCCGCCGTACCGAAATCGAGCATACGTTGATCGCGCGCGGTGTCCGACTGGAAGGATTCGATCATCATCGGGCCGACTCCGGCTCGGATGGCCGCTGAGCGCTCAGTCAGGTTCCGGTGCCGTCAATCCGGGCCGCCTGGGCCGAGCGTTCATCGATGCGTGCCGCGAAGGTGGCGGCTTGGGTGCGGCGTTCCACGCCGAGCTTCGCCAACAGATTCGAGATGTAGTTCTTTACCGTCTTCTCCGCCAGGATCATGGCGTCGGCTATCTGGCGATTCGTATACCCCTCAGTGATGAGCTCGAGGATCCGGCGTTCCTGTGGTGTCAGGCTGGCGAGCCGGCGGTCCTCGTTCGGTCCGTTACGAAGGCGCTCGAGGACACGCTCGGTGAGGGAAGGGTCAAGCAAGGACTGCCCTTCGCCGGCCCGTCGAACCGCGTCAACCAAGTCCGTGCTTCCNNCGGCAGACCTCGATGCCACTGCCGTCGGGGAGCCGTACGTCGAGGACGGCCACGTTCGGGCGGGTGGGCGGAATACGGGCCATGGCCTCGGCCACCGTCCCTGCCTCTCCGACGACCTTGATGTCGCCGGCAGCCTCGAGCAACCCCCGGAGGCCGCTTCGGACCACTTCATGGTCGTCAAGAAGGAATACGCCCAGCGTCATTCCCCTATCTTCCCATTTCGGCGGCATCCCTGGTGCCAGGGCGCTCGGTCACGGGGATTTCACCCTCGTAACTCGGATATGCCTGGTAGCCTGCTGTTTTGTGCCCTATCACTCCATTGAGGATCCGAGCAAGCTCCGGAGGGTCCTCGAGGCATCCTTACTCATTGAGAAGGACCTCGAGTTGCCGGTACTCCTCCGCCACGTGGTCGAGGAGGCCTGTTCCATGAGCGGAGCTCGCTTCGGTGCACTGGGCGTGCTCAATGAGGATCGAACCGCTCTGTCTGAATTCATCACTGTTGGATTGGACACAGACCAAGAAGCCCGAATAGGGACCCGACCCACCGGGCGGGGTGTGCTTGGTTTGCTCATCGCTGACCCCAAGCCCCTCCGCCTGGCCAATCTCAATGCGCACCCCAACAGCTATGGCTTTCCACCCAACCACCCCCCGATGAGTTCGTTTCTCGGGGTGCCGATCAAGGTGCGTGACGAGGTCTACGGCAACCTCTACCTCACCGACAAGATCGGCTGGTCAGAGTTCACGAATGATGACGTCGCGCTTGTCGAAGTGCTCGCCCTGGCTGCCGGAATCGCCATCGAGAACGCCCGCCTTCATCAACAAACCCAAGTGGTCGCCGTCTACGAGGACCGAGATCGCCTGGCCCGGGATCTGCATGACACCGTGATCCAGCGGCTTTTCGGGGTCGGCCTCACCCTCCAGAGCATGGCCGGTCGGGCTCCACGCGACATGTCGGTGGGACTCGGGGAGGCGGTGGCCGAAATCGACCGTGTCATCGATCGGATCCGTGCCACCATCTATCAACTGGGCATGGGGGGCGAGGATCGAGGCCTTCGAGATCACGTCGTTTCTCTGGTCCGAGAGTTGAGCTCGGTCGTCGGCTTTGACGTTGAGGTCGGATTCGATGGCCCGGTGGACACGGCCATCTCTGCTCAGGTGGTTGAGCACCTCATGGCCACTATTCGAGAATCGTTGACGAACATCGGGCGTCACGCCCACGCCACGCAGGCGCGCGTGGCAATCAAGGTCGAGAACGGTCGATGCCGATTGACGGTCGTTGACAACGGGGGCGGCTTCGATGACTCCAAGCTGCGGGAGGGCGGACTCGGCTTGACCAACTTGAGGGCCCGAGCGGAGAAGCTTGACGGCACATTCGAGATGGAGAATGCCCAAGGCGGAGGGACCCTGTTGACCTGGCAAGTGCCACTCACCCGATAGCGACGTCGAGTCGCCCTTTTTGGCGACTCGAGACGTGAGCTCAAAAGGCAGATCTCCCGGCCCTTTGGTGGGCACCAGGCACGAGCCGTAGCCCTCGTAGGGACCATTGGCACGGCGACGGGGACCAATGGCCCTACTGACACATGCCACCGCGTCTTACCGTGCAGTGAGGCACCGCACGTGCCCGGGCACTGTCAGCACCGGGCTCCTCGCTCGCTGCCCGAAGGGAGAATCTGATGACGCTCATCACGGATCGGCCACCCGCTGCGAGTGGATCAGGACCCCCAGACCGACCGATGTCGGCGCGCAACGAGAAGAAGGCCCATTCGTTGGGCCTGACGTCGGCGACCGGACTGGTCATCGGCAGCATCGTCGGGACGGGCGTGTTCACGATGCCCGCCGTGTTGGCAGGTGCCGGCACCATGGGCATTGTCGTCCTTGCCGTCATCGCGGTCGGGGCCATGCTCTTGGCCGTGCTGTTCGGCCAGCTCACCAAGCGGGTGCCGAACAGCGATGGTGGCCTGTACGCCTATTCCCGCCACGAGTTCGGCGACTTCGCCGGATATCTCGTCGGCTGGTGCTACTGGGTCCAGGCCTGGGCCGGTAACGCGGCGATCGTCTCTTCGTGGGTGTTCTACGTCGATGCCCTCTTCGGATTCTCCCACCCGAGTGGCATGGAGAACTTCGGCATCGCCGTGGTGGGGCTGTGGGTGCCGGCGGTCATCAACCTGGTCGGGATCCGTCAGATGGCGTGGTTCCAGAACATCACTGTCGTCCTCAAGTTCCTCCCGCTGTTCTTCGTCGGCGTCGTCGGCTGGTTCTTCGTCCAAAAGGTCCACTTTGGGGCCTTCAACGCGTCGGGTGGCAGCCTCTACAGCGCCATCGGGATCGCTGCTGGAGTAGCCCTCTTTTCCTTCATCGGCGTCGAGGCAGCGGCTGTCACCGCCAAGCGGGTGCGGGACCCACGTAGGAACGTCCTCCGTGCGTCGATGCTGGGCACTGTCATCAGCGCCATGCTGTACGTGCTGGTGACGGCGGCGGTGATGGGTCTGGTGGCCCACCACACGCTGGTCAACACCGGTTCGCCCTTCGTCAACGCCTTCCAGTCCATCTTCCCCCATGAAGCGTGGGCAGGGAAGTTCATCGCCGCCATTGCCGTTGTGTCCGGAATCGGGGCCCTCAACGGTTGGACGCTGATCGTCACCGAGACCTCGAGGGCCATCGCGCAGGATGACCTGTTCCCGCGGCCGTTCACCTGGACCGATCGCAAGGGAACGGCCTGGTTCGGCATTCTGGTCGGGACCGCGTTGCCGACCCTGCTGATGTTGTGGCGCTACAACACCAGCGCGGGGCTCACGGTCTTCACCTACTTGGTCGACCTCACCGTGGTCACCGTCGCCATCCCCTACTTCTTCTCCGCCATCGCCCAACTGACCTACCTGGTGTCACGCCGTCGGCGTGTCCAGGGGTGGCAGCTGGCCCGGGACCTCTCCGTCGCCGGAGCGAGCGTCTTGTTCTCCCTGTGGGTGACCTTCGCTTCGGGATACCAGGTCGTCTACCAGGCCCTGGTCGTGATCTTGGTCGGGCTGGTGCTCTACGCCTTCTTGAACGCCCGTCGCCAGCGTCTGGGCGAGGCGGCCGAGCCGAAGGACTTCACCACGGAGGCGCCGGTCGCCGGGCTGGTCGGGTCGGAATGACCCGACCACTGGCTCACAGGCCACCGTCACAAGCCGCAGACGGGAGTACCCGATGACATTTCGAGTTGATTCAGAGGTCGGCCAACTTCGTCGTGCCATCGTTCACCGACCCGGCCTGGAGCTCTCCCGGCTGACCCCGGACAACATCGGCGAACTGCTCTTCGACGATGTGATGTGGGCCAAGAAGGCGAGAGAAGAGCATGACGCCTTCGCCCAGGCACTCCGGGACAAGGGCGTGGAGGTTCACTACTACGGGCAGCTTCTGGCCGAAAGCCTCGAAGTGCCCGACGGCCGGGCTTTCGTCCTCGACCGGCTCTGCACGCCGGAGAATCTGGGACCTTCGTTGGTTGACCCGATGCGAGCGCTCTTCGAGCGACTCGATGGAGCATCGTTGGCCGAGTACCTCGTCGGTGGCGTGCTGAAAGCTGACCTGCATCCCAAGAGCGCGCACAGCCTCAAATGGGAGATGCTCCGGGCCGACGACTTCGTCCTGACGCCCCTTCCGAATCACCTGTTCCAGCGAGACAATTCCTGCTGGATATACAACGGAGTGACCATCAACCCGATGGCCAAGCCGGCCCGCCAGCGCGAGACGCTCCACACCCGCGCCATCTACGGCTTCCACCCGATGTTCGACTCGAAATTCACCGTCTATTACGGCGACGGGGACCAGCCGCACCAACCGGCAACGCTCGAGGGTGGCGACGTCCATGTCATCGGACATCGCAACGTCCTCATCGGGATGGGCGAGAGGACGTCGCCAATGGCCGTCGAGATGGTGGCCAAGGCACTTTTCGCCAGCAACCAAGCGGATCAGGTGATCGCCATCGAGCTTCCCCACAGCCATGCCTTCATGCACCTCGACACCGTGATGTCGATGGTCGATGTGGGGACCTTCGTGCTCTATCCCTTCTTCGACCGGCATCTGCGTAGCTGGACCCTGAGGGCCGGCACGACACCGTCCACCCTCGCTGTGACGCGCAACCAGAACCTCTGGGCCACACTGGCCGATGCCTTGGAGGTCGACGAGATCAAGGTCCTCACGACGGATGAGGACATTCGAGCCGCCGAGCGGGAGCAATGGGACGACGGAACGAACTACCTGGCCGTCGCTCCCGGTGTCGTGATGGGGTACGAACGTAACGTCGCCACGAACACCATGCTGCGCAAGCACGGCATCG
Organism: Acidimicrobiaceae bacterium; assembly: GCA_003160635.1. Taxonomy (GTDB): domain Bacteria; phylum Actinomycetota; class Acidimicrobiia; order Acidimicrobiales; family RAAP-2; genus Bog-473. The sequence continues at coordinate 8,825 of PMLV01000114.1, read as the reverse complement.
AAGTCGTCACCATTGCCGGCGAAGAACTGGGCCGGGGCCGGGGTGGCCCGCGTTGTATGACATGTCCGATCGAGCGCGATCCGGCATGACACGTCATCACAACCCCGTTGGAGGATCAGGGTTGAACCTCACCGGACGAAGCTTTCTCAAAGAGATCGACTTCACCAAGGCTGAATTCATCTCCCTCATCGACCTCGCGCAAGAGCTGCGCAACGAGAAACGCTCAAACCAAGAGCATCACTCCCTCAAAGGCTGCAATATCGCATTGATCTTCGAGAAGACCTCGACGCGCACGCGCGCAGCATTCGAAGTGGCCGCTCATGACCAAGGAGCCCATGTCAGCTATCTGGGTCCAGGCGAGACGCAGTTGGGCAAGAAGGAGACGGTCAAAGACACAGCGCGCGTGCTCGGTCGCATGTACGACGGCATCGAGTTTCGCGGCTTCGCCCATCAGGACGTCGAGACGTTGGCCCAGTGGGCCGGAGTCCCGGTATGGAACGGGCTCACCGACCAGTGGCACCCCACACAAATGTTGGCCGACATCTTGACCATGCGCGACTACTCGACCACACCGCTCGAGGCCGTTTCCTACGCCTACCTCGGAGATGCCCGTAACAACACGGCCAACTCGCTCTTGGTGACAGGAGCCCTTTTGGGGATGGACGTGCGAATCTGTGCACCGAAGTCACTCTGGCCGAGCATCGAGGTCCAAGGGATCGCCGGCGACTTGGCGAAGGCGTCAGGCGCACGTATCACCGTGACCGAAGATGTCGCTGTCGCCGTGCAGGGTGCCGACTTCTTGTACACGGACGTGTGGCTCTCCATGGGAGAGCCACCGGAGGAGTGGGCTTCGAGAATCGAAAAGCTCACCCCTTATCAGATCAACAAGCGAGTCATGGCCATGACTGGTAACCCATCTACTCGCTTCATGCACTGCCTCCCGGCCCTGCACAACAGCGACACCGAGATCGGCCACATGGTCTACGAGAAGTTCACGCTCTCGGCAATGGAGGTGACCGAGGACGTGTTCGAATCACCTGCGTCGGTTGTCTTCGACCAAGCTGAGAACCGTCTCCACACGATCAAGGCGGTCATGGTGGCAACGCTCGGCCAATCCGGCGAGAGCCACACATGAAAGTCGTCGTGGCGCTGGGAGGGAATGCGCTCTTGGAACGCGGTGAACCTCCGGTCGCCGAGATCCAACAAAAGCACGTCATCGCCGCGGTCGAAGCGCTCGCTCCACTTGCCCGCGAACACGACCTCGTCATCACACACGGTAACGGTCCTCAGGTGGGCCTATTGGCACTCGAAAGCGCTCGGGACCCGGACCTACCCCACCCGTATCCCTTCGATTCCCTGGTGGCGGAGACACAGGGCATGATCGGCTACTTCCTCCTGCAAGCCCTCGAGAACGCGCTGCCCGGGCAGCAGGTCGTCGGGCTCATTACCCAGACCCTGGTCGCCGACGACGACCCCGCCTTCGCGAATCCGACGAAATTCGTAGGCCCCGTGTACGGGGAGAGCGAGGCCCAGACCCTGGCGCGACGTTGGGGGTGGCAGGTCCGCCTCGACGGCAATAGTTGGAGGCGGGTGGTCGCCTCACCTGAACCACAAGGGATCATCGAGCTGCCTACCGTCAAGGTCTTACTGGCCGATGGTGCCGTCGTGATCTGTGCCGGGGGCGGAGGTATCCCCGTTCGCCGGAGTCCCGACGGCCAGCTCCACGGCGTCGAGGCGGTCGTCGACAAGGATGCGACGACCGCGTTGTTGGCCGAGAACCTCGCGGCGGACGCACTTCTCCTCCTGACTGACGTACCCGCGGTCGAACTAGACTATGGGAAGCCGACTGCTCGCTCGATCAACCGTATCAGCGCCCATGAGCTCGAGCGATTGCAGTTTCCATCGGGGTCGATGGGGCCCAAAGTGGCCGCGGCCTGTCGTTTCGTACGCCGTACTCACAACGTCGCGGCCATTGGCCGCTTGGGAGACGCGGCCGAGCTGCTCGCCGGGGCCGCTGGCACCACAATTTACGACAGCACGTCCCAACGGGAATCTTGAAAAGGAGAAGCACCATGACGCTGGACACCTCTCGCACACCGGAGTCTGAAGTGACTCCGGGCAGGATCGTCGTAGGGATCGACGGTTCTCCCGCCTCCTTGGACGCTCTTGATTGGGCCGGTCGGCAGGCCACCCTCACCCACTCGGCGCTGGAGATGATCATGACGTGGGATTGGCCGACGACATACGGTTGGGCGATGTACTTCCCCGAGGGGTACAACCCCTCGGAAGGCATGCCCGAGATGTTGTCGAAGGCGGGAGCTGACCTGCGAACCAAGTACCCCGACATAGAGCTCACGTTCCATGTGGTGCAGGGGCATCCCGCCCCCGTTTTGGTCGAGGCCTCCAAAGGGGCGGATCTCCTCGTTATCGGCTGTCGGGGACACGGCGAGTTCGCAGGCATGCTGATCGGCTCCGTCAGCGAGTTCTGCGCCACCAACGCACACTGTCCCGTCCTCGTTCACCGAGCAGTCGCATGAACACCGATGCGTCGTCATCGACGGGGGCTGCTGCAGAGAGCAATGAGGCGGCGCTGGAGCCATCCGCCTCGCGACACCGCATCGTCGTCGGGATAGACGGCTCCAGCGAAAGTATACGAGTTCTTGACTGGGCTATCACCCAAGCGCNNGCCATCAGCCACGTCGCCGACGTCGCACCCGATGTCGTCGTACGGGGTGAGGCAACCGAACAACCTCCGGGACCGGCGCTCGTGAAGGCAAGCCAGGGCGCGGATCTCTTAATCGTGGGGTCGCGGGGAATGGGCGGTTTCGAGGAGTTGCTGGTCGGTTCGGTCGGGCACTACTGCATGCGACGTGCAGCCTGCTCGGTGGTGATTGTCCGTTGAGAACAGGCGTGTGGTCCACGCACCGAGGACCACCCTCCCGTGCATCACAATCAGACTGGTGCTGGGTCCTCTTCGTCACGTCCCGACGGCACGATCGTCACGGGTATTGTCGAGCGTTCTGCAAGCTCGAGACTCGTGCTTCCGAGAAGTGAACCCCCGTGGGCGTCCGATCCGCGGGAGCCCACGACCACGAGATCGGCTGATTCAGGCGGCACGGTCATGCGGAGCATCGCTGAGCATGGGTCTCCGTCGACCACGGTCCACTCGATCTGTCCCGGATCTCCGCCCGCTCCGATGGCTAACTGCAACGCCGTCTCGCGGTGCGCCGTGACGTGATCGGGCAAGAGTCCGGCGTGCTCCAAGAGACCGACAGCGTGGACAATCCGAAGTCGGGCTCCGATTGTCCCCGATAATCGAGCGGCCCAGCGCAGCGCCGCCGTGGAGTCCACGGACCCGTCGTATCCCACCACGATCGTTGGTCTCGTGTTCATCCTTCACCTTTCACGCTCGACATGGTGGCGTGCATTTGCTCCAACGCCCGATGGCGATCAGATAGGGACGAGCGTATTGCGTTCATACCCGGACCGCCGTAGGTCGGTGGAGAGTGATGGGTCTGGAGACCGAGTAACGCTCCGAGGGTGTCAGTGACTGATATCTGGAGAGCTATCTGGTTGTAGCCGCCCTCGAGAAACAGGGCCAGGCGCCCTGGGCGAGGGCTGAACTCACTGACCATCCGGGCTAGTTCGGCAAAATCCCCACTTGACAGTGCGAGATCCCCCATTGGATCTGCTTGATGCGCGTCAAACCCACACGAGACCAGTACCCAGTCGGGGGAAAACTCCTCGATGGTCGGACGCGCCACGTGGTCGATGGCTGTCCGCACGACATCGCCCGTTGCCCCCGCCGGCAGTGGAATATTGACCGTAAGGCCGAGTGCCTTTGGTCCTCCGACCTCGGTGGCCCTCCCGGTTCCCGGGAAGAACGGGTACTGATGGGTCGAAACGTAGAGGACGTCGGGATCGTCCCAAAAGATTGACTGCGTTCCGTTTCCGTGATGGACATCCCAGTCCACAATGAGCACTCGCTCCCCTCGTGCCGTCAATGACGCCGCTGCTACCGCCACGTTGTTCAGGAGGCAAAACCCCATTGCCCTGTCACGTTCGGCATGATGTCCGGGCGGGCGGACCGGCACGAAAGCCACGCCCTCACCGTGCTCCTCCAAACTCGCGATCGCAGCCAAGCCGGCTCCTGCCGCCCGTCTCGCGGCATTCCATGAGTCTGGTCGAGCAAAGGTATCGGGATCGATGTCACCCCCACCCTTGGCACAGAATGCTTCAAGCTCGGTGAGGTAGGCGGTCGAGTGGACACGGGCGAGGTCGCTCAACTCGGCGCTTGGCGTGAGCGGGTAGACGACCTCGTCCTCGAGACTGAGCGCCCTTATGCCATCCATCACGGAGAAGATCCGCGACTGTTGTTCGGGGTGGAATGTTCCCCCGTCGTGTTGGGCTGTGCCTGTCGGTCCGGCGACTATGAGTTTCATGCCTCTCCTCCATCAGGAGGAGTCGCCTGACTGTCCCCACCCCATTGGCGCGAAGCTTCGCGGTCGGCCAGGGCCGCCTCGTACGCGTCTGTTGGCTCGATGGGAAAGCGGAGGGTCACCGTTCCGTACTCAATACTCGAAGTAACAGGAAATCCAGCATGACGGAACACATCAAGCATGGCGTGATTTTCACAGAGCGTCTCGGCCCGAAAGGCCGTGATGCCTCTCGCCCGGGCTGCCCGCACCAATTCATCGAGGAGTAAAGCGCCAATCCCGTGATGCTGAAACTCATCGGAGACCACGAAGGCCACCTCGGCTTCGGTCGCTCCCGGTGCACTGTCATAACGACCCACCGCAATCAGGTGATCGCCGATCTCGGCCACCAGGGCGAGCCGATTCACGTAGTCCACACAGGTGAAGTGCTCCACCTCCTTGGAGGACAGTTCCGGATGAAACGTAAAGAAACGCAAGAAGACCGAGCGTGGCAGGAGGTGACTATGAAACGCCACCAACCGGGGGCCATCGTCGGTGCGGATGGGTCGGACGTGGTAATGAAGGTTTCCACCGCTGACGACGTCATGCTCCAGTTCGCGGGGGTAGCGGGCAGGCACTCCCGCGCCGGCCGTAGAGGCCGTCATGTCTGCCTCAGGCAGAGCTTCATCAACACAAGTCGAAGACAAGCCGGGCATCCACCTCCCCTTTCTCAATCTGCTCGAAGGACTCCGGGGTGGGCAGATCCTCGATGCGCAACAGTTCGTTGACTTGGCGTAAGGCGGATGCCCTCATGGCGGACCTTTCTCCGGGAGACTCCTCGCTCCAAGATCGCGCCTGTACCGGGAATTCCGTAGGGCCGAAGGTCCCCCGTCCCCCGTTTTCCGCCGCCAGAACCGCTAGCCGATGGCACCCCAGACAATAACGACGGAGTGTCGTTCGTCTCCTAGAGCTTCGCCGATGGCATCTCGGAGTCGATCCCCGAACTCCCGCCCAGCTGCGGAGGGAGGCACGGTGGTATGGAGTCGACCGTGGAGGACATCACCCACCCACGACGGATGTCAAGCTTCGTAAGGTGGTTATGGCCATCGTCGGGCAGAACCTGCGCGAGGGCAGAAAGCACGCTCTTCGTCACGCCGGCGCCTCCCGCCCCTGCTGTCGCTGCACCGATGTGAAGACTTTCGAGCGGATGACGAAGTGTGCCTCGGCCCCGGCAGGAAGCGAGAAGCCTTCGGGCGCCCCGTCGCCAACGTCCAGAATCAGCTGCGTGTGCTTCCATAGTTCATATTGACGCCCGTCAATATAGTACGGGCATCCTCCCACCCGTCCCAGCAGTACGTCATGAGCGCCGATGACGAACTCCCCGTCTTCGAAGCACATGGGCAAGCTGCCGTCGCAACAACCACCCGACTGGAAGAACATGATCGGGCCGTGCTGTTCGACAAGGCGAGCGATGGCATCGAGGGCAGCCGAAGTGGCGACCACTCCTTGCGAAGACTGGTTCATTGGCTCGTGTTCCCTAGAAGAAGCCAAGCGGCTTTGTGCTGTAGCTCACCAGGAGGTTCTTGGTCTGTGAGTAGTGCTCAAGCATCATCTGGTGGTTTTCCCTTCCGACTCCGGAGATCTTGTAGCCGCCGAAGGCGGCACCGGCCGGGTAGAGGTGATAGCAGTTCGTCCATACCCGGCCAGCCTTGATCGCCCGGCCCATGCGGTAGGCGAGGTTGCCATTGCGGGTCCACACACCAGCTCCGAGGCCGTACAGGGTGTCGTTGGCAATCTCGATGGCATCCGCCTCGTCCTTGAACGTAGTGACGGCCAAGACGGGGCCGAAGATCTCTTCCTGGAAGACTCGCATCTTGTTGTGGCCCTTGAGGACCGTGGGCTCGAAGTAGTAGCCGCCGTCACACTCGCCGCCGATTTCGGCACGATTGCCCCCGATGAGGCACTCCGCCCCTTCTTGGCGCCCAATGTCGATGTAGGAGGCGATCTTGTCGATCTGTTGGATGGAAACTTGCGGCCCGATCATGGTGGACGGATCGAGCGGATTCCCCTGACGGATCAGCGCGATCCGAGCTAGGCAGCGTTCCATGAAGCGGTCGTAAATGGACTCATGAATCAGTGCCCGTGACGGGCAGGTGCAGACCTCGCCCTTGTTGAAGGCNNCATCACGTCCGCAAAGAAGATGTTGGGTGACTTGCCACCGAGCTCAACGGTCGAAGGGATCAAGTTCTGGGCTGCGTACTGCATGATGAGCCGTCCAGTGGTGGTCTCGCCGGTGAACCCAATCTTGGCGATGCGCGGGCTCGAAGCCAGGGCCTTGCCGATCTCGCCGCCGGGCCCGGTGATGATGTTGAGTACCCCCGGAGGCACAATGTCCCCGATGACCTCGGCCAGCTTCAGGATCGACCACGGAGTGGGCGAGGCGGGCTTGACCACCGTGCAGTTGCCCGCCGCGAGCGCCGGGGCGATCTTCCATGCGGCCATGAGGAGGGGGAAGTTGAAGGGGATGATCTGTCCCACCACACCGAGTGGTTCGTGAAAGTGGTAGGCCACGGTGTCTTTATCGATCTCCGTGGATCGCCCCTCGAGCGAGCGGGTAGCCCCGGCAAAGTAGCGGAAGTGGTCAACGGCCAACGGAATATCCGCAGCCAGTGTCTCGCGAACAGGCTTGCCGTTCTCCCAGGTCTCGGCCACGGCGAGCATCTCGAGGTTGGCCTCGATGGCGTCGGCAATGCGATTGAGGACAGCGGCGCGCTCGGTGAGTGAGGTCTCACCCCAAGCATCTTTGGCCGCATGGGCGGCATCGAGGGCCAGTTCGACGTCCTCGGCACTGGACTTGGCAACCTCACAGAACGGCTTTCCATTGACCGGACTGACATTGACCATGTACTGCCCCTTGACGGGGGCCACCCACGTGCCGCCGATGAAGTTCTCATACCGGGCTTTTACGTCGACGACACTGCCGGCGCGTCCGGGCGCCACGAAGGGTGCTCCGGGAGAGGGCGCGTCAACCGCGGAAACATTCGTCATCTCAGTGGTCTCGGGATCTGTCGTCAATGTCATCAAATGCCTCCATTGCTGCGCTCTGGTCGGTTCAACGCTAAGTGGGCAGCGCAGAATGAGATAGGGCCGAAGGTCCCACCACCAGATCGCACATGGCCACGCGCGCCGCAGGGACATCCGTCACATGCGGCTAGGGACTGTTGGCCCTGTGCGAGAGGACAGACGCGGCTCATCATTGACGGCGATGACTCAACTACTTCCGCCACCATTTTCTGGCTTCCACCCGACCGGTGCTCTGGATACAGAGCTCACTCAACTCGATGCCTACTGGAGGGCGGCCAACTATCTGGCCGTTGGACAGATCTACCTGCTCGACAACGCGTTGGTGCGCGAATCCCTCCGACCCGAGCACACGAAGCCACGGTTGATTGGCCACTGGGGCACGAGCCCTGGGCTCAATTTCATCTACGCCCACCTCATTCGGGTCATCACCGAACGCGATACCAATACCATGTTCGTCTGCGGTCCCGGACACGGCGCCCCGGCGGTCGTCGCAAACGCATGGCTCGAGGGGACCTATTCCGAGCTCTACCCGCACGTCTCAAGGGACGAAGTCGGCATGACCCGGCTCTTTCGCCAGTTCTCCTTCCCGGGTGGGATTCCGAGCCATGCCTCTCCCGAGACCCCGGGATCCATCCACGAGGGGGGCGAACTCGGCTATTCCCTCTCCCACGCCTTCGGGGCGGCATTTGACAACCCTGGCCTCGTCGTCGCCTGCGTCGTGGGCGATGGGGAGGCGGAAACCGGACCGGCCGCCATTGGTTGGCATTCGAACAAATTCCTTGACCCGGTGCATGACGGGTCGGTGCTGCCGATCCTGCACCTCAACGGGTACAAAATCGCCGCGCCGGCACTCTTGGCCAGGATTCCCACCCAAGAGTTGGTCTCCCTCTTCTCGGGCTACGGCTACCACCCCATTATCGTCGAGGGCGGCTTCGACGGAGAGCGACCGATGGAGGTGCACCAGCGCATGGCGGTCGCCTTGGACTTTGCCTTCGATGAGATCGCAGAGATTACGTCATCGGCACGCGCGGGCTCCCTGGGACAGCGCCCCATTTGGCCGATGGTGATCCTGCGCACCCCTAAGGGTTGGACCGGGCCGAAGTTCGTCGATGGGCTGGCCATGGAAGGGTCGTTCCGCTCTCATCAAGTCCCACTCGCAGAAGTGAGAACGAACCCCGTCCACCTGGCCCAACTCGAGGAGTGGCTGCACAGTTACCATCCGAACGAGCTTTTCAACCGCCAGGGGCGACCGGTGGGCGACATCGACGACTTTGTGCCTGTCGGCGTCCGGAGGATGAGTGCCAACCCGCACGCAAATGGCGGATC
>PMLV01000206.1 GCA_003160635.1 Acidimicrobiaceae bacterium | reverse complement strand
ACCCTTGTTCAACAGCGCCCTAGCTCGACCGCGCGTCGCGCGGGTCGCCCGGTGCCCGGAACGTCGTGAACCGGTACGTGGCCCCGAAGCTGGTGGCCGGGTCGACCAGAAGGGTCTCGTCGTCTCGAGCGGCGATGGAGAGACCCTTCGACGTCAGGAAGTCCGCTGCCGCGTCCAGGTCGCGCACCGTGAACGTGACCGCGTGAAGGGTTTCGCCGTTCGCGGCCAAGTCCCTGCCGGCCAACGACAGGGCGTGGTCGGGGCGGGAGAGCTGCACCACCGTCTGCGGGCCGAGCGAGACGTAGAGATCGCGGGTCTCTGTCAACGAGGAATGACTCTCGCTCAGGGGTGTGCCACCGAGCACGTCGAGAAAGATACGGCGCGCCTTGTCGTCATCGTCCGAGATCACCGTGACGTAGCTGAGCCGTTCGATCCCGAGTGGATGGTTCGTCCTCCACCAGTCGCTCGACCAACCGGGAAGGTAACGCGGGTCCACCTCTCCCGGGAGTGCGAAGTCGCGCACGTTCTCCCGCGGTCGACGTCGGGCAAATTCGAGCTGGGTGATGGTGTCGCGGGGATGCGTGTAGAAGGGCGTGAACGCAGCCGGTCGGCCGTCGGTGCTGTCCTCCGGTTTGCCGCCTCTCACCACTCGGATCCCGTGGTCGATCAGGCGATCCCATAGCGCCCCGACGTCGTCGGTATAGAAGGCGATGGAGTGCCAGTGACACCCGAATCGGGCATTGAACTTGCCCATGGGCGTCGCTTCCCAACCGGCGACATCCTTGCGGGGAGCCATGGCTTCGACGATGCAATCGGCGATGGCCACCAGCGACGCCTGGCGGACCTGCGGTTCGAAGTAGTCGTCATCGAGTATCCCCCGGCGGGGCGAGAAGACCGCGTCGTACCACTCGTCCATGGGCGCCAACTCGTCGCCGGCGTGGATCACGTGGTAGAGGTCCCCGATCCAGCCATCCGCACTCACCTCGGGCGGGGGGCACCGGCAACGTGCCTCAAGCGGCGGTGGTGCCTTCCATCACCGTTCCCGAGAAGAACGACGGGTTGCCGGCCGTGTAGAACTGGTGCGCATTGCCATAGGTGAAGCGCTCGAACTGCGCCGTCGTGATGCGACCGTGCTCCACGAGCTCGTACGCCTCGGGCAGGATCTCGCGCATGTCGACCACGTCCCAATGGCTCACGTCCGAGCTGAACATGGCGTTCAGCGTCGATCCGAACGGCTCCAACCCGGTGTCGAAGGCGAGGGACACCATGGGGTCGTCGGCCTCACAACCGAAGTAGAACGGCTCAGCGAACAGGGTCGCGATGTCCTCTGCCGTCTTGATCTCGGCCGCCGCCCACTCGTCGACGAATTCATCGGACTCGGTCATGCCGATCCCCAGCGCCTGGCGGAGGTCGAAGCCGGCGCCCTGCGCAAAGCGCGTGCCGAACTTCGAGAAGAGATCGGTCAGGAGGTCCATGTCCACCGCGGCGGGGTTGTAGTGCCCGATGGCATCCGCATTCCGCTTCTCCCAGTAGCTGACCAAGGAGATGTAGAGCTGGGTGGCCCACCCCACGCCGCCCTCCATGAACCCGAAGCGGAGCTCGGGGAAGCGGCGGGGCACCCCGCCCAGGAAGAGGGCCTTGCAGATGGCCTCGGCCCCGGCCGCGAAATTGCCGAGGTGGTTGAAGATGTAATTCGAATTCGATTGGCGGAAGCCCAGCGTCTGGGACCCCGAGTGGAATGTCGGTGCGACACCGAGCTCGGCACAGCGGCGCCATACCGGGTCGTAGTCGTACACGCTATCGATGCCGATGAGGTCCAGCCAGGCGGGACCCTGGCCGTTCTTGGGCACGTTGCCGTTGGCCCAGTCGCGCTTGACGTACCCAGCCAGGGTCACGGCACGAAAGCCGAGCTCCCCCACGGCGTGGTCCAGCTCGGCGATCGCCTCCTCGGGAGTGTGCATGGGGATGACGGCCACCGGGAGCATGCGATCCGCATAGGGCTCGAACAGCTCGGCGTGGTAACGGTTGAGGCTGTGGCACGAGCCGCGACGACGATCGTCGTGGTCCACGAGGGGGAACATCAGCCCGATGGAGGGGTACACGATGGAAAGATCGATCCCGAGCTCGTCCAATCTCCCGTACAACAGTTCGGGAAGGTAGGCGGTGGCGAGGTCCCGCGTGTTCTGCGTCGGATGCCACCACCACACGGATCGATAGGCGCGAGTGCGCACGCGCTCTTCCGGGGACAGATCGCGCCAGCGCGTCGAGAAGATCGGCATCCCTTCGAAGACGCCGGCCAGGTCATCGGCCACACCGTCCTCGCGCAGGTAGTCGGAGAGCAACGGCCCGAACTCGAGGGTGTGGCCGTCCGCATCGAGGACGGGGTGGCCCAACTGGGATCGGATACCTTCGCCTGGTGCCTTGGCCACTTCCGTCGACCCCCATTCCCTCTGCACGCGCCACACGCGACACTGACGCCGGCCTGCCGTCATCAGGTGAATTCGCTGATTGATTGTACTATAGCTCGCCCTTGCCCAGAATCCCTGCCAGAATCCCACACCATGCCCCACCCCTTCAGAGATGTCGCCATCGTCGGCGTCTACAACACGGTGCAGGCTCGCGAACTCCCCGACCACGACTCGGCCTCGGTCGAACTGGAAGGCGCACTCGGCGCGCTGGCCGACGCCGGGCTGACACCGCGCGATGTGGACACCGTGTGCACCCAGTTCTCGAGCGAGGATGTCCTGGCGCTCGGGCTCGGGCCGTGCACGACCCGCGGCATGCTCCCCCGCATCACCTCGGTCCTCGACGCCGCCGCGTTGATCGCCACGGGTCAGTCCGACGTCGTCCTCATGGCAGCCGGCGGAGCCGGCGTGTACACCGACCGCACGGCGACCGCTCCGTGGACGAGGCCGGCGCACGAGTTCGTGGTGGGCCACGGGCTGTTCACGGCGGCCGAGTTCGCGCTCATCGCTCGGCGGCACATGCTCACCTACGGGACGACGCCCGAGCAGATGGCGATCGTCGCCGCCACCATTCGCAACAATGGCCACGTCAACCCCAAAGCCGTCTATTACGGGCGCGGCCCGTACACCCCCGAGGACATTCTCGCCTCGCGCATGGTCGCCGACCCCTACCACCTGCTCGACTGCTCGACCACGTCCGAAGGCGCCTGCGGCCTGGTGCTGGCCCGGGCGGACCGCGCCGCAGACCTGGCCACCACCCCGGCCTGGATCCTCGGCGGCGCCGGTGACTCCATGGGCCCGTCGTACCACATCGCACCTCGCTGGGACATGCGAGGCAGCACCGACCCCGACATCCCCGCCGGCTACGTCGGCCGACGCGCCGCACGCCGCTCCTTCGCCATGGCCGGCCTGCACCCGTCCGACGTCGATGTGGCCGAGTTCTACGATCCTTTCTCGTTCGAGATCATCCGCCAATTGGAAGCCTTCGGGTTCTGCGAGGACGGTGAGGGCGGACCGTTCGTCGCCGCGGGCGAGATTGCCCCCGGCGGATCGTTGCCCATCACCACCGACGGCGGCCTCATGTCCTTCGGTCACCCTGGCTACGCGGCCCAACTGGTCCAGCGTGTCATTCGGGCCGTCGAGCAGGTGCGCGGGACGTGCGAGACCATGCAGGTGCCCGACGCCGAGGTCGCGATCTGTTCGAACGGCGGGGCCGGGGCACTCTTCACCGATGTGCTCCTCGTCGGAAGGGAACGCCCATGACCAGTCTCTTGGCGCAACAACCGGGAACCCCCGCACCGCAGCCCGGGCGCCTCTCGCAGTCGTACTGGGACGGATGCCGTGAGGGAGAGCTCCGGTTCCAACGCTGCGACGTCTGCGGGACCATTCCGACCCGACCCAGCGCGATCTGCCCCCATTGCCACGGTCGCGCGCTGAGCTGGGAGCGGAGCGCCGGCGCGGGCTCCCTGTACAGCTGGACGATCGTGTGGCGCCCGCAACACCCCGCGTTCGTGGTGCCCTACGCGCCTGCCATCATCGAGCTCGACGAGGGGGCATTCCTCATGTCGGCGATGATCGGTTGCGACGACACGGACCTGGCCGCCGGCCTGCGCGTCGAGGTCGAATTCCATCCGGCCAGCGACACCATCACGCTCCCTTACTTCCGCCCTTCGGCCGGCAGTGCCGCGAGCTGAGGCTCGACTACGGGACACGTTCGCGCCACGGGTCGACCTCGGGGTCGGGACTGTGCTGCCGCGTCTCATTGGGCCTGCGAGTCTCTACTCGAGGCATCGGAAATCAGCTCCCGCGGGGATCTTTGTACCGGCGCGTCGTCAACCCTTGAGCGAGACCGCCCAGTAGTTGAGCACGCCACCGTCGGCGGGAATTTCCTGGAGGTTCCTCACGTTCTTGCTAGCCGCCGTGATGCTGGGTGAGTAGTCGATGTAGACGCCCAGGGCGTCCTTGATGACGATGTCCTGGGCCTGCACCCAAGCAGCCCTGAGTCTGGGGCTGGTGGGTGGGAGCGACTCGATCTCCTTGGTGAGCGCATTGAGTTTCGGGTTGTCGTAGTTGCAGAGGTCCCCGATGCTGCCGCTAGGGATGTACATGGTCGTCAGCTTCGAGATCCCGGGCACCCCGCCCGGGATGATGCCCATCGGGGCTTTGTGATCCTGGAACAGGTCGGTGACGAAGTTCGAGGACTGGACGATCGTGACCTTGACCCCGATCTGGGCCCACTCGGCCTGGAGCGCCGGGGCCAGCTGGTCGGGAAGGTCTGGCCCTGGAATGATCGTTGTGGAGAACCCGTTGCGGTAGCCCGCCTGGGCCAGGAGCTGCTTGGCCTTCTTCAGGTTGTAGGCGTAGATGTTCGTGAGCGAGTGGTCGTAGAAGACGCTCGAGGCCGGGAAGAGGCTCCAGGCCGGCTGGCCCAGCCCGTCGAGCACCGCGTGGTTGATGGCGACGCGGTTGACGGCGTAGTTGAGCGCCTGGCGGACCTTGACGTTGGCCAGCGGTCCCGACGACTTGCAGATCGGGACGTACAGGTAGTTCGCGTCGGCGATGGTGGCGTAGGTCTGGAAGTTGGTCAGGTTCTTGAGGATCCCGAAGTCGGCGGACGGGATCCCCTCCACGTCGACCAGCCCCGAACGCAAAGCGTTGAGCTGCTGAGGACCTGAGGGAACATTGTTGATGGTGATCCCCGAGAGGGCGATGCTCTTGGCGTCCCAATAGCGCGGGTTCTTGACCAGGACGATGCTCGAGTCAGTGGTGTAGCTCTTGATCATGAACGGCCCGGCTCCGACGACGTTGGTGTTCGGCGGCCCGTTGCTCGGCCCGGTCGGCAGCGCCATGAACGACTCCACGTCGGCCAATTCGGGGTAGAAGGCGGCGGCATCCGGGCTCGAGAAGTGCAGGACCAGCGAGTCGGTTCCCGTGACGTCGATTGACGAGAGTGTGTACATTGGGGCGTCCCAGGCCCCGTGGTTCGGGTTGGCGAGGTTGCGCTCGTACCCGGCCTTGACGGCGGCTGCGTTCAGGGGTTTCCCGTTGGAGTACATGAGACCCGAGCGCAGCGTGATGTCGAGCGTCGAGGCGTCCGGGATGGTGACACTCGAGGCGAGGTCGGGCACGTAGGCCCCGCTGGCCGTCTCTCGCAGGAGGCCGCCGTAGATGGGCCAGTTGTAGGCGAAGCAGCATGCGACGGTTTGGAACTGCGCAGGATCAATCGTGACCGGGCTGCCATAGCCCGAGAAGGCTAAGCCCGTGGTCAGGACACTCCCCCCGCGCGACGCGGCACCCGCTCCACCGCTCGGAGCGATCGCCTGAGCGCCTAGCACGAGCCCGGTCGCGGTCATGAAGGCCGCGATGCGCCGAACCGCTCTTCCCGCCATCGTCTTCATGCTCTCTCACTCGTAAGGTGATCGTGTCCGACTCGCCGAGGCCGCAGCCGAGCGATTATGGGTCGGTGGGGTTCGCCAGAGGCGAAAGTGTCGAGGCTTGCTTGGTCGGCCCATATCGAGAATGTCCAAAAAGTTCGGTGGACGAGGTCAGCATCGAGGCCGTAGCCGACAAGGCCGCTCGCCGCCGAAAGCTGCCGTCGTATGGCCAGGGTGTCCCGCCAGAATCCGGGGATGGACCGGGAGCGCTGCAGCGGCAGTTTCGAGGACATGGCACTGTGGGTACGGTCCGGTTCCAGCGGTTGGCGGGTGATCCACGGCAGTGCCGGCATATTCACCTCCAGACGAAATCTGAAGTACACAAATCTACACACGTGGCTTTGATGGCTGCCCCTCCAGAATCGGGACGGTGGGGCACTTGTAACCTGGATCATGATGATAAAACCCCGCGGGCGTGGTGTAAATCGGTAACAAAATGTGCAGACATAATGAATGCACCTTGGGTGGGGCCCCTACTCGATCCCTCCCCGCAGCCGACGGCCTCCCTGCAGCGATTGCAAATCCCCGCAAGTGGGCCGCCGACGCTAGAGCGGCGAAACCTCCCCATGGCCCCTCACTTCTGCAACGCACTTTGGTTCCCCGATAAAGGCCCAGCTGAGTCAAAGGGTCGATTCGACACCCCAACCCCATGAAGCCCGAGATGAGCGAAGAGCCGAATCAGTGACATGGATTCCGTCAATGCGCATTCCGACCTTGAGAACAATCTCGTTCCAATCCGGAGCAGCAGGAAGACTCGTGGTCACGGTTCGATGAAGTACACTGCGTCGGTCTCGGGCGGGCCGCGAGCGACCAGTGAGAAGTTGCAAAATCTCTTCGGGAAAGTGCCCAGAACGGCCGACTTTGGGGGTATGTGATGGAAGAGACAGAACTTTCGGAGGAGTTGTTCCTCCCTGAACCACTGCCGCGCCAGGTGAAGTACACCGTGATCTCAGTCGACGATCACGTCGTGGAACCGCCTCACACCTTCGAAGGACGCCTTCCCGCAGACTTGCAGGAGCGCGCGCCAAAGGTGATCGACACACCCCAGGGCCAGCAGATCTGGGAGTTCGAGGGAGAGCTCTTCACCCAGGCCGGCATGAATGCCATCGCCGGGCGCCGGCCCACGCAGCGGTTTGAGCCCTTCCGTTTCGATCAGATGCGCCCGAGCTGTTACGACGTCGACGCGCGCGTGCGCGACATGGACATCAACGGGGTGTGGGCCGCCGTCAACTTCCCGTCGATGATCACCGGCTTCTGCGGTCGGGTGTTCTTCAACGCCAAGGACCCTGAGCTCGGAAAGGCATGTGTCCGGGCCTGGAACGACTGGCTCTACGAGGAGTGGTACCTGGCGCATCCCACCCGCATCATCCCTCTGGGCATCGCCTTCCTCAGTGACCCCGAGACGGCGGTGGCGGAGATACACCGCAATGCCGACCGTGGCTTCACCGGCATCAGCATGCCGGAACGCCCCCATCTCATCGGTCTTCCCACGTTGTGGGACCGTGCGCACTGGGACCCGATCTTCCGGGCCTGTGTCGAGACCGACACCGTGGTGTCGCTCCACGTCGGGAGCTCGGGCGGGCTCGACATCCCCGAAGGCGCACCCGGTCTCCAACTCGGCGCGACGCTCTTCGGCCAGCTCTCGTTGGCGTCGTGCGCAGAATGGCTCTGGTCCGGGTACCCCTACGAGAATCCGACGCTCAAGATCGCCATGAGCGAGGGTGGGATCGGCTGGGTGGCGATGCTGCTCGACCGCCTGGACAACCTCATCGACCGCTCGGGGTACGGCGCAGGATGGGACGAGCGGCCGGCGGACATCGTCAAGCGCAACTTCTGGTTCTGCACCATCGACGACCCATCGACCATCGACACCCGGCACCGCATCGGCGTGGAGAACATCATGATGGAGACGGACTTCCCGCACGGTGACGGCACCTGGCCCGACACGCAACTCGTGATCGAAAAGCTCTGGGGCCACATTCCCAACAATGAGTTGCGCATGATGTGCAGCGAGAACGCAGCCAAGCTCTACCGGCATCCGTTGCCCGAGGTCGTCCTACCGCTCTGAGCTCCCGGTCAGGACCTGCCTTCCACCGGCTGGTTGTGCCGAACTTCGTCGAACGGCTTGTCGAGATCCGCTGCATGCTCTCTCGGCATGGCCAGGACGCGCTCACTGATCAGGTTGCGCTGCATCTCGTTGCTTCCGCCGGCCAAGCTGCCCCCCTGCCGGTACAGGTACTTCTCGCCCTATTCCCCGCCGGGGTCGTCATCGCACCACGTTCCGCCGGAGACTCCGGCCAGTTCGAGACCGATGTCGTGCCGGCGTTCGCCATTGATGGCGGCGAAGAGCCGGAGGAACGCACCCGCCGGGAGCGGGAAGTGCTCGTTCTTGATGCCGGTCGTCACGCGCTCGATCAATTGCTGCTGCACCCTGTCGTTGACGACGGCCTCGGCCACGAGTTGGCGAACCCGGGGGTCGTCGCCCTGGCCGGTCGCCGTGGCGAGCTCGATCAGGTCGGTTTGTTGGCCGCCCTCCTCGGCATTGCCCGAGGCGACGCCACTCACGTAGTGCGAGCCGCCACCTGCAGCTTCCCGTTCGTGGTACAGCAGCCGCGACGCAACCGCCCACCCCTTGTTCTCCTCACCCAGGACGTCCTCGACCGGCACGAGGAGATCGTCGAAGAACTCCTGGCAAAAATCCATGTTGCCGTTGACCCGTTTGATCCGGCGCACCTCGATGCGAGGCTGATGGATCTTCACGATGAGCATGGTCAGGCCGCGATGCTTCGGGGCGTGCCAGTCCGTACGCACGAGGCACATGGCGTAGTCGGCCCTGAAGGCGCCGGACGTCCAGATTTTGGACCCGTTCACCACGAAGGCATCGCCGTCACGCTTTCCACTTGTCACCAGTCCGGCGAGATCAGAGCCGCCGCTCGGTTCGGACAGCATCTGCACCCAGATCTCGTCTCCTCGGATGATGGCAGGGAGGTGGCGCTTCTTCTGTTCCTCGGTGCCGAAATCGAGCAGCGTGGGGGCAAGGATCGACAACGTCGGCACGTTGAAGACGACCGGCATCCGGTACGGGACGGACTCCTCCGTGAAGGCCTGTTGGTGGGCCCGGGTCAGCCCCTGCCCCCCGTACTCGACGGGGAAGCACAATCCGGCAAACCCGGCGTCGTGCAGCAGCCGCTGGAGTGCACGGGCCCGCAGTCCGTATTCGTCAGCTTCGAGGAGCGATTGGTTGTCGACGCCGTCGGGGAGCCTCGGCATGTGCTGGGCCAACCACTGGCGTGCCCGCAGGCGGAATGCGGCAATGTCCTCCACCGCACCGGGGGGGCTCACGATCTCGGCCTTCCCCTCACCGGCAGGTGCGCACGCGCGGCCAGGGTGGGCCGGGCGGCACGTTGCGCGTCCTCCTCGGCTCGTCTGCGCCCGGAGCGGGGCCGGCCCAGGGTAGGTGGCGGCGATAAATAGGCATCTATTTTAAACAATAGAGGATTGCCCGCTCTGCGGGAGACCCGGACCGATCGACTTTACCGACGGGGTCCGGCGTCACGCGGGAAAAGAATCGAGCGATGTCCTACGCTGTGCCGATGGGGGAAACGACAGACACTGAAGCGTTACGGATCGGGTTCATCGGGCTGGGGAACATCGGGGGCGGCATGTGCGCCAACCTTGTCGCCGACGGCCGCTCGGTCACTGCATTCGATCTCGATCCGGCTCGTCTCACCACGCAGGTGGAGGCCGGGGCACATGCCGGCACGTCACCCGAGGACGTGGCGGCCAACTCCGACATCACGTTCCTGTCCCTGCCGACACCCGAGGTCATGGCGGCCGTGGCGGAGGAGTGGCTGCGCGGTGCGGCGGCCGGCTCGCTGCTCGTCGATCTCACGACGAACTCACCCGCCACCGTGCGCGCCATCGGCCGGCGTCTCGCCGCGGGAGGATGCCACCTCGTCGAAGCGCCACTCACCGGCGGCGCCATCGGCTCGCGCAATCGCCAGCTGGTGTTCATCATCGGCGGTGACGCCGACCAGGTGGCGCGGGTCGCCCCACTGTTCGAAACGCTCGGGCGGGGCCAGTTCCACCTCGGTCCCCTCGGGACGGGGAACGTGGGCAAGCTCGTGAACTCCCTCATGGCCTTCACGACCATGTGGGTGTCGCTCGAAGGCCTCGCCCTGGCCGCGGGCAACGACATCGACCTCCAACTCCTGCTGAAGATGGTCCGCTTTTCCGGCGGGGCCAACTCCTACCTCGAAAAGCGCGTCGACGAGATCGGGACCAGAGGGAGGCCGGCCGACTTCGCCATCGAGCTGGCCGCCAAGGACGCCGGGCTCATGCTCGAGCTGGGTCGCGACTCAGCGGTGCCCCTCCCCGTCGCGTCCGCCATCCATCAGATGCTCGTGTACGCCAAGGCGCAAGGCTTGGGCGGGCACGACATCAGCGACCTCGTCGAAGTGATGGAACGCGCCACGGGCGTCCCCCTGGTACTCGGCCCGGCCGAGGAATAACCCGATTCCCGCCGGGCCCGCCGGCTCGGGGTCCGTTACTCGGTCCCGAGTACCTGCCCCGCCGTGTTGAGTGCAGCCACGCCCATGGGGACGCCGGCGTAGACACCGGCCTGCATGAGCACCTCGATCAGCTCTTCCCGGGTCACCCCGGCGTTCAGGGCGCCGCGGAGATGCCCCGCCAACTCTTCTTGCCGGCCCAGAGCCGCCAGCATGGCCACCGTGATCATCGAGCGGTCCCGCAGGGCGAGATTCGGCCGACTCCAGAACATGCCGAAGCAGAATTTCCGCACGAGGGCGAAGTAGTCCGGTGCCAGCTTGGCGCCCGGCATGGCGGGGGCGGTCGAACCGCCCACTCGCTCTCCCCAGAGCTGGCTCTGTATGGCCGCACCGGCTGCGTCGTAGTCCGTCTCGTCTGCCATCTCAGCGTTCCTCCACAGTCATAGGTGCAATCTCGGGCAAGTTGTACAGCTTCGCGTAGTTGTCCCACAAGAGCTTCTTCTTGGTGCTCTCCTCGAAGGGGAGCTCCATGAAGGCCTTCGTGGCATGGGGAAACTTCGAATCAGCGTGGGGATAGTCGGTCGAGAACACGACGTTGTCATCGCCGTAGTCTTCGAAGTAGTGCACCGCGGGCGTCTCGTCCGCCTCGCACGAGAGGTAGCAGTTGCGCAGCAGGTACTCCGACGGCTTCATGCGCAGGTCCGGTGCCTCGAACCGGCCCGTCCACTCCCAATGCTCGTCGAGCCGGTACATCATGAAGGGGGCCCACGAGCAATTGCCTTCGAGGAGAGCGACCTTCAACGTCGGGAATCGCTCGAGAATGCCCCCGGACGTGAAGCAGGTGGCCACGAACATGATGCCCAGCGGCTGGTTGAACGGGTGCCACAACATGAGCTTGTCGAGATGGTCGCTGAAGGCGAAGTCCGGCTTGAGCGACGTGATGCCTCCCCCGTGGAAGCACACCGGGACGTTGAGACGCTCCGCCTCACGCCACAGCGGGTCGTACTTCTTGTCGTGCCACGGCAAGTTGTCGATCATCCCCGGGGTGAGGAATGCGGCGACGAATCCCCGCTCGACGTTGCGGTTCAGCTCCTCCACCGCGGCCCCCACGTCGTGCGGAGCCAGCATGGCGGCGCCGAAGACCCGGCCCGGCCGCTCGCAGCCGGCCACGAAATCAGCCATCCAGTCGTTGTACCCCTGAGAGATGGCCGTGGCCAGCTCGGGCTCCAGGCCGTTGGGCCCGATGTGATCGGTGCTCTGCATGGCCAGCACGAAGAGGCCCCGGCTGGGGAAGAACACGGCGGAGTCGAGGTGCTCCATCTCCATGGCGGTCACCTGCGAGGCGGAATCCCACCGTTGCGTCTCGGCGTGCGCGAAGGCCGAATCCTGATCCGCCTTCCAGGCGCGACCCGCGGCCTGGAGGCGCATGGGACCGAGGCGGAGCAGCACCTCGTTCTTGACCTTGACCCGCATGTCCCGCTCGATCTCCTCGAGGCCGACCGGGATGGCGTGCCCCCACCGCGGATCCATGTAGCGCTGCCACAGGTCCGCCGGCTCCATCACATGCATGTCGCTGTCGGCGGCCAGCAATCCATCTACGGCCATGATGAACCTCCCTCATCTCGGCGTTGCGTGCGTGATGCTGCGTGCTGCGATCCCTCCGGGAGCACCCCTCCCTCGGCCCCTAATCGAACAGGAACTCGTCGATGGCCCGGTGATAGTTCCAGATCGTCATCTCTTGTTGCGTGTTGAGCCGGTGCCCGTCGTAGTGACGCGAGTGCAGACCCGCCGTCACCTCGGACATGTTGGAGAAGTCCTGCGTGAGGATGGCACCGACGTCCCCGTCGCGCCAGTTCTCGAAGAACTGCGGCAGGGCGGTGGTGATCCCCGTTGACGGCGGGAGCTCCAGTCCCTGGACGTCGAAGATGCAGCTGTCGGGGTCGTTCCCGTTGGGCCGGGCGCGATAGGCCAACATGCAGCCCATGTCGACCAGGAAGACCGTGTTCGGGAATACATGCCAGTCGTACATGCCGTTCTTCAACTGCGCCTGGGTGAGCTCGGGGTAGTCGATACCGACCGCCCGCGCATGCTTCCGGCGCAGCTGCTGGTAGATGGCGTTGCCCGACGGCCCGTCGGCCCCCTCCGTCGTCCTGAGCTCGGCGGCGGCGGCCAAGTCGGTCGGGAGGTAGAGGGCACGCAGCTCACGCAACGAGTACTCCACGTTCCGGTAGATCGCGGCGGAGTCCACACCGTAGGCCGCCCGCAGTTTGTCGGAGTCCCCGTCCGGCCCGTAGCGGAAGTTGTCCGCGTGCCGTGAGTGGTAGCGGAACAACTCGTTGAACGTCGCCCCGTAATTCTGCGACTCGGCGATCGTCGGCGGGGACCCTTGCTTGTCCGGCCGGAGGAGCTGCGGGTGGGTGCCCGGCACGTGCCAACTCTCGATGAATGCGTCGAGCGATGTCTTCCAGTTCGCCGGAAGGATGATCGTCTTGTACCAGGCGATGCGCATGTCCTCGAGCTTGTAGCCCTCCATGCGCTCGGGGAGCGGCGCCAAGTAGTCCAGGAGCGGCTCGGCGCGGCCGTCCATGTTGATGAAGACCCATCCACCCCAGGTGTCGACGCGGCACTCGGGGAGGCAGAGCTCGTCCGCCGGACGAGGATCGAAGTTGGCGTCGTCCGCCAGGTATTTGAGGGAGCCGTCCAGGTTCCAGCGCCAGGCGTGGAACGGGCAACGGAACTCCCCGATCCGCCCCTGGCCGTGCACCAGACGGGTCCCGCGGTGGCGGCAGGCGTTGAAGTACGCCCTGAGACCGTCCTCGGTGCGTACGACCACGATGGACTGGCCACCGATCTCGAAATCGACGTACTGGCCCACGCGCTCCACTTCATCGACCCGGCAGGCGTTGAGCCAGGTCCTCGGGAAGAGGCGCTCCATTTCGAGTGCGGCGAACTCGGGATCGATGTAACGGCCCCGAGGGACGAAGGCCCTCGAGAGGCGCCACTGGGGTGGGACGTCCAGAGAACCCTCACCGCTCTCGCTCCGTGCATCCACGGTCACGCTACTCATGTGCATCCACCTCCCGATCCGACTGGCCGGGGCCTGGTCGAGATCACCTTGTGTTCCTTCGGTCGGCCAACACCAGGTCGTCGCTGCGATCTTATGGCTGGACGGCAGTTTCTCCACTTCTTCGAGCTCGGTCCCCCGGGGCACGGCGACACCAGGTCAACCCACTGCCCCCAACGACGTCACCCCCGAGCCCATGGACCGAGTCCGGCGGTCCCGAACAGTTATACCATTGGGCACCATGGCCCCTGCGAGCGCAGAGGGCCGTCCCGCAATGGACGCATCGGCGTCACCTAGCGCAAAGTGAAGGAGATGGGGGAATCATGGGTCTGACCACTGAGGATCAGCTGGAAATCCAGGGGCTCGCCGCCCGCTACAACCACGCCGTCGACAGTGGCGACGCCGAGGGCTTTGTCGCCGTCTTCTCGGAGAAGGGCTCGCTGAGTGCCGGTGAGCTCCAGATCGAGGGGCACGACGCGCTCGGAGACTTCGCCAAGATGTTCGCCACCTCGGTGCGCGCCCCTCGCCACATCGCCACGAACCTGGTCATCGATGGTGACGGCGACAAGGCGACCCTGAAGGCCTACGTCCAGTTGTTCGTCCTCAACGGTGATCCGGCGCAGCAGATCGTGACGACCTCAGGCAAGTACGACGACGTGCTCGCCAAGGAGGACGGTGCCTGGAAGTTCACCAAGCGCGTCTTCACCGCCGACAGCTGAGGCCGATGACGGCATCCCTCAGCGGGCAGCCGTAAAGAGGAAGCACCCCCCGGGGGTTCCACCACCCGTGCTGACGACGCCCACCTGGGCGCCGGCGACCTGGCGCTCCCCGCCCTGCCCGCGGAGCTGCACCACCGCCTCGTGGAGGAAGCCGTACCCATGGGTGCGTCCGGCGGAGAGCTGTCCGCCGAATGTGTTCAGCGGCAGCTGGCCGCCGAGAGCGATCCGGCCGGGGTCGGCCAGGAAGTCGCCGGCCTCTCCGACGCCGCAGAAGCCGAGGCCCTCGAGCCAGCTGAGGCAATTGAACGTAAAGCCGTCGTAGAGCTGGGCGAAGTCGACGTCCTCCTGGCGCAACGAGGTCCGGCTCCACAGGTGGGCGGCCGGACCCTGGGTCTGCGGCTCGTGGCTGAGCGTCCCCTGGTCCCAACTGACGCGGTCGATGATCTGGGTGCCGACCGCCTCCACGTAGACCGGCGGCTGCGCCAGGTCCGGCGCGACGTCGGCAGCGGACACCACAAGGGCGATCGAGCCGTCGCAGGGAACGTCGCAGTCGAAGAGCCCGAAGGGGCTGGTGATCATGCGGGCCGCGAAGTAGTCGTCCATCGTCATCGGCTCGCGATAGATCGCCGCCGGGTTGAGGCCCGCGTTGCGGCGGGCGTTGACGGCGATCGCCCCGAGGGCGGCGCGGGTCGTGCCGTAGCGGTAGAAGTGGTTGGACGCGTTCATGGCGATCCAATTGGCGGCGCTCATGGCGCCGAAGGGGGCGCGCCACGCCATGAAATCGCCTTCCACCCTGGACCCGGGCGACGGGGGGCGGCTGCGGACCCTTTCCGCCCACGTCGACTCCCACACGGTGCGAAAACACAGCACATGACGACAGAGCCCGGCCGCCACGGCCAGCATGGCGGCCACGACCGAGCCCCCTTGACCCGGGGTCTCGCCTGTTCCGTTGAACCAGGTCGGACGGATCCGCAACGATTCTTCGAGGGCGGTGACCCCGCCTTCGGAGTGCCCACCCGCNNGCGAACCCACCGGGGTACGTCGACAGGCCGTCGATGTCGGCCATGGTCAGGCCGGCGTCGGCCACCGCATTGCGGGCGGCCTCCACCGTGAGGCTGAGCGGATCGACGCCCAGTCGCCTCCCGAGCCGCGACATGCCGATGCCCGTGATGGCAACCTTGTCCTCGAATTTTTCGGGGCTCACCATGGGCCGGACCCACTGCTCGGGGCGCTCGTCCTCGGGCACGGGACCGTCCGGCGCACCGTCGGCGGCATAGGTGAACAAGGGCAACCAGACGTCCTCCACCTGCGTGAAGCGCACCTCGACCCGGCGCCCCACCGCGAGCTCCGATACCGGCACGTCGACGATGTTGGTGGTCAGCCGGACGCGTGGGTCCTCCTCGATGGCCACGATCCCGATGACGTAGGGGGGCGGCATCGAGGGTATCCACATGTGCTCGTTCACCGTGAACCCCACGAGCACGCCGCGGCCTGAGACGTCCTCGGGCGCGAGATCGGAGGAGCCGCAGGTCCGGCAGATCGGCCCCGGCGGGTGCTGGAAGGACCGGCAGTCGGCGCACCGGCGGAACCTCAGCACCCCCTCGGAACCGCTCACCCAGAAGAACTCGGACTCGGGGACGAGCATCGGCAAAGGTGGGGACACGGCGGCCACTCTATGAGGACCACGCTCCCCCGTGTCAGGATGCCGGGCGCCCGGCCCCACGGAGGTGCCCGGCTCGGACCGCGACAAGGAGGAGACAATGGGTGCGATCGAGGGACCGGTGGCGTTCGTCACGGGGGCGAGCCGGGGCATCGGCAAGGCGGTCGCGATCGCCTTCGCGGAGGCTGGCTACGACGTGGCCATCACTGCCCGCAGCCAGGTCGAAGGCGAAGAACGAGAGCATTCCTCGACGGTCAGGGAGACCAATACCCGCCCCCTGCCGGGATCGCTGAGCGCCACGGCCGAGGCGATCAGGGCCACGGGTCGCTCCGTGCTGGCGGTGCCCTCGGACCTCATGGACCTGGCCTCGGTCGGCGCGGTCACCGCGATCGTCCTGGAACGCTGGGGACGGGTCGACGTCCTCGTCAACAACGGCCGCTACGTGGGCCCGGGGCACATGGATCTTTTCCTCGACACGCCGGTCGAGCTCATTGAGCGCCATCTCACCGCCAACGTGATCTCCCCTCTGCACATCTTGCAGATGGTGCTCCCGGGCATGCTCGAGCGCGGGAGCGGCACCGTGATCACCATGTCGTCGGGCGCCGGGACCTCTGATCCCCCGGCTGCCGCCGGCGCCGGCGGTTGGGGCATGGGCTACAGCGTCAGCAAGGGTGCACTGCACCGCGTCGCGGGCGTGCTGGCCGTCGAGCATGCCGACAGCGGCATCCGCTTCTTCAACGTGAACCCGGGCGGCGTGGCCACGGAGCGGATCAAGGCGGACATGGCCGGCTTCGGCTTCTCCGGAGCGGACTGGGCGCCGCCCGCCCTCATCGGCGCCGTCCTCACGTGGCTGGCCATCTCCGACGACGCGCTGTCACTCGGCGGCATCGACATTCAGGCTCAGGAGCTCTCCCTGGCGCGCGGGCTGTACCCCGAGTGGACCGGCAATGCGCACGCCTGACGCCTGACCAGGGCCTCAGGCCTGGCCCATCTTTCGGAAATCCCAGCTCACGATCTTTTCCGGCACGATGCGAAGCCACGCGTGCCGCCCGTCGTGCCCGAACGCACCGCCGGCGTACTTGTCGCCGAAGAGCTGCTCAGGCACGACGAGCTCGTCGTTGGGCTCGCCCACGCGGGGCACCTCACCCACGACGTGAGCCGTCCCGGAGATCTCGACGCCACGGAGCTCACCGAAGTCGTGGCCCGTGTCGACGAGGACACTGACCCGCGGCTCGCGCTCGATATCGGTCCAGCGCTGACTCTTCACGATGGACGTCAGCCAGAGCGCCTCGCCGTCCCAGACGAACCACAAGGCACTGAGATGCGGCGCGCCGTCGCCCTTGACCGAGGCCACCCGGCACGTCCGTTCCGCACGGAGAAACGCATCGCGCTCTTCGGGCGACATGGCGATCCGCCGCGAGCGGCGCTGTTCCTTCATATCTTCCTTCCTGATGCCGCCCGGGGCGGCATGCGGCGTAGCAGGCTGGGTGCGGCGGCCCGGTAGCGGTCGCCCCGGCGACGGCCCCGACCGCAGATGGCCGACCGCGATCCGTTCAGTCGACGACCTTGATGGCAGCCTTCGGGCAGGCCCTGGCCGCGGCCTCGACCTTTTCCCGCAGCTCCTCGGGGGGCTCCTCCAAGAGCACGTAGAGGAAATCGTCGTCCCGCACTTCGAACACCTCAGGGGCGGCCGCCATGCACAGGGCGTTGGATTCACACAGGTCGAAGTCGACGACAATTCGCATGCCCCAAATGTAGCGACACCGGGCCGGGTCCGTGAGGCCCGCCGAACCTGGCGGCGCGCCACCCTGCGCCGTGGCCGTGCCCTCCCACCCGGGACACGTCGCAGTTCCGGTACCGTGTCGCTCCACTACAGCACAGCGGGGTGACCATGATTCTCGAACGCAGTCAATTTGGCCTGGTCCAGGTACTGACCCTGAACCGGCCGGAAGCAGCAAACTCACTGAACCCGGAGCTCCTCGACGCCCTCGGCCTGGCCTTCCATGAGATCGCAACCGATGACGCCACCCAGGTGGTCGTCCTCACCGGGGCGGGGGAACGGATCTTTTGCGCCGGCATGGACCTGCGGGCGTTCAGCGAGGGTGGCGGGGGCACGGCCCGCGAGCGAGATGAGTCGGCGCCGAAGTATGACGCCAAGAACCTCTCCCCCAAACCCGTGATCGCCGCCGTCAACGGTGCCGCGGTCGGCGGTGGCTTCGAATTGGCGCTCTCCTGCGACCTGGTCGTCGCCGCCGAGAGCGCCCGCTTCGGGCTGCCCGAGGTGAAGCGGGGCCTGATCGCCGCAGGGGGTGGCACGTTGCTCGGCACCCGGCTCCCCCTGTCGCTGGCGCTCGAAGTAGCGCTGACGGGCGAGCTCATTTCCGCCGCGCAGGCCTCGACCTGGGGGCTGGTGAACCGGGTGGTGCCGGCGGCAGAGCTGCTCGACGCCAGCCTTGCGCTGGCCGCCACCATCGCCGCCAATGGGCCGATCGCCATCCGGACGACAAAAGAGCTCGTGCGGAGAGCCGTGCTGGACGACCCCAAGCGTGGCTGGGCGACACCTGAGGAACTCTCTGCGGTCTTCGGGAGCGAGGACGCCAAGGAGGGAGCGCAGGCCTTCATCGAGAAACGCCAACCGAGCTGGAAGGGCCGCTAGCCGCCACGTGCGGCGAAAAAAGGTGTGACGATAGAACCCATGGAAACAGAACGAAAGATCTTTGAGGGCTTCGAGGGCGTGCGCCTGGTGGCCGACGTCCGTGGGGATCCCGACGCGTGGCCCGTGCTCTTCCTTCATGGTGGCGGCCAGACCCGTTATGCCTGGGGTCGCACGGCAGAGATCGTGGCGAGTGAGGGCTGGCGCACCGTTGCGCTCGACTTGCGAGGCCATGGGGAGAGCGACTGGGCGCCCAACGGCGATTACTCCTTCACCTCGTTCTGTGCCGACACGCTCGCCGTCGCCGACGAACTCGGGAAGCCACCCGTGCTCGTCGGCGCCTCGCTGGGCGGCATGTCCGCCATGCTCGCGGAAGGGACGAGCGATCGAACCGTCTCCTCCGGCTTGGTGCTGGTCGACATCACACCGAAGGCCAACCCGGAGGGAATCGAGCGCATCCGCAGCTTCATGCAGTCCGGGCTCGACGGCTTCGCCACGCTCGAGGACGCGGCCGAGGCCATCGCCGCCTACACGCCGAACCGCGAGAAGCGGGTCAACCCGACGGGCTTGAAGAAAGTCCTCCGGGAACGCGACGGACGTTGGTACTGGCACTGGGATCCGGCGTTCATCGGTCGGGGCCGGACGGAGGTCGTCCCCGACCGCTTGGCCGGGTTGCTCGACGTGGCCATGAGCAACATCCATGTGCCCACCCTTCTCGTGCGCGGACTTCTCAGTGACGTCGTCACGGAGGAGGGCGCCGAGGAATTCGTGGCCCGGATCCCCGGTGCCCGGATGGTGGGGGTGGAGGGGGCGGCGCACATGATCGCCGGGGACCGCAACGATGCCTTCTCCGACGCCGTGGTCACCTTCTTGGACGAAAGCGTCCGGCCTCTCATCTCGTAGAGGCTGCTACCGGCCGAGCACGATCACACCGTCGCGGGCCAGTCGGGCCACCTCCTCCTCGGAGTAGCCGGCCAACTCCCCCAAGACGCTCGCGCTGTGTTCGCCGAACGCGGGCGGGCGCCCATCGGTCCGGACGATGGGCGGCGACGCAGAGAAGGGCGACCCCGGAAGCTTCACCGCCTGCCCCCGTAGTGGGACCTCGACGAAGTACCCCCGCTGCGCCAACTGGGCATCCGCCACCAGGTCGACCGCGGTGGCCACCGGAAACGCCTCGATCCCGTCAGCCTGAAGCGCGACGGCCAGCGTGAGCTTGTCCGCCGAGGACGTCCAGCGGGCGATGGACCGGTCGAGCTCGTCGCGGTGCGAAAGGCGACCCGAGGCCGGGCGGAAGCGCTCGTCGTCGAGGCCCTCGGCCGCCGCCACCTTGACCAACCGTGCCCACTCGTCGTCAGTGGCCACCGCCAGCGCGATCCACTGGTCATCGCCGCGGCATGGGTAGACCCCATGCGGGCTGACCTCGCGGCCCTGGTTGCCACGACGGGGTATGTCCCGGGCCGACACGGACGAGGCCAAGAGCTCCTCGCCGCTCATGGCGCAGTACGCCTCGAGCTGGGAGAGGTCATAGCGACCTCCCTTCCCGGTGGCATGGCGACGGCGCAGGCCGTCCAGCGCCGCCAGTGTGCCGACGAGGCCTCCCACTCCGTCGGGCAGGGTGTGGCCCAGTCGGAGCGGTTCCCCACCCACGTAGCCGGTGCGCGATTCGATCGACGAGGCCGCTTCGATCGTGGGCCCGTAGGAACGCCACGGCGACCACGGACCGGTGTCCCCGAACCCGCTCAGCGAGACGTAGACCAGCTCCGGATGGTCGGCCGACAAGGACTCGTAGCCGAGCCCCAGTCGATCCATCACACCGGCCCTGTAGTTCTCGACCACGACATCGGCCCGAGCGGCCAAGGACCGTAGGACTTCCTTTCCCGCCCCGGTGCGCAGGTCGAGGACGACACTCTCCTTGTTCCGGTTCATCTTGTAGTCGAAGAGGTAGCCAACGAGAACGCCCTCGTCCGAGTTGTCGGCATAGTCCACCCTCGAGCGAGGACGCTCCACCCGGACCACCCTGGCTCCCAGGTCGGCCAAATTCCTGGTGGCGCTGGGGCCGGCCCAGAACGCGGTGAGGTCGAGCACCAGGATCGGCGGGTCGCCGCCGAGCGGGAGGCCGGACGGTCCTGCCGGGAGCGGTCGGGAACCGGCAGTGCGCTGATGGGCCGAGACGATCGCGGGCAGGTCTTCCGCCGAGATGGGCCCGGGGTCGGGAGCGGGCCCGGGGGCCGCCCGAACCGGGGGTGAGCCCCTTGCCAGCACCGGACTTCCCGGCATGCGGCCCTTTGCGCCTTCGACGGTGATGTGCTCCCAGAAGCCCCTCTCGGCCAGCTGCGGATTGGCCAGGACCTCGGTCGTCGTGGCCACCTTGGCGCACGGGAGTCCGGCCGCCTGCAGGATCGCCACCACCTCCGCCGCATCTCGTACGGCCAGCCAGGGGAGCAGCACGTCATCGAGCTCATCGCGATGCTGTGTGCGAGCGGCCGGTGTGGCGAACCGGGGGTCACTGAGGATCTCGGGCTGGCCGATGGCGATCGACAACTGATCGAACTCGGCATCGAGCGCCACGCCGAGCGACACGTGGCCCCCCCGGCAGGGCAGCACGGTCAGGGGGTAGACCTCGGTGTAGCGACCGGTCCTGGCACGGACCACGCCGCCGACCCCCAGTCGGGAAAAGGTGGATTGGTGCATGCTCAACATCGCGGCCATCACGCTGACGTCGACATGGCTGCCCCGGCCGGTGCGCTGCCGAAGAATGGAGGCCGCCTGCACGGCGATCGCCGCCGTGTACCCCCCGACGTAGCCGCACAGGTTGACCGGTCCGCACAATGGCTCACGGGACGGATCTCCGGTGATGTAGAGGTACCCGCCGGCGGCCCATTCGGCCAACGACCCACCGCGCCACGCGGCATAGGGGCCCGCCGTCCCATACGAGCTCGTGGTGACGTGCACGGCACCGGGATTCAGCGCGCGCACCCCGTCCGCGTCGAGTGGCCCCAGGTAACGACCGCGGTCGAACGACGTGACGACGACATCCGAGGCGCGCACCACCTCGAGGAGCGAGGCGGGGTCGGCTCCGGCCGCCTCGGCCTGCTCGGCCTCCTGGACCACCCATTTGTGCGGATCGAGGTAGGCGCCGAGCCAATCGGTGGCCGGGCGCGGTGCGCGGGCCCCGGAGCGCGGCTCGGGATACGACACGACATCGGCTCCGCCCAGGGCCAGCAGGCGTGTGCAGAAGCGACCCGCCACGTCACGGCTGAGGTCCGTTACCAACATCGGCCGAGCTCCTCTTGAGTACGGGTCCCCACCTACGGCGCACCACACTACGCCGCGCCGCGACGCGTGAGGCTGAAGGTGGCCTGCACCGCCCGGGCCTATGGTGGGGCAGCGTTTCAGGGCGCCGCCGCTCTGCGCGCGCCACCGGCCGATTTCGGGGGGCAATGAACAAGATAAAGCTCGGGTTCTTTTCGCTGTCGCACCACTCGCCCGGCGGCGACGACCGGGCCTACCTCGAATGGCACCAGCTCGACCACATGCCCGAGCAGTACCTGCTGCCCGGCTTGTTGTGGGGCCAACGCTGGGCTTCGACGCCCGCGTGCGAAGCCGTGCGCGCCGTGGCGGTGGACGACTGGGCCCACACGGCCCACGTCGTGTGCTACCTGATGGGCAATCCGCTCGACGAGACGATCGACGAGTTCTTCACCTTGGGCCGCGCCCTGGCGGAGATGGGCCGCTACTCCCAGGCGCTGCCCAAGCAGTACCTGGCGGGACTCAGGCTGCTGCTCGCCCAGGCCTCACCGCGGGCACTCATCTCGGACGAGGCGGTCCCCTACCGCCCCAACCGCGGGATCTACCTCATTGTCGAAGAGCCGACCGACGCCGCATTGCAGGACGCCTACATCCAACGCATGCACTCCGACGTGCTGCCCACCCTGGTCGCGGTGCCCGGTGTCGCCGGCGCCCTCGCCTTCGGGACAACTCCGGCCATACGGCGCGACACCTTCAGCCCCGGTTCGTACCGGATCACGACCTGCTACCTCGACGACGACCCGGCCACGGTCGGCGAGCGGTTGGCCCCGGTCCTCGGGGAGATCTGGAAGGACGCACCGGTGCGACCGGTGCTCGCGGCCCCGTTCGAGTCGATGATGCTATGGAACTGGGAGCGATTCGGCCCGGCCCAGGGCTGAGGCCTACGCCGCCGGCCCGGACTCCCGGGGCGTGACGGAGAACGTCAACGTCGACGTGGCCACATAGAGGTTGTCCGCACCCAGGTCGTGCACGTCCACCCGCACCACGGCGCTCCTCCTGCCACGGCGCAGGATGTGGGCCACCGCACGCACCGGCCCGACCCGGGCTCCCGCGAGGAAGCTGACCTGCATCTCGCTCGTGGCATTGCGCAGGTAGGCCTTCTCCCCGCGCTGGAGCGACACGCCGGCGACCATGTCGATCAGCGTGGCCAGGAGGCCGCCCTGGAGGACGCCCGAACTGTTCACGACCCGCGACGTGACCTCCATCTCCATGGCCCAGTCGGCGCCGTCGACCACGACGTCCCTCCAGCTGAACGCTTCGAAGGCGTGCCCGGCGGCCAGCTCGACGCGTGCCGTCGTCTGTGTCGGCGGCTTTTCGTCCGGGCTCACCGGGGTCGGACCCCGGCAGCCGAGCCCTGCAGCCTCACGGGGTGACCCTTACTTCGGGCTCTTGGGCCCGAAGCGGATGGCGCCGTCGATCCGGATCACTTCGCCGTTGAGGTAGGAGTTCTCGACGATGGACTGCACCAGCTTGGCGTACTCGTCCGGTTGCCCCATCCGCTTGGGGAACGGGATGGCGGGAGCCCAGTAGGCCTCCACCGCCTCGAGGTCGTTCCCGTAGGCAGGCGTGATGAACGTCCCCGGGGCGATGGTCATCACCCGGATGCCGACCACGGCCAGATCGCGCGCGGCGGCGATCGTCAACCCGATGACGCCTGCCTTGGCGGTCGCATAGGCCACCTGGCCGATGGTCCCCTCGTAGCCGGCGATCGAGGCCGTGTTGATGATGACGCCGCGCTCACCGTCCTCCAGGGGCTCGGACTTGGAGATCGCGGCGGACGCCAGGCGCAGGACGTTGAACGTCCCCACCAGGTACGGGTCGATCACGTTGCGGAAGTCCTCGAGCGAGTGCGGCGTCCCGTCGGCCTTCAACGTCCGGCCTCCCCCGCCGAACCCACCGTGGACGGCGACCGAGATCCGCACCGGCCCCATGCTGGCTGCCTGGTCGAGTGCTTCCTGCACGCTGGACTCACTCGTGCTGTCCGTCTTGACGAACGCAACCGAGGACCCCAGTTCCTTCACCATCTCCTCGGCCTTCTCGGTGGCGAGGTCAGCGATGACCACCTTCGCCCCGGCGGCGACAAGCCGGCGTACGGTCGCCCCACCCAGGCCCCCGGCACCGCCGGTCACGATCGCTGATGCACCACGTATCTCCATGCGACTCCCCTGTCTCTTTGCGTGAACGGTGAACCGGGCTCGGTCGGGCGAGATTGCCCGATGCCCGAAAGAGGGGCCTCGTCGACTCCCTGGTCGGCGGTCACACTAGACGACGCCGAGCAGGCGCAACCATATGGCTCGCCGGGCCGAATGCCCTACTATTGGCCGGAGACGCACTGACCACAGGGGGACGCACGATGCGGTTCAATCACATGGAGCTGACCTTCGCCCGGGGTGCCTTGGACGAGGAGACCCGAGCCGACATCGACCGCTTCTACGGCGACGTCCTCAATTGGCGGTGCAGCCCCTACGAGCTGTTCGGACAACCCGGCCATCTGTTGGTTCCCGACGAGGGACAGTTCATCCTTCTCATGGAGGTGGACGAGCCGATCCATTCCCCGAGCTACGACCACCTCGGCCTCCTGATGGACACCAGGGAAGAGGTCGACGACGTGCTCGAGGCCTGCCAGCGCTACCAGGAGAAGGACGATCGCCTGCGGCTCAAGCTGTTCGACGACATCGTCACGCCCACCGTCACCCAGCGCGCCTTCTACGTGAGGTACCTCCTCCCCATCTGGTTCGACGTCTGCGCGCTCGAGTACCCGCCGGGGGCCGAGCCCGCGAGACGCTGGCGCTTCACGGAGGGGTAGCCCACCCGGCCCCGTCGAGGGCACCGCGCACGCAGGGACACCCCATGGTTCCCGCAGTACGGTTGGGGTGCGACGGGGTGACCCGTTCGTGCACCGGGCGGTGGTTCGCGCAGGAGGGGAAGACCCGATGGTCGAAGATTGGTCAGCAGGAGCGACGATCGGGGGGAGACCCATTCCGGCCCTGCCGGACATGGCACGCCTGCGGGCGGAACGGTTCGCCAACGTCCAAGACCAGCTCGAGGCCCAAGGGATCGATGGGTTGGTGCTCCTGGGTTCGGCGGGCGTGGCGCATTCGACGGGGGCCGACGCTCCGGGTGAGGATGCCGGCAAGGCCGGCCTGTTCCGGGCCGTTGCCGTCGTGCTGCGGGGCGAGAGCTCCCCACACCTCTACACGCCCTTCTTGGACGGGGTGCCGCCCGAGTTCCCGGCCGATCACGTGCATGGCCCGCTCTTCCCCGACCTCGACGACGGGATCGGAGAGCTCGCCGACGCGCTGAGCGGGTACTTCCCCGCGGGGGCCCGCCTCGGAGTCGACGAGCAGACCCACCCGATGCTGCGCGCGCTCGATCGGTTCGCATGGAGCGACTCGAGCGCGGTGCTCGGTGCGGCCAAGATCATCAAGACACCCGACGAGGTATCCGCGATCCGCGAGGCCCAGCGGATCACCGAGCAGGCGATGGAGACCGCACGCGAGGCGCTGCGCCCGGGCATGCGCCAAACGGAGCTGAGCGGCATCTTCCTCCGGCGCATCTTCGAGTTGGGCGCGACGGCCAACGCGATCGACCCCATCTGGCAGGTCATGACCGCGACGAAGGCCGAGGGGCCGTGGACCACCCATGGCGACCTGGCCTACCCCATCTCGACGACCGATCAGATCCTGCGTGAAGGCGACGTCATATGGGTCGACGCCGGGATCTGCCACCGGGGCTACGCCTCTGACTTCGGACGTACGTGGGTCACGAGCTCGCACCTGCACCTCACCGCGCGGCAGACGTCGCACTTCGAGCGCTGGCGCTCGGTGGTGGCCGCCGCACGCGACATCCTCAAGCCGGGGGTGTCCGCCCTCGAGCTCGGACGAGC
The DNA here is from genome assembly GCA_003160635.1 of Acidimicrobiaceae bacterium. Lineage (GTDB taxonomy): Bacteria > Actinomycetota > Acidimicrobiia > Acidimicrobiales > RAAP-2 > Bog-473. Next base: position 60,756 of record PMLV01000206.1, on the reverse strand, counting down.
CGCCATTGCGGCCAACGATGGCGTGAAGCCCTGGATGGAGCACTTCTACCTGGCCCACGGCATCGGGACCGACAGCGCCGAGATGCCCCTCATCGGAACCGATCTCGGCGAGGGCTTCGACGGATCGCTGATCATGGCCCCGGGCATGGTCCTCGTCTTCGAACCGGTCATCTGGGATGAGGGATACGCCGGCTACCGGTCCGAGGACATCGTCGCCGTCACTGACACCGGTTGGGTGCAGCTCAGCGGGCTGCGTTACGACCCCTTCGAGGTGTCCGGATGACCGGGACCATGGCCCTCGAGGACGGCGCACGCGTCGATTTCACCCGGCTCCGGCAGGAGCGCCGCCGTCGGGTGCTCGACGCGGCGGGGAGTGCCGGGCTCGATGCGCTGGTTCTCGGCCGTCCCGGCAATGTCCGCTACGCCACCGGGGCCCGTCAGCTGTGGCGTTCGGGGGCCAACCCCTTCGCCCCGTTGTGCGTCGTCATACCCAAGACGGGCAGGATCCACCTCCTCTCGACCTGGGACGACGGCATCCCGCCCGAGATCGGCCACGACGATCTCTACGGCATGTTCTGGGACCCGGCCCACCTGGTCGCGGCGCTGGCGAGCATCCCCGGCCTGTCCGAGGCCCATCGGGTCGGCACCGACTCGCTCACCCCCTTCTTCGGGCAGGTACTGGCCGACCTCGTGCCCAACTTCGAGCTGGTCGACGCCACGGGGATCCTGGCCGGGTTGCGTGCCGACAAGACGGACGATGAGCTGGCGTGCCTGCAGATGGCCCTGACCCTGGCCGAAGCGGGGCTGGCCGCCCTCGAGGCCGCACTTGCGCCTGGGATCTCCGAGCGCGACCTCCTCGGCGTCTACGTGGAGACCGTGGCCGCGCTCGGCGCGCCCACGCCCCCGAGCGAGAGCGTCGTCTTCGCCACCCCACGCGTCGGCCCGGTCCACTTCCGCTACCTGGCCGGCGACCGCATCATCACCCGGGGCGAGCTCGTCGTCCTCTCCCCCGGCGCCCTCTACGCGGCGTACGAGGGCGGTGTGGCCCGCACCAGGACGGCCGGGGCCGCACCTTCGCCGGGGGCCATCGCTTTGGCCGACCGGTGCCGCCGGGCCACCGACGCGCTCGTCGCGGCATGCCGGGCCGGCAACACGGGTGCCGACCTCTACCGGGCCTGGGAGTCGACCGGCGAACGGCCGGCGGAGATCGCGTTGGCCTTCGGGATGGGGATCGGCACGGAGACGCCGATGATCGGCTTCGGGCGGAGCGCCGGCCTCACCCTCCACGAAGGTGCGGTCCTGAGCGTCCAGGCATGGGTGAGCCAGGAGGGCGTCGGCGGGTGCTTCGAGCGGGAAATGCTGCGCATCGGGGAGGGCGGCCCCGAGGTCCTGACCCGGAGTGAGCGGTCATGAGCGTCACCGACAGGCCCGAGGTCGATTTCGATCTGTTCTCCGAGGAGTTCGCCCACAACAGGCACGACGAATGGGCGAGGATGCGGGCCCGGTGCCCGGTGGCCTTCAACACCCGGTACGGCGGGTTCTGGTCTGTGAGCGGCTACGACGAGGTGGTGGCGGTGTCCCGTGACCACGCGACGTTCTCTTCGAAGTACGAGGAGAACGCACCCGATGGGATCGACTACATCGGCATCATGGGGGTCCCCCGCGTGTCGGGTGTGCCATCCGCGCAAATTTCCGAGAAAGAGGGGCCGACACACATCGCGCTCCGCCGTCTGTTGAACCCGTTCATGCTGCCGCCCGCGGTGGCCGCGTACCGGCCCTTCGCCGAGCAGTGCGCCACCTGGCTCCTGGATCGGAGGATCGCGGACGGCCACATGGACATGGTCGCGGACTTCACCAATCCGCTGCCGGCCATCCTCACCATGAAGATGATGGGCCTCCCGTGCGAGAGCTGGCCGTACTACGCCGAGGTGTTCCACGCCGTCAATGCGTACTCGGCCGACACGGAGGAATTCGCCCGTTCGATGATGCTGATGGACGACATGAACAGCGAGCTTCTCAAGCTGGCCGACGTGCGCCGCCACGATCCGAAGGAGGACATCATCTCGAAGCTGGCGGCCATGGAGATCGAGGACGGCCGCAAGCTGACCGACAAAGAGCTTCTCGGCGCGTTTCGCAACCTGATCGCCGGTGGCCTCGACACCACGACCTCGCTGACCTCGCTGTCCCTCCTCCACCTCGACGCGCACCACGATCTCCGTCAGCGGCTCATCGACGAGCCCGACCTCTTGGCTCGCGCCACCGAGGAGTTCCTCCGGTTCACCTCGGTCAACGAATTCCTCAGCCGTACGGTGACCAAGGACGTGGAGCTGGGCGGCCAGAAGCTACGCCGGGGCGACTACCTGGTCTTGAGCTGGCTGTCGGCCAACTTCGACGAGAAGGTCTTCGAACGGCCCGACGAGGTGATCCTGGATCGCTCCCCCAACCCCCACATGGCCTTCGGTGTCGGCCCCCACCGCTGCATCGGCATGCACATCGCACGGTCGCTCTTCGAGGTGATGATGCGCGAGGTGCTGGCGCGCATCCCCGACTACGTCGTGGACCGCGAGGCCACCGACTTCTACTCCGGCAACCCCGAGCTCGCCGGAGTGGTCGCCATGCCGGTGACATTCACGCCGGGAGAGCCGGTGGGAGTCGAGCGGCCCTTCTAGTCATCACTGCGCACCTTCGTCACCTCGACTCCCGTGGGAAAGGTCTAGGGTGACGATCCATGGAGTCGTGGGAGCTCGTGGCCAGAGAGTGTTGCCGCGACACGCTGGCCCTCTATACGCATGCGGGTGACAGGTACCACATTGAGGAGCTCGGGTCGACATTCTGCGAAGACGGCGTGCTGGAGATCAGGGGCGTCGAACCGATCGTGGGCCGGGCGGCCATCGTGGCCACATTCAGTGGTGACACGAGCGGCCTGCAGGCGCAGATGGAGGCTGCGATCGTTGAGCCGGAGGAGTCGGCTGCGCCGCCTCCTTCACCCGATGCCGGTGCGCATGCCGGTGCGCAGTACATCCTCCGCCACAACGTCACCAACATCCGGTTCGAATCCGTGTCGCCCACGGAGGCCACCGTCGCGAGCTACTTCCTCGTCGTCACTCGGAAGGGCCTCGACCACGTGGGGCGCTACCGTGACCGGATGGTCCCCGTCGGCGAGCAATGGCTGATCGCCCACCGATTCGTGTCAGTCGACTGGCGCGCGCCGGACACGCTGCCCTGAGGGGGCTTACTCCGACAAGAAGACCTCCACCGCTTCGATGAAGGCGTCCTCCTGCTCGAACATGGGGTAATGCCCCGCCCGATCGATCACGACGAGAGACGCCCCATCAATGAGTCGGACCAACTCTTGCGCGTAGCTCACCGGCAGCAGACCATCGTCTCCACCCTGCACTACCAGGGTCGGCGCAGTGAGATAACGGAGCCGGCGACGCAGCCCCCGCTCGGCGATCGGCCACATGAACCGGGTGGCGGCTCCATAGTTACGAGCTTGGAAAAGAGAGGCGGCCTGAGGGTCGTCCGGATCGGGCACGAAATTGCTCGGCTCGGGGTGTGGTCGGTTCGCGAGATCGTGCCATTTCGCCTTCAACGCGAGGTCGCGCGCGCCGAACGGATCCGTGGCGGGTTCTTCGTCGAGCCAGAGGCCGAAAGAATCCACGAGCACCAGCCGTCGCACGACGTTGGGTGTGATCGCGGCGATTTCGGCGGCGATCATTCCGCCAATCGAATGGCCCACAAGATCCACCGGGCCGGCGCCGAGATCCTGAATGAGTTCCCGGTAGAACAACACCAGGTCGAGCAGATCGTGAATCTCGTCGGAACCGATCGAGGTCCCATAACCGGGTTGCTCGGGTGCCCAGACGCGGTGACGTTGTGCGAGTCGGCCGAGGAAGGCCGCGTCTCCCGGATGCCGCTCGTACCCGTGCAGGAACATCAAGGGCGAGCCTGCACCTCCTTCCCACACGTCGACCTCGAACGGACCTGCCGCGTGGCGATGGATCTTCCCCAGGCTCATACCCCTCCTCTTGCCGATGGTTGTCGCGGCGAATTTGAGCACTCACCCAATAACCGGGTATTGATGCTATACAGAACGCATTGCGACGAGCGAGGCCTCCACGACGACGTGGGGAACGGGCAGGCGCGCCCGCGGGAGGCACCGACAGGGACAACACCGACAGGAGGGCCCGTGAGGTTCCACTGGTTTGCGCAGCAGTACTACACGGGGCTGCCCGAGCACTACTCGAAGTCCATCCACAGTTCGTGGGTCACCGCGCCGACAGCCGTGACGGATTCGACGCAGGTTGGCGAGGATTACCGCATGTACCTCCGCCTGATGCAACACGCCGATCGACTGGGATGGGATTCGCTCCTCCTGAATGAACACCACCAGACGTCGCTGGCCATGACGCCTTCACCGAACCTGATTGCTGCGATCCTCGCCGTCACCACCGAAAATTCGGCGATCGCCCTCTGCGGCAACTCGCTGGCTCTCTACAACCCTCCGCTGCGGGTGGCGGAGGAGATCGCCATGCTCGACTGCTTGTCGGGCGGTCGGATCATTGCCGGGATCGTGTTCGGCACACCCATGGACAGTGCGTTCGTGTACGGCGTACCCCCGATTGAGCTCCGCGACCGCTTTCACGAGGCGCGTGAACTGATCCATCGGGCGTGGACGGCGGAGGCGCCATTCGCCTTCAACGGACGCTTCACCAAGCTCCGCTATGTCAACCCGTGGCCCCGGCCCATACAGAAGGACATCCCGATCTGGATTCCCGGATCCGGCAGCGTGGAGACGTGGGATGTGGTGAACGCGCTCGACTACTGCTACGGATATCTCTCGTTCCACGGCACGCAGAATGCCAAGCCGATCGTTGACGCATTCTGGGAGCACACGGAGCGCAACGGGGCCAATATGAACCCCAACCGGATGGCCTTCACGCAGATCATCTGCTGCGCAGAGTCCGACAAAGAAGCCAAGGCACAGTATGCCGATGCCGTGCGCTACTTCTATCGTCAGAACCGGGTCGCCCTCGAGTTCGCAACGCCACCGGGCTATCTGTCGTCGGCGTCCTTGCGCCAACAACTCCTACGCCAGCAGGTGATCTCGTCGGAGGAACGGCAGAAAGCCGATCGTGGAGAACTCGATTTTTGGGAGTACGACGAGCTCGGCTACATCATTGCCGGAACGCCCGAGCGCGTAGAGCAGCGCGTCCGAGCGCTTGTTTCGGATATGCGTATTGGCCAACTGATCACCTGCATGCACATAGGAAATCTGCCAGAGGAGGTGGCAGCGCAGAACAATGAGCTCTTCGCTACTCGTGTGATTCCCAAACTTCGCAACATGTGGTCCGAGTACGAGGATCGCTGGACACCGCGTGTGAGCCAAGAGCGAATTGCTGAACGATTCCCGACGCCGGTCTCGGCCTGAACCTGCCGGCGTCTCGGGTCCTGGGTAACGAGTGCCGCACATCAAGCTCGACGCATTCGAGCTCTTCTACGAGGTCGTCGGCGAGGGCCCGCCGCTTCTGCTCCTCTCGGGTCTCGGGGCCAGTCGGCTCGGCTTCGCCCCGGTCGTGCCCGCCCTCGCACGGCGCTACCGGGTCATCACGTGTGACAACCGGGGTACCGGTCGCAGCGGCGTCCCACCGGGTCCCTACAGCATCGATCAGATGGCCGCTGACACGGCGGCGCTCATCGAGCACCTCGGTGTGGGCCCGGTCGCCGTCATCGGATGGTCCCTGGGCGGCACCATCGTGCAATCGCTCCTGATCGACCACCGCGAGTTGCTCACGGCGGCCGTACTTCTGAGCACGCTCCCCTGCTACAGCGAGCTGCAACATTGCTGGCTCGACAGCGTCCTGGCGTTGCGTCGAATGGGCATCGACCCGTTGCTGGCCGCCACAGCGGGGGCGCCCTGGATATTCACCCCGTCCACTCTCACCAATCACGACCGGGCAATGCGGATATTGAGAGTGCGGGCTGATGATCCGGAGGCAACCAGCGATGAGGCCTTCGAGGCCCAGGCCGCAGCCATCCGGTCGTTCGATCGCCGAGCCGAACTCGCGACAGTGACCACGCCGACGCTCGTGCTCGTAGGGGCCGAGGACATCTTGACCCCGCCCCGCCAATCGATCGAGATCGCGCAACACATACGCCATGCCACCCTCGAGGTGCTGCCGCGAGGAGGTCACGGCATGCTCCTCGAGTACCCCAACCCGACCCTGGGAGCCATCAACTCGTTCCTGGAGGGCCACCTCCCGGCCTGATCGTTCGAGGGTACTCGCAGGCGACTGGGTACTACCCGGCGACTCAGAATTCTCCGGCCCGCCCGAGCAGTTCGCGGGCGGCCTCTGATCCATTGAGCAGGCGGTTGGTGCGATAGCTGGCGCGCCACCCTTGCGGTGTGCGCACCAACTCCCAGCGGTTCACCGCCACCCGCCAGAGTTCGAAGCCGCCCTCCCCGTGCCGGAACACTCGGGAGTAGCACGTGGCGACTGCTCGGTGCCCCTCTATGAGGGTGTGCGGTACACCCACCACATGGGCCGCGCCTCCGGCAATGAGCTTCTGATGGAAGTCGCCTTCCACCATGCCGGCGATCTCGGCCCGGCCGGTCCAGACCGCCGAATCCGTGTCGTAGACGCCATCCTCGGTCCATAGGGCGGCGGCGGCCTCGCTCTGCCCGCTGTCGACGGCGGGCCCGTAGGCGCTGATCAACCGGATGATCTCGCGCTCGTCCTCGAGCACGCGGAGTGTCTCTGAAATTCGCAACAGCTCCTGTTCAACATTTGCCATACCGCTTCCTCCTTCTCTTTCTTTTTCTCTTTCTCCTGCTCTGCTCTCTGGATTCTCTCTCCGGCTCTGCTCTCGCAGCGGGGCCGTCCCGTGGCCCACACCAGTTGGCCCGGTCGGTCACCGGGCCGGGCGAGCGAGCCTCGACGACACCCTCCTGTCACCGTTGCACAGATGAAGAGGTGTGCGCATCGCCCATGCGCGTTAGCGTGCCCGACGGCAACATCATCCGGGGGCCCCCATCGCGGGCCCCGATCACAAGATCTGGGGGAGACGCATGGCAGAAGAACGAAGAGTGGCGCTGGTGACCGGCGCCAGCCGCGGCGTGGGCCGGGCGATCGCCATCGAACTGGCGAAGGTCGGTTTCGACGTCGCCGTCACCGCACGCACGATCCAAGAAGGCAGCGGGTTCGACGTTGGCCATGACGGCGCCGTGCGCAGCCTGCCCGGCAGCGTCGAGAACACGGCTGACGTCGTCCGCGAGCAGGGCCAAGAGGCGCTACCGGTCCGGATGGACCTGTCCGACCCGCTCTCCATCGGCCTCGCCGTGGGAGAAGTGCTCGCCAAGTGGGGCCATGTTGACGTTCTTGTCAACAACGCCATCTACACCGGTAAAGGGGCGCAAGCCTCGGTGCTGGAACTCGATCTGGCCGATCTGCAGGAAGAGATCGACATCGACATCGTGGCGCCGCTGACCCTTATCAAGCTGCTCGTTCCTGGCATGGTCAAAAGGGGCAAGGGGACCGTTCTGAACGTCACCTCCGGTGTGGCCTACACGGATCCGCTCGACATGGGCAGTTATGGCATCGGCTACGCGGTTGGCAAAGCCGGCCTCTTCAAGGCCGCCGGGATTCTGGCCGTCGAGTTGGGCGACAAGGGCATTACCGCCTACAACGTCCACCCCGGCTTCATCGCCACTGAGCGCATGGCCCTGCACACGGCCGAATTGGAAGGCCTCGACCTGTCGTACGCTGCCCCGCCCGAGGTCTGCGGCGCGGTCGCAGCCTGGCTCGCCAATGACCCGACCGACAACCCGCCACGTAACGGCACGAATATCGAGAGCCAGCAGTTCTGCGCCGAGCGCAACCTTGTTCCCAGTTGGACTCCTGCGGGTCGTTACGCCGCCGGGGGCGGGAGGGCCGGCAAAGTGGCGGCGGACAGTTGAGCCTGCGCACCTGCGTCGTCGGCACTTCCTTCGGTGCCCGCATCCATATCCCGGCGCTCCGCCAGGCGGGTTTCGACGTCGTCGCCCTCGTCGGGGTCGACCCGGCCAAGACGGCCCGCCGGGCTGAGCGGTTCGGGGTCGAAAACGCCTGCACGTCCTTGGGCGAGGCCCTTGCCCTCGGGCTGGACGCCGTGTCCATCGCCGGCCCTCCGGCCACCCATGCCCCCTTGGCCACCGAGGCCATCGCCGCTGGCTGCCACGTGCTGTGCGAGAAGCCCTTCACCCTCGACGTCACCGAGGCCGAGCAGCTGGTGCACGCCGGCGACGCCGCCGGCGTGGTCACCGTCCTCGGCCATGAATTCCGCTGGTCGGTCGCCCAGTCGTCGATCGAATGGGCGCTCGCCGAGGGGGTGATCGGCACGCCGAAGTTGTTCGTCAGCGCTTCGTTCATCTCGATGCTCCGTACCTTTGCGATGCCGCAATGGTGGTTCGACCCGGCGCGCGGAGGAGGTTGGCTCAACGCGTCGGGCTCCCACCGGATCGATGCCGTGCGGCAGTGGTTCGGTGAGATCGAGGCGGTCAGCGCCGGCCTTACGTCGACCAGTGATCCCGAGCTCGGCGTCGACGACACGTTCAACATTCGTGCCTCTACCCGCAGTGGCGTCGACGTGGCGTTGGTGCAGAGCGGGGCGGCAGCCGGGCCGGGTGCGGGCATGACGCGCGTGGTGGGAACCAAGGGGACGCTCTGGGCCGAAGGCGACACGGTGCATATCGCCACCGACGGCGAGCCGGAAGGACGGGTCCTCGCCCCCCCGGGTTTTCTTGCGCTCCCTGACGTCGATGCACTGGCGGCGGGGCAGCATGCAGACATGACCTTGATGGAACTCCCGCCCTACATCCGCTTGACCGAAGCGTTCAGGCGTGCCATCGAGGGAGCACCGCCGGGGCCGGGCCCGCACCCGGCCACGTTTGCCGACGGCCTCGCCACCATGCGCGTGCTCGCAGCAGTACGCCAATCCGCCGCAGACAGAGGACGTTGGATCACCATCTGAGCAGTAACCAGCAGTCACCACACGAGCAATCAGCGAACAAGAGGGGTGGGGAATGAGTGCAGCAAAGCCAATCGTCGTCGGAGTCCTCGGCGACCGCCCGGGCGATCAGAGTGCACTGGTCGGCGTGATGCGCGATGTCGTCGACGCGGCGGTGGCCTCGGGAAGAATCGATCGTCCCGTCCAATTCGTGGTGGACATCACCGACGGGCTCCCCGAAGGCACGGCCGCGAGCGTCACCGCCGGCTTCCATCGCCTGGTGGCGCAGGACGCCCTCGTGATCATGGGACCGACCGTGACCGACAACGGCTTGGTCGCGACCGAGCTGGCCGATGAATTTCGCATCCCTTGCTGCAACTGGACCGGCAGCGACCGCACCCGGAGCGAGTGGATGTTCCACTATCAGATCGGCTCACTGGAGGAAGAGCCACACCTCATTGCCGGGCATCTGGCGTCCCTGGGCCACAGGCGCGTGGCACTGGTACAGGACCGCTCCCCCATCGGGAACCGTTATGGGTCCTTCTTCGAGAACGCAACCGAGCGGGTGGGGCTGCAGATCACGTCCAAGACACTGATCTCACCGGTCTCGAGCGACCTGTCGCAGACGGTGCGCGACGTGCGCCATGGGGAGATCGACGCCTTGGTGTATCTCGGTCTCGGGCTCTCTGCAGGCACCCTCGGCCGCGCCATGGCGGAGGCCGACTGGCACCCTCCCGTCTTCACCAATTCGGCACTGATGTTCGGCTACGCCTTCCCCGAATGGGTGAAGAACTGGGAGGGCTGGACGTACGTCGACGCCTGGTCCGAGAAGAACACACGACTGCAGGAGCTTCTGGCTGCCCGTCCCGACGGTGCCACCGTCTTCCCGATGACCGTCGCGGCCGGCGACGACATGGGCCGCCTGTTGGTCGAGGCGCTGGCGGGCGCGGAGATCCTCACCCGGGCCGCCGTCAAGGAGGCATTCGAGCGCATCAAGTGCCTGCCGGCCACCCTCGGCGAGCCGGGGACCACGCTGGGCTTCGGCCACTGGGACCGCGCCGCGTTGAAGGGTGGCTTCATCCTCCTGCGGCAGTGGGTGGGCGGCCGCTCGGTTCCCGTGTCCTGACGCCGCGTCAGACCTTCATGATGCGCGCCATGTTGCCACCCATGACCTTGGCCGTGTCCTCCGGGGACATGGTGCGCTCGACCAGCTCCGAATAACCCAGCGGGTCGGCCAGGCCCTCCTGGTGCGGGAAGTCGGAGCCGAACATGACATTGTCCACGCCGATCAACTCGGCCAGGCCTGCCGGGTCTGGCTCGCCGAACGCGTGGACGAAGATGTTGCGCCTGAAGACCTTCACCGGATCCTCCTCGAACATCTGCGGGCTGCGCTCGTACGCCTCTTGCATACGATGGATCATCGGGCGCACCCACTCGGTGCCGAATTCGGTCGGAGCGAAACGCAGACGCGGGAACCGGTTGGCCACGCCATGCCCGATGATCGAAGCCACCCCGTCGATGATGGCGGACTTCTCCGAGGCCAATGTCAGGAAGGCCGGCGAGCCGTTCAGCCCCGGAATCCCGCTGCCGAACGGCCTGAACTCGTCGTTCCCGAGCCCTTCCCATTCGTTGCTGTAGCGCTGGTAGCCGGAGTCGGTCTGGTGCATCCCGACGAGAATGTCTGCTTTCTGGACGGCCTCCCAGAAGGGATCGAACTCGGGGAGGGCGAACGAGCGGCGGCCCTTCCATGTCGGCACCGGAGCGGTGTGGAGGAGGAACGCCTTGGCCCCGTTCTCGACCACGAAGCTGAGCTCCTTGAGGGCCCCGTCGAGCACCGAGAGGCTGATCATGGGGGTGGGATACATGGCGTCGGCGTAGTTGAAGGTCCAGTGCTCGAGCATCCAACGGTTGAAGGCATGAAGAACGACCTGAATGGCGTCGGGATCTTCGGAGAGTCGTTCCTCGACGCCGGTGGCGAGCGTGGGCCAGATCATCGACTTGTCGATGCCCATGTCCTTCATGAGGGCCAGCCGGGGCTCGGGGTCGAAGAAGGCCTCGACGGCAGGGATGGCGCGCCGATGCTGGGGATCGGCCGCCTGACCCCCGGGGGGAGCGACCCGGGCGAACGTGGGGTTGGGGATGAAGTCGCTTATCTTGTCCTTGATGGCGACCTTGGTGCGATTGCCGATGTCGACGTACTTGATGATCCCGTCGTACTCGGGCGGCAGGAACATCGTCAGGGCATCGCGGTTCTCGTACATGTGGTTGTCGGCGTCGAACACGGGGTAGGGCAATCGCCGCTCACGCATGTACACAAATGCATCTGACACGTACTCGTCGGTCATGGTCCTCCCTTGCATGGGATCGGTCTCCAGCCCTTCTGGCCAAGATCGTACCGCTGAGAAATCACCCCGGCTGGGCAGATGCCCAATATAGCAGAATGGCGTGGGATGGGAGAGGTGCCGGTGTCCATTGGCCCCCTCGACGGGCCACGGTCATCCTCTCGCAAAGGACCTTGGTGCCCTGCGTCCGGCGATAGGCTCACAGCCGCACGTCCACGGGAGTGAGGAGTCTGTCGATGTCCGAGGCTGGAGACGCAACGCGACTGGCATTGCTCGACGCGGCCGAGGAGCTGTTGGTGACAAAGGGCGTGGCAGGAATTACGACCCGCAAGGTTGCGGACCGCGCCGGGGTGAACCAGGCGCTCGTCCACTACCACTTCGGCACCATCGAGGAACTCCTCCTGGCCGCACTGGAGCGCGTCGGGATGCATGTGAAGGAGCGCTCCCAGGAAATCTATGGACGTGACCAGTCGTTCATAGACGGTTGGTTCGAAGAGATGGAAGTCAAGATCACCGAGGACTTCGACCGTGGCTGGGGGAAGGTGTGGTTGGAGAACCTGACGCTTGCCGCCAATCGACCGAAGATCGGCAAGCAGTATGCGAGAGCCGCCACCATGACGCGGAAGCTGCATGAACAACACGTCAACGAGATGCTCGACGAGCTCGGCATCGACAGGAAGGAATTTCCCGCCTCGGGAATCGTGACGCTTCTGGACGCCATCACGTCGAAACTCATCCTCGACCGACTGGTCGGCATCAAGGCAGGGCACAAGGAGCTCCTGGCCATGCTCCACCGCGTCTGGGCCCAGATGGAGGAAGGGATGGCGCCGTGACGGGGCTCCCCGACCCGGGCCCCGGGAATTGAGCGACGGGCAGAGGTGAGCGAAAAGGGGGGTGATGTGGTCGACGACGACCTGCCGTGGATCGTGGATTGTTACGTGAACGCCAATCCCCCTCACCTCGGTTTGAATTGGAGCCTCACCGACGAGACCTACGGGCCGGCCAAGATGCAACCCCAGGGCCTCACCGATCTGGTGTCCGACATGGATCGCAACCACATCGCCCGGGCTCTGTTGGCGCCGCCGCCGGAGTCCGCGATGGGTGATCAGGTCGCGGGCTACCGGTGGACGCTCGAGGCCGTGCAGCAGTTTCCCGACCGCTTCGGCCTGAGTGTCCGGGTCAATGCAGACGAGGGCATCCGCGCCGTGCGCCACCTCGAGAGGATGGTGCGCAATGACGGTGCGCGGGCGCTGCGGATCGTTCCCTATCGCGACGGGAAGCGTGCGAGTCACCGCTCGTACTACCCCTTGTACGCCAAGTGCATCGAGCTGGGGCTTCCGGTGACCATCACCGTGGGCATGCCACTCGTACAGCGGCCCGGAGTGGTACAGAACCCCAAGCATCTCGACACGGTCTGTGCGTTCTTCCCGGAGCTGGTCATCGTGAGCGCGCACGGTGGTGCGCCCTGGACGAGCCTCCTCGTCCAGCTCCTACGTACCTGGCCGAACCTCTCGCACATGATCTCGGCGTATCCACCGAGCAGGTACCCACCCGAGCTGGTCGCCTTTGCCAACACCGGACGCGGGCGCAAGAAGATCCTGTATGCCTCTGATTACCCGCTCCTCTCCTTCGAACGGCGGCGCGAGCTACCCGATTGCGGGATCAATGACGACGCAATGCCGTGGTTCGTCGGGAGGAACGCGGCGAGGGTCTTCTGGGGCGAGGAGAGTGACGAAGGCCCTGAGCCGTGAATGGAGGGCGGCCGGCGGCGCTCCCCGTCGCCGTGGATTTCCGCACTCATACTGACCCGGTGACGAACCCGCCACGCGCCCTGGGTGGCATCCGCATCTGCGACTTCTCCGGCCAGTTGGCCGGGGCCGGAGCGACTCGCTTCCTGGCCGCGATGGGAGCCGAGGTCATCCGCGTGGAGGATCCCGTGACGCAGGGCTACTGGGACGTCCTGCGCGGCGTTCCGCCCTTTGTCGACGAGCGCCGAGGTCGGGAATTCGGCGGCGCGTTCAACAACCACAATGTGGAGAAGCTCGGCGTCACGCTGAACCTTCGCACGGAGGCGGGCAAGGAGCTCTTGCGCGAGCTCGTTGCGGTCTCCGATGTCGTCACCGAGAACTTCGCCACCGGCGTCCTGGCCCGCCTCGGGTTCGCGTACGGGGAGTTGCGGGAGATAAAGCCCGACATCGTCTACGTGTCCAACTCCGGATTCGGCCACGCCGGCCCGTATCGTGCCTTCAAGACATGGGGACCACTCGCCCAAGCGTGCTGTGGGCTCGCCTTCTCGACCGGCCTGGCGGGTCAGGTGCCGGCCGGCATCGGCTACTCGTACATGGACCATCACGGCGGGAACTTCATGGCCATCGCCATCCTCGCCGGGCTGCTGCACCGCGACCGCACGGGCGAGGGACAGTGGATCGACATGTCGTGCACCGATGCCGGCGCCCTGCTCAACGGACCGGCACTCCTCGACTACACGGTGAACGGCCGGCCCTTGCGGCGACCGGGTTCCCCCGACAGCAACCGGAGCCGGTTCCCACTGATGGTGCCGCACGGCATCTACCCGTCACGCGGCGAGGACAACTGGATCGCCATCGCCTGTCGTGACGACCACGACTGGGCCTCCCTCGCCGTGGCCACGGCGGAGGACTGGGCCGCCGCACCGCGCTGGTACACGGCGGCCGGCCGCCTCGGGGCGGAGGACGAGCTCGATCGATTGCTGGTCGACTGGACGAGCTCGCAGGACCGGTTCGAGCTCGCCGCGGCGTTGCGGGAGGCCGGGGTGCCCGCCACGGCCGTGCAGCGGCCCGAAGAACGGATCGAGGCCGACCCCGGCACCTCGGAGTGGGGCCTCTGGCCGACGGTGACACACCGGGAGATGGGCCAGGTCCGCGTCGACGGCCTTCCGGTGCACTTCTCGAAGACCGACTGGGTCATGGCGCGTGGTGCGCCGTGCCTCGGCGAGCACAACGACCTCGTGTTCGGCCAGCTGCTGGGCCACAGCAGCGACGAGCTCGCCGCGTTCGGTGCGGATGGCGTCATATGAACGGGGGGGCGGACGGGGCGCTGGCCGGTGTGCGCGTCGTCGAGCTGGCGAGTGAGCAAGGTGCGTTCGCCGGAAAGATGCTGGCCGACCTGGGAGCGGAGGTGGTCCTCGTCGAGCCGTATGGCGGGCACGCCACGCGTCACTTCGAACCCTTCCTCGACGACGTCCCCGGTCCGGAGCGCAGCCTGTGGTGGTGGCACTACAACACGGGCAAGCTGGGTGTCACGCTCGACCTCGACGAGGAAGCCGACCGCGGGCGCTTCCGGGAGCTCGTCGCTTCGAGCGACGCCGTCCTCGAGGGTGAGATGCCCGGCCGGCTCGGCGCCCTCGGGCTCGACTACGAGGACCTCTCCCCCGGCCATCCCACCTTGGTCTGGACCTCGATCACGCCATTCGGGCGCACCGGTTCCCGGTCATTGGAACCAGCCACCGATCTCACGATCCTGGCCGGCGCCGGGGCGGCATGGAGTTGCGGCTACGACGACCACCGGTTGCCGCCGGTACGCCCCGGTGGGAACCAGGGGTACCACACTGCATGCCTCTGGGCGGTCGAAGGCACCCTCGCCGCGCTGTACGCCAGCCGGACGCTCGGCATCGGGCAGCACGTCGACACGAGCATGCATGCCGCCACCAACGTCACGACCGAAGCCGGGACCTACGAATGGCTGGTCGCCCGGGCCACTGTGCAACGCCAGACCTTCCGTCACGCCGCCGTGCGGCAGACTCCGCAACGCCTCCTCACGGCTTCCGACGGTGGGCAGGTGATCTTGGCCTTGCCCCGCTATGGCGGAGAGTTCCGCGCGCTGGTCGATTGGATCGTCGAGTTGGGCCTGGCCGACCAGATCGACGACTTCTTCCTTCTCGAGATGGGGGTCCAGCGCGGCGGTGTCGTCGTGTCGGAGGTCGAGACCGACGCCCTGGTTGCGGCGATCTACCAGGCCGGGAGTGACGCACTGCGGTATCTCGTCGAGCACATGCCGGCCCGGCAATTCTTCCTCGACGCGCAACGCCGTGACCTTCCCGTCGGCATACTCTTCGCGCCCGAAGACGTCATTGAGGACGAGCACTTCATCGCCCGCGGCTTCCCGGTCGAGGTGCACCATGAAGATCTCGACCGATCGTTCACGTATCCCGGCGCTCCGTTCCATGCGCCGGCCTCCCCGTGGCGGGTCCGGCGCCGTGCCCCCCATGTGGGCGAGCACAACGGGTTGGTGTGACGGGTGCTCGACGCGGAGTCCGCGGAGTCCGCGGAGGCCTCTCCGCCGGAGTAGGGCCCCCGCGGGACGAGTCAGCGTAGGCGCGGGAATCACGAGGAGAACGGAGTAGATCATGGAACTGCAAGATGTCCACGTCCTGGCTGAAGGGCTCGCATTTCCCGAGGGGCCGGTCGCCATGGCTGACGGCTCGGTCGTCTTCGTCGAGATTTACGCAGGGCGCGTGTCGCGATGCGACGCAGATGGAAACGTGTCGGTCGTGGCGGAGGTCGGAGGTGGACCCAACGGGGCGGCGCGAGGGCCCGACGGAGCCATGTACATCTACAACAACGGCGGGCGGGCAACTCCCGGCCAGCCCGGCCAGCCCGGGCCGTGCATCCAGAGGGTCGAACCCGATACCGGGACCGTGCGGGTGCTCTACACCGAGGCAGATGGGATCCCGCTCGTCGGTCCGAATGATCTCGTCTTTGACGACACCGGGAACTTCTGGTTCACCGATTTTCTCGGCGATGCGATCCTCTATGCGTCACTGGACGGACGTCACATCAGCCGCCACGTGACGGATGTGCCGAACCCCAATGGCATCGGCCTGTCACCGGATCAGTCGGTGCTCTACTGGGCTCAGACCCATACCCGGCAGGTGGCCCGCCGGAGGATCGAGTCGCCGGGCGTGCTGGTCCCTTCACCGGGCTGCAGCATCCGTGCGCTGGCCGGCACCGGTTCGGTCGATCGGGACGCCATTCTCGTCGGCCTTCCCGGTGTCCAGGAGTTGGATTCTCTGGCCGTCGACAGCAGCGGCGCAGTCTGCGTGGGCACGCTGGTCGACAGCGGGATCACCGTCGTCCCCTGCGACGGAGGGCCGGTGGAGAAATACACCCTGCCGGCACACATCGTCGAAGGGGCGGTCACCAACCTCTGTTTTGGCGGTCCCGACCTCATGACGGCGTATGTCACCTTGTCGCTGTCCGGGCGCCTGATCTCGTGTCGCTGGCCTCGACCAGGACTTCGGCTCTCGTTTCAGCAATGACAGCGTGGTCGGTCGTGGTCGGTCGTCAGCTGCCGGAGAGAACGCCGGCCTGGACCAGCTGGGCCACATCAGCCTCTGAGTACCCGATCTCGGTGAGGACGTCGGCATTGTGCTGGCCGATCGTCGGCGAGGCCAGCCGGGCCGCAGTCGGTGTGCCCGACATGTCGACGACAGGTCCGACCATGGTGACGGCCCCGAGCAGCGGGTGGTCCACTTCGACCGCCAGATCATTGGCGCGCACCTGGGGATCGTCGACGAGTTCGCCGACCACCCGGTACCGGCCGGCGGGAACGCCCGCTTCGTCGAAGACCTTGAGCCACTCGCCCGTGGTCCGGCGGCTCATGGCTTCCGTCAATTCGACGAGGAACTGGCTCGTCATGGCGGCCGCCTCCGGGCTGTCGCGGCGTATCTGGCGTTGGCCGTGCAGTGGATGCACCACTCCCGTGGCGCTCTCGAGGCGGCGGCGCATGACCGGGGTCACGGCGGCAATCGACACCATGCCGTCAGACGTGCGATAGCTGCGATAGTACGGATAGCTCAGAGCGCTCCAGTCGGGGTCCGGAGGGGGGCCCGTGGCCCGCAAGAACTGGGCGCCCTGGAGCAGGAGGGCTGACGCGAGGAGGCTGGTCCCCACTTTCTGGCCGACGCCCGTCCGCTCACGGGCGAACAGGGCGGCGCACACGGCCCAGGCGAGGACAATGCCGGAGGAGAGGTCTGAGACGGGGGGATTGATGGGGAGCGGGATGCCCCCCTCGGAGCGCTCGCCTGCGGCCATGAGGCCCGATATCGCCTGCACGATCACGTCGTAGCCGGCACGGTGCGAGTCCGGACCTCGTCGGCCGACCGCCGTGATATCGGCATAGATGAGCCGGCTGTTGATCGCGGCCAACGTGGCGTAGTCAATCTTGAGGGCGCTGGCTGTCTCCGGCCGGTAGTTGATGATGACCACATCGACGGTCGAGACGAGGCGGTGGATGACGGCTTGGCCCACAGGGGATTTGAGATCGATGGCGATGGCACGCTTGTTGCGGTTGAGCGCCAGGAACCCCCGGCTATCGGCCGCGGATTGGACGACGTGGCGACCCGACTCACCTGCAGGCGGTTCGACCTTTATGACATCGGCACCCATATCACCGAGCAGCATCCCCGACAGCGGCGCGGCAATGGCCTCGGAGAATTCGAGGACCCGCACACCTTCCAGTGCGCCTGGCGTCACGGCGTGCTCCTCTCTGTCAGCGCGCGCATCGCCCCAACCGAACCATCGCTCGCCGGCTTGTCGCGGTCGACCTCGGGTGGAGCATCCCCAATTACGTAGGATCCGCGGCCGGCGTGAAACGGAAGAGGCGCTCGGCGTTGCCGCGCATGATCTTGTGGCGGTTTTCGGCTGAGATCCCCGCCAGTTGTTTCTGCGCGTGCTCCAGGCAGTTGGGCCAGGTCGAGTCGCTGTGCGGATAATCCGTTTCGATCATGACGTTGTCGTACCCGATGGCATCGAGGTTCCGCACCCCGTGGACGTCATCGATGAAACAGCCGTAAATATGCTGCCGGAACTTCTCCATGACGGAGAAGCCTTCGAGGTCGATGGCCGCCCGCTCGTCCACTTCGACCCTGCCGCTCAGCGAATCGTGCCGGACGTCGCCGTTGGCGATCCAGAACTGGTGCTTCTCCACAACCTGGGCGGCCTTTTCGAGGAAGAAGGGCATCCATCCGATGCCTCCCTCGGCCAGCGCCACCTTGATCCCCGGAAACTTGCGCACCACGGGGCTGAAGATCCACTCGATCATCGCACCGGCGATCAGGAGGGGAGGTCCCCATGACATCGTCACGAGCATGGGCGACTCGTCCGACATGGTCAGCCGCTTGCTCGATGACCCGATATGCATGCACAACACGGTGTCGGTCTCCTCGCACGCCGCCATCAACGGATCCCAGTGCCCGCCCGGATCCTGGATGGTGGGAAGACGGAGCATGGCCGGGTTCTCGGAGAACGCGACGGCGGTCGAACCTCTTTCGGCATTGCGCCTGACTTCAGCCGCGGCCAGAACCGGGTCCCAGAGCGGGATGAGCGTCAACGGGATGTAACGCCCGGGTGCGTTGCCGCACCACTCTTCGATCATCCAATCGTTGTAGGCCTGCACGCACAGCAGCGCCAACTCACGGTCCTCGGCTTCGTTGAAGACCTGCCCGCAAAAGCGGGGGAAGGAGGGGAAGCACATCGACGCGAGCACGCCTGCCCTGTCCATGTCCTCCAGTCGGGCCACCGAGTCGTAGCACCCGGGTCGCATCTCGGCGTAGGTGATCGGCTCAAAACTGAATTCCTCCCGCGTTTTGCCCGCGACGGCTCCGAGTCCCGGAGTGACCATTCGCTTGCCCTCGTAGACCCAGGCTTCACCGGCTTTGTCGCGGACCAAACGGGGCGCGGCGTCCTTGAACCTGGCCGGTACACGGTCCTGCCAGACATGGGCTGGCTCGAGCACGTGGTCATCGACAGAAATCAGCCATTCTGTCCTGTCCACGTTCATCTGCGACCTCTTTCAATGATTCCACTCGCCCGAGCGACCTGGTGCGCCCGATCATTGCAAGCCCGACACCTTGAGTTCTTCGATCGCGCTGCGATGATTTCGCCTTCGTCGTTCCCCTTCAATCACATCCATCGAACCGGGCCGACCTGTAACTTTTAGGGCATATGCCTAACATGGAGCATATATGGTGTCAAGCAGACACCAGCCCCATGTCTCTTCCCGACAACGCATACCCGGCCCAGTCAGGCGACCGCCCAACAGTTCATTGACATCCCGCTTGAGCGAAGGGATGACCCTGAACCAGAATGCCTTGCTGGCCGCCAGGCAACTCGGGCTAGGCCTCGGTCAGATCATGATCGAAACTGACTTTCCTCACAACGACTCGACCTTCCCGCACTCCGAAGAGGTGACCACGGAACTTGTCACCGCAGCCGGGCTCGACGAGGGGGAGATCCGCCAACTCGTCCGTGGGAACGCCATCGGCGCATACGGGCTCGATCCGTATTTCGGTGTGACCTCCTGAAGGTACGCGCCGGCGCAGCCTGCGTCAGGACTGCGTGCCGGGAATCTGTTTCCCGCAGAATGCCTTGCCGCTCTTCGGGTAGGGAACGTACTTCGTCCCGTTGAACTGCACATAGCTGAAACACTGCGTGGGCGGGTTCTGCCCGAAGTGCGCAAAGCTGATGGGCCCCGTCGCCAGACCGCTGTCGGTCCAGTTCGTCACCTTGCGCAGTCCGGCGATGAATGATTGACGGGTCGGATTCGTTCCTGCCACCTCGAGACCCTTGACCATCAGATTGGCAGCCGGCCAACCGTCTGATTCGCTGTTGCCGGGCAGTCCCCCCTGGTAGGCCGGATCGTACTTCTTGAGGTCGGCCAGGAAGGCCAGACTGGCGGCGTTGGTATAGGTCGGCGACGACGAGATGCCCGGAAAGTACGCCCCCTTCGCGGCGGCCTCGTCTGCCTTGCTCTGAAAGATGTCCTGTGTGGGCCCGGCGGCAAAAAGGATCTTTGCCTTGCTGAGACCCGCCTGGTGGAGCGCCGTCGCCATGGCGAGACTCGAGGACAGCACACATGCACATTCAGCGGTGTCGCAGCCGTCGGCCTTGAAGCTCAACGCGAACGCAGTGAAGTCCACTGAACCGAGCGGCACGATGGTCTTGTCACATGCCTTCAGACCGTCCTTCTCCACGGTCTTGTAGACACCGTTTCCGAAGGAGATCGCCGACGGAACGTTCGACTCGACATAGGTGAACTTGTGGACCCCGATGGATTTATAGAACCCTCCATCGTCGTAGGCGTCCCCGTTCACGCTGCCATCTCCCGTGATGGAAAACAGATTGGTATTGGGCTGCTCGTCCCACTCTGATCCGTCCAATCCCGTGCCGGTGACGGGAACGCCCTGCTTGGACAAGAAGGGAGCAGCACCGAAGAACGCACTGCTCAGTTCCGCGATTGCGAAAACGCCCTGGATTTCCACCAGATTCTGGGCGGCTGTCTCGGCTCCCGTCGGGCTCGATGTGGCGTCGGCGGCGACCCAGATGATTTTTCGCCCGTCAATCCCGCCCTCCGCGTTCAGTTGTTTGAAGCGCGCCTCCATAGCCTGAGCCGCTCCACCGAAGCTTGAGGAAGCCGGACCGGTCTCGTCGCTAAGGATCCCGATCTTGATCGTCGTCTTTGTGATACCAGGTGCACTGGCCGTGAGCTTTGGTGTGCTCGCCCCGGCCGAGCCCGTGGCGAAGCCCCCGACCATGGCTGACGCCGCGATCACCGATACGCCAACAGCGACCCTCATTCGCATGAACCGCTTGCGCACGTTCCCCCCTTTGCTTGACGCAGCCGCACTTCATGCAGCCACAACGTGCCGCCCCCTCCATCTGAGAGCACTATGACCCTAGATACTAAGCATACGCCCAAATCGCAACCAAACGGTAACGTGACCTCACCCCAAATGTCAAAGAGAGAGGGAGGTCACCTCCCTCCCTCCCTCCCTCCCTCCCTCCCTCTCTCTTTCTGGGAAAGCATCTCAGTGCTGCGATTAGGCTTACGCCCAAATGTAGCACTCCCACATTCATGGAGGAAACAATCGTGACCGCTTCGGACCGTCTGGTTACTCCTACGTGAGCACGGCCGCCGGACCCTTGACCGGAGTGAGGGTGCTCGATCTCAGTTGGGGCATTGCGGGCCCCATAGGCGTCATGCTCCTGGCCGATTTGGGAGCAGATGTCGTGAAGATCGAACCGCCCGGAGGTGACCCCTTCCGTCAGCAACCGGCTTACCACGTATGGAATCGCAGTCGTCGATCAGCGGTGATCGATCTCAAGGCACACGATGGCCGCGAAGTATTTCTTCGGCTGTGTGCCGGCGCTGATGTCGTGGTGGAAACCTTCAGCCCGGGCACCATGGGTCGCCTGGGCCTTTCGTACCCGGAACTCGCCGAGAGCTTCCCACGCCTGGTCTACTGCTCGGTGCCGGCCTATCCGTCCGGGCACCGGTTTGCGCACCGTCCGGGCTGGGACTCGCTGGTCCAGGCCCGCTCGGGCATGCAGAACGAGCAACCCGGCTGGCGACCCGGGCCTGTGTTCCTCCACTTCCCCGCTCCGAGCATGGCGGCCTGCTTCCTCTTGGCCGCCGGTGTGCTCTCCGCCCTCATCCACCGCGAGGGGAGTGGGCGGGGCCAGCACGTCCAAACCTCCCTGTATCAAGGCGTCTTCGCCTACACCACCATGATCTGGCAAGAGCACGAACGGGCCGATGCCGCGTTCCGGGCGATGATGGCGAAGACCTACCCACCCGGCGTGCACCAGATCTCTCTCTACGAATGTGCCGACGGGGAGTGGATCCACGCCGCCACCATGAACGGACGGACGCCGACGCGTTCGGTCGAGGAGATTCTCGGCGTGGAGCAGCCGGCGGATCCGATGGCGCTCTACACCGATCCGGAGCTGAGGGCGCAGCACGAGGCTCGCCTCCGCCAGGCCTACATCCGATGGCCCCGGGAGAAATTGATCACCGCGTTCCACGAAGCCGGATTGGGCGCGGAGGCGGTGGTTCCCATGGCGGACGCCTTCTCCCATCCCCAGTTCGTGGCCAACGGTCTAGCCGCCACCGTGACGGACCCCGAGCTGGGCGACACGACGCAGGTGGGGATCCCGGCCGTGCTGGCGCGGACCCCCGGTGCGATCCAAGGAGGGCAGCCGCGTGTGGGCGAGCACAGTCGCGAAGTTCTGGCCGAGGCCGGTTATTCCGGCGACGAGATAGAGGGCCTGATCGCGACCGGCGCTGTCGGAGCGGATTCCTGATGGGGCCGCTCAGTGGTGTGGTCGTGCTGGACCTCGGTCAATACCTGGCCGGCCCGTACGGCGCAATGCTTCTCAGCGACCTCGGAGCCGAAGTCATAAAGGTCGAGCCGGTACGCGGTGACAGCATGCGCATGGCCGGCATGGCCTTCCTCGGCTGTCAGCGTGGCAAGCAGGACATCGCCGTCGACGTCAAGGATCCCGAGGGCCTCGAAGTGGTGATGCGGCTGGCCGAAATAGCCGATGTGGTCCATCACAACATGACGAAAGGTACGGCCGCACGATTGGGGATCGACTACGAGTCATTGCGGGCCCGTCACCCTGACCTCGTGCACTGCAATACCTACGCCTATGGAGCGGAGGGACCGCTGTCAGATTTCGGAGGGCTCGATCCGCTCTACCAGGCCGCCTGCGGGATCGAGTACGAGGCCGGCCCGGTGAGCGAAGGCAATTCCCCGCTCTATGTGCGCTTCGGGATGACCGATACGGCGAACGCCATGGTGTCGGTCGTCGGTGTGCTGGCCGCGCTCTACCACCAACGTCGTACCGGCGAGGGCCAGGATCTCTGGACGTCCCTGCTCAACGGCGCGGCCGTGTTCGGCTCCGACGTGTTCCTGGTCGACGGGCAGCCCGGCCCCGTGCGACCGGGCCTCGACCGCAACCAGACGGGGGTGTCCCCCTGCCACCGCCTCTATGAGACGCAGCAAGGCTGGATCCAAGTCGCCGCGTTCGGTCCCAGCCAAT
Organism: Acidimicrobiaceae bacterium; assembly: GCA_003160635.1. Lineage (GTDB taxonomy): Bacteria > Actinomycetota > Acidimicrobiia > Acidimicrobiales > RAAP-2 > Bog-473. Next base: position 37,568 of record PMLV01000206.1, on the reverse strand, counting down.
GGTCGGCGTTGTGCCGTGTCGTCGGCCGGCCCGATCTGGACCGCCACGACACGGTGGCGGCGCGCCTCGCGGCCCGGGGTGACATCGAACCGGCCTTGGAACGCGCCTTCCAAACCCGGACCGCCAGCGCGTGGCTGGCCATGCTCGTCGACGCGGGAGTGGCGGCCGAAGTGTCGATCGACACCAACGACGGGGAAGTCGCGCTGTACGACTCCGACAACGAACGTCTCGGTCTCGTGGCCGAGTACCCCCACCCGAGGCTGGGGCGTATGCGCCAGTTCGGCACGCTGATCGACTTCTCGGAAACCCCCACCGGGCCCTACGGGCCGGCGCCCATGCTCGGGCAGCACACCCGTCCTCTCATGGTGCGGCTGGGCTATCCAACGGAGGAGATCGACGACCTCTTGGCGCGGGGCATCATTTACGAGACCACGGAGGACTACCGCTTCACGCAGTGAATGGGGCGACCGAGGCCGACGTGGGGGTGGTCGCTAACGGGTGGGCGCGCTGCGGGGAACGTCCCGGAACGGCGTGTCCTTGTCGACGGTGCGTTCCCGGGGCATGCCGAGCACGCGCTCGCTGATCGCATTGCGGGCCATCTCGGTGGTTCCGCCGGCGATGCACGAGGACTGTCGCATCAAAAAGCGGATGCCCCGTTGACCGAGGTCTCGGTCTTCGTCCGACCACGTCACCGCGTTCGCACCGAGGAGCTCGTAGCAAATGGTGGAGTTGCGCACGCCGGACGTGCCGAACCACAGCCGCGTGATGGCGGCAGCCTGGCTGGTCGTGGCGCCGGTGCTGATCTCGTCGCCGATGTGGTGGACGAGCGCGTTGCCGATGAGCGCGAGTGCATGTGCTTCGCCGATGAGCTCCTTGACGCGGGTATCACCCAGCCACCCCCGACTGCGGGCCAGGGGGATCAGTGCCACCGCTCCCCCACTGGGGTCGAGGGCCACGGCCGGTCGCCCCGCCGGCGAGGTCACGTAGGGTGAGCCTCCCGAGATGGTGCGCTCGTGGTACATCCACCGCGTCCCGACGGCCCACCCTTCGTCGATCTGACCGATGCGCTGGGAGTCGGGCACGTGGACGTCGGTGATGAACTCCTGGCAGAACTCCCGGGAGCCGTTGATCATCTCGATGCGGTGGATCTCTATGCCGGGTTGATGTATCTCCAACATGAACACCGTCAGTCCCCGGTGCTTGGGGACGTCCCAGTTGGTCCGGACCAGGCAGAGACCCCAGTCCGCCCACCAGGCCCCCGTGGTCCAGATTTTGGAACCGTTGAGGACCCACTCCTCGCCGTCCCGCACGGCTGTCGTCTGGGCGCCAGCCACATCCGACCCCCCGCTGGGCTCAGACAGGAACTGCATCCAGAGCGCCTCGCCCTTGAGAATCGGAGGCACGTGGCGCTTTTTCTGCTCGTGTGTCCCGAACTCCAAGATCACCGACATGCAGGGAGTGAAGGTGGGTACCTGGGTGTCGGCCGGGTACTCGTAGCCCCGGACCTCCCGGTTGAATGCTTCTTGGTGCGCCACCGTCAGCCCCTGGCCCCCGTAGTCGGTCGGCACGCAAATTCCGGCGAAGCCGCCGTCGAAGAGCATGCGCTGCAGCGCACGACAATGGGCGATATGGGCCAGCTCCTGTTCGTCAGAGCGCGTGGCCGCCTGGTGCCGGCCGCCGCGGTCCTCGGTGCGGGGCATGTTCCCGGCCAGCCACGCCCGGGCGCGCCCGGCGAAGCTCTCGACGCTCTCCATCGTCTGTGACTCCGTCATGGTGCAGCTCCTCCGGCAGCCAGGATGTCGGTCAGGCGGCACGCGTGCTCACTTGGCGTCCCGAAAAGGGCGGCGTCGGTGGTGACTCGACGCAGGAACAGGTGGAGGTCGTGGTCGAACGTGAGGCCGATGCCCCCGTGCATCTGCACACAGTCCTGCAGCAACTCTGGCCCGTTGCGCCCAATATAGAACTTGCCTGCGCTCACCAATTCCGAGCGGTCGGGCGTATCGCGATCCACCGCGTCAGCCGCCTGCGCAGTGATGGCAAAACTGGCTTCAAGCCACAATTTCATGTCAGCGAAGCGGTGCTTGATCTCCTGGTATGAAGCCAGCGGGCGGCCGAACGAGTACCGGTTGAAGGCCCACTCCACCGTGGTGTCGAAGGCCCAACGCATGACTCCGCACATCTCCGCCAGTTGGATGGTGACGGCCAGGTCAGTGAGCCACTCGACCGCATCGTCCTCCGGGTCGGCCGCTCCGACCAGCGCCGAGACGGGAAGGTGCACACCGTCGAACTCGAGTTGGGCGAACCTCCTGGTCGTGTCGAGGCCACAGAGAGGCCGAGCGGTCAGCCCGGGAGAGTCGCCGGGCACCAGGAACTGGCTCAGCCCCGAAGCACTGCGAGCCGTCACGAGGATGTGGGCGGCGTCCGAGCCAGCCTCCACCGGTGTCTTGGTCCCATCAATCCGGAACCCGCCGTTCGTTTCGGTCGCGAGGAGCCCAAAGTCTCCGAGTCGTTCGTTCGGCGGAAGTTCGGCCAGGGCCCAGGCGCCGACGGCTTCACCACTCAGCAGCTCGACGAGCGGTCCGGCCCGTTGCTCCTTGCTCCCCCAACGCCCGAGGGCAGCGGCCACGACATTGCTTCCCAACAGCGGACCGGGAGCGGCATGCAGGCCGAACTGATATGCCACCAACGCCAAGTCCTTGACGCCTTGCCCGCTGACGCTCCCACCACCCGCGTCCTCGGGCACGACCAACGAAGTCCATCCCAATTCGGCCCCCTGTTGCCAGAAAGCCGGCTCGTAACCTGACGTGTCAGCGGCCAGTTCCCTCAGCTTGGCCGTGGGACATGCAGCGTCGAGGAATTTCTTTGTCGTCTCCTCGAAGAGCTGCTGGTCGGAATTACGCTGGAACATGTGGCGATGTTAGGTGATCCGGCCCATTTGAATTGGGTGCCGATAGCGAATTAGCGTACATGGGCACTCGCCCAAAACCATACTGGTTGGGCTGTCCAGGGGGCGAACATGTTCGACGAGCGTTTTGGAGATGTGACGGCGACCGTCGACGATTCCTTCGTCGCCACCGTCGAGATCCACCGACCACCCGAGAATTTCTTCGAGACCGACGTGATCGAAGCGCTGGGCGACGCCTATGCCGCACTCGATGCATTGGTCGATTGCCGAGCGATCCTGCTCTGCTCAGAAGGCAAGCATTTCTGTGCCGGGGCCAATCTTTCGGGAAGTGCGACCGATGGACGATCCGTCGGTCCGGATCTGCTGTACCGGGAGGCGGCCCGGCTCTTCTCCGTCAAGACGCCCGTCGTGGCTGCCGTACAAGGTGCCGCGATCGGTGCCGGCTTCGGTCTGGCGTGTCTGGCGGACTTTCGCATTGCTTGTCCGGAGGCGAGGTTCTCAGCCAACTTCGCCCGGTTCGGATTCCACCACATCCTCGGGCTTACCGTCACCCTCCCCGCCATCATCGGCCAGCAACATGCCCTCAATCTGCTCTTCACCGGGCGAAGGGTCAAGGGAGAAGAGGCGCTGGCGATCGGGCTGTGCGATGGGTTGGTCTCCCGCGACGAGGTACGCGCCGGGGCCCACGCGCTCGCAGCGGAGATCGCCTCGTCCGCACCACTCGCCATACGGTCGATCCGCCAGACCATGCGAGCCGACATGGTCGAGCGGTTCCGGGTGGCCTCGGAGCACGAGGCGATAGAGCAGGAATGGCTGCAATCGACGTCGGACTGGACAGAAGGCGTCCGCGCCGCCGGGGAGGGTCGGCCGCCACGGTTCGAGGCTCGATGAACCGACAAGGCCCTGCCAGGGTATGAGCATGGACTCGCGCTCGCGCTGGCAGCTGCGGTATCCGTCGCTTGATCTGGCTCGTCACTATAAGAACTCCGATTGGTGGAACGACGATACGTTGACCGAGATTGCCTATAGGGGTGTCAAGGATGCCTCGGCGGTCCGGTGCCGTGTCCGCTCCCGGGTCCATCCCTTCGTCGGCACCATCGGGGACGTGGGCGACATGGGTCGCCGCCTCGCCGGTGCCCTCGTTCGTCACGGGATCGTTCCCGGGGACGTGGTTGCCTTCCAACTTCCGAATTGGGCTGAGGCAGTTGCTTGCTTCTACGGATTGCTTCCGCTGGGCGTGGTGCTGATTCCTATCGTCCATATCTACGGGTCGAAGGAGGTGGGACACATCCTTCGACAGAGCGGGGCCCGGGTACTCATCACGGCTGATCACTTTGCCCGTCAGGACTACGTGGCGAACCTCGAGGCCGGCCTCCCCGATCTGCCCGATCTCGAGTTGGTGGTGGTGGTCCCGGCTGAAGCCGGACCGATTCCACAATTGGCCACGACTGTCCTTTCATGGTCGCAGGCGCTCGAACTGGGTGATCCACCGGATCGACCCATCCGGGTGGATCCCGACACTCCGGCGATCGTCGGGTACACCTCGGGCACGACCGCGGACCCCAAGGGGGTCATTCACACGCACCGTTCGTTCCTCGCAGACCGGCGCACCTGGGCGTCGTTCCTGGCTCAGGACACCTCGGCGGCACCCGTGCGGCCAACGGCCAACATCACGCGGTCACCGGTCGGGCACATCACCGGGCTCTCGTCGGTGATGAGCCCGCTCTTCGGAAAGACCCCCCTTGACCTCATCGACGCGTGGGACCCGGCCACCGTGCTCGCCGCCATGGCGCAAGACGCTGTCGCACTACAGGGGGGGCCACCTTTCTTCCTCCTCAGCCTGCTCGATCACCCGGATTTTGACCCACAGGTGCATCTTCCCTACGTCGCCCGTCTGACCATGGGCGGCGCGCCCGTCCCGGCGGAGGTGGCCCGGCGGGCCACGGAACTCGGCATCTCCATCGTTCGGGCCTACGGGTCCACCGAGCACCCGTCCACCACCGGGTCGGTGCACACGGACCCAATGGAGAAGAAGAACTTCACCGACGGGCGGATCATGCCCGGATCAGAGATCCGATTACTCGACCCTGATGGCCACCCGGTTCCGGTCGGTCAACCGGGTGAGATCCACTCCCGGGGACCCGAACTCTTCGTGGGCTATGTCGACCCGGCCCTCACGGCCGAGGCAATAGACGCCGACGGCTGGTACGACACGGGGGACACGGGATATCTCGACCCGGAGGGCTACCTGACCATCACCGACCGCAAGAAGGACATCATCATCCGCGGGGGCGAGAACATCTCCGCCGCCGAGGTCGAGGAACTGATGGCCACCATCACCGGGGTGGCCGAGGTCGCCGTGGTGGCCGCTCCCGACGCCCGCTACGGCGAACATGGAGCTGCCGTCATCCGGCTGCTGCCTGATGCCCCGACCTTCGTTCTCGAGTCGGTCCGATCGCACTTGGAAACGGGTGGGTTGGCTCGTCAGAAGTGGCCCGAAGAGTTGCACTTCGTTGACGAATTCCCCCGCACCGCATCCGGGAAGATTCAAAAACACGTGTTACGGGCCTCTTTGCAGGCCGGTCCCGGCCACCCGCTCCCGTTCGAACGCACCTGATCCACTTGTCGCAAGAGTTGGGCGAGTGCTAAACAATTGGTCGAAGCGGAACCGCGGATGAGGAGGATGGGGATGCAGCTTGAGGACATGATCCTGGTCAGCGTCGATGATCATCTGGTCGAGCCGCCTTCGATGAGCGACTACTTCGTGGACCACTTCCCGGCCAAGTACCGCGATCGCGTGCCCCGGGTCATCCACCGGGAGAACGGGACCGACGCCTGGTCGATAGAAGGCAACGAGGTTTCGAGCTTCGGTCTCAATGCGGTGGCGGGGCGCATCCCCGAGGAGTGGGGGAACGATCCGGGCTCGTTCGACGAAGTCAGGAAGGGAACCTGGGACGTCCACGAGCGAATCCGCGACATGAACGTGAACGGCGTTCTGGGTTCCATGTGCTTCTCCTCGTGGCCAGGTCTCGGAGGTCAGTACTTCCTCCAGAGCGGGGACCGGGAGTTGGCGGGCTGCATGATCCGGGCCTACAACGATTGGCACATGGACGAGTGGTGCGGGATCTACCCGGGGCGCTTCATACCGCTCGCCCTCTCCGGTTTCAGTCTCGGACCGGAATGGATGGCCGAAGAGATCTACCGGATGGCGGCCAAGGGGTGCCACGCTGTCTCCTTCCACTCCGACACACACCGGTTCGGGTTGCCGGACCACCACGGGGACGAGTGGGACCCGGCCTGGCAGGCCTGCGAGGACACCGACACCGTCATGGTCTTCCATTTCGGCAGTTCGCCTGAGTACATGCCCCGCTCGCCGTTCGACACCATGATCCACACGATGCCGTTCAACACTGGCGTGTTCGCGGCAGAACTGCTCTGGTCGCCCGTGCTGCGCAAGTTTCCCCGGGCCAAGTTCGCACTGGCCGAGGGGGGCATCGGCTGGGTCCCGTACTGGCTCGAGCGGGCCGACTACACCTATGAGCGGCACCATCGCTGGACGGGTCAGGACTTCGGCGACCAGCTGCCCAGCCAGGTGTTCAAGGATCGGGTGCTGACCTGCTTCATCGACGACTACACCGGCTTGCGCCTGCGTTACGACATCGGGATCGAGAACATCGCCTGGGAGTGCGACTACCCGCACTCCGACTGCACCTGGCCGACCGCACCCGAGTCAGCCTGGAAGTCGTTCCAGGCGGCCGGGGTGCCCGACGACGAGATCCACAAGATCACGTGGGAGAACGCCTGCCGGTTCTACAACTTCGAGCCGTTCGCCCACCGGGACCGTGCACAGTGCACGGTGGGTGCACTACGCGCCGAAGCGACGGACGTCGACATCACGCTCAAGAGCTATGGCATGAAGAACCACGGACCACAGGTGGCCGCCTTACCGAGCTGAGGCCTGAGGGCTCGCAGCACGTCGAACTTCTCGGCCACCAGCTTCGATCTCCCGGGGAGGCCGGGGGGCGCCGGAGGATGTGATGGAGGGGGCACGACATGACCGAGGCCGAGGCAGGCGCGGGAAAGGCGGCGACCGGCCTCGACATGACTCAGGGGATGGAACCCCTCGAGGAAATGTTCGACCTTTCCGACCCCCGACCCCGTTACGCGCGGATGCTCGAGGAGGGAGGCGCCTGCAAACCCGTCGACGGGTTCGTCATCGCCTCCAGCCGCTCCGCGGTCAACGAGGTGCTGCGCGACCCCGGTCGTTTCACCTCCGAAGGCCTGGTGCAGCTGGGCGATGTACGCCCACTCCTGCCGTTGAGTGTCGATCCCCCTGCGCACCTCAAGTACCGCAAGATCCTCGACCCGCTCTTTGCCCCGAAGAAGATGGACGCCGCCGAGGCGGACATCGCCGAGCGCGTCGACCACTTCATGGACGCATTCGTGGAGCGGGGAGACTGCGACTTCACAGAGGAATTCGCCGTACCGTTCCCCTCTTCGGTGTTCCTGGGACTGATGGGCCTGCCGCTGGAGGAACTCCACCCGTTCCTCCGCCTCAAAAGACGGCATCCTCCGGCCGGGTGGCGCGTCCATGCTCGACATGAGAGATGTCGCCGGGCCATCGGGCGATGAACGACGACGCCTTCAAGAGCAAACCGGCCAGGAGATTCTACGAGTATTTCGACCGGGTCGCACCTGGCCCGGCGTGAGCTGCGGGTCACGCTGCGTGAATGGCACCGCCGTATCCCGGACTACGAACTGGCACCCGGGACCGAGCTCAACTACCTGCCCGGACTCCGGCACGTGGAGAGCGTTCCGCTCGTCTGGACGCCGTGAGCGGCACCGGTGAGCACGCGCCGGGCCACCATTGGGCTCGCCAGAGTTGCTCCAAGGAGTTACCCTCCAGGCATGACATCATCCGGACCGGGTCCGGGAAGATTCGGGTTCCTTGATGGCCTGGGATTTTTCAACTGATCCGCAATGGCAGGAGCGACTCGACTGGATCGAGCACTTCTGCCGGGAGCAGATTGAGCCACTGACCCTCGCCTTCCCCGTTGACTTCTGGAGCGGTGCTCGCTTGCCGAAAAAGCTCGAGGAGATCGTCGACGGCCTCAAGCAGCAGGTGAAGGAGCGCGGGCTCTGGGGGATTTTCTTGGACAAAGAGATCGGCGGTCCCGGTTTCGGCCAATTGAAATTGGCCCTGGTGAACGAAATCCTCGGACGAAATATGGCCGCGCCGTCTATTTTCGGCTGTCAGGCGCCCGACACGGGCAACATGGACATCCTGGCGCGTTACGGGACACCCGAACAAAAAGCGAAGTACCTGGAGCCGCTCTTCAACCAGGAGATCCACTCCTGCTTTTCCATGACGGAGCCCCAGGGGGGTGCCGACACCCACGGCTTCAGGACCCACGCCGTCAGAGACGGTGACGAGTGGGTCATCAACGGCGAGAAATGGTTCTCGAGCTTCGGCAAGACCGCCGACATCATCATCGTCATGTGCAACAACGGGATGTTCATCGTCGAGCAGGGCACACCAGGCCTCGAGTTCCTGCTCGGATCCGGTATCCACGCCCACATCCGCTACAACGACGTGCGGGTCCCGGCGGGCAATCTCCTCGGCCCCGAGGGTGGCGCCCAGCAGGTGGCCCAGTTTCGGCTGGGTGGTGGCCGCATCCACCATGCCATGCGCACCGTCGCCCAAGTGAAGATGGCGCTCGACATGATGTGCGAGCGGGCGATCTCCCGAGAATCGAGAGGCCACCTGATCTTCGACTACCAGAGTGTCCAGAACGACATCGCCGACTCCTACATGCAGGTCGAGATGCTCAGGCTCCTGGTGCTCCAGACGGCCTGGAAGATCGACAACAGCAGCGGCCGGGAGGTCCGTACCGACATCGCCGCATGCAAGGTCACAGCGGCCAGGGTCCTCAGGGATGTCATCTACCGGGCCCACCATATGCACGGGGCGCTCGGTACGACGGACCTGTTGCCGCTGAAGGACATATGGTCCAGTTCGCCGTCCATGTCGATGGTGGACGGCCCGGACGAGGTCCACAAGGTGACGATCGCCCGGAACCTGGTGAAGAATTACCAGCCCCACGAAGGCCTGTTCCCGCGCGAGTACCTGCCGGCCAAGCGGGCCCTGGCCCGCCAGAAGTTCCAAGCCCTCATCGACTCCGACGAAGAACTGAGGGAGTACACCGAGCGGGTGGACCGCCATGCGGCCAGGCGGGCATAGAGATCCGTGCCTGTCACCACCTTGGACGAGAACGAGCTCTGCGCCCGCGTGGGCCGGGTCATGCCCGGGCACGCCGTCGGTGAGCTGATGGCGCTCCAGGGCGGCGTCTCGAGCCTCACGTATTCGGCCACCGTCACGGTCGAGGGCCGGCCCGAGCAGGTCGTGGTCAAGGTGGCGCCGCCCGGTCTGGAGCCTACGAAGAACCGCGACGTCCTGCGCCAAGCGCGCCTCCTGGCGGCCTTGGGTGTGACGCCCGTGCCGGTGCCGCGTGTGCTCGCCGAGGATCCGGGGGCTCCGCCCGAAGCGCCGCCGTTCTTCGTCATGTCGTTCGAAGCGGGGGAATGCATCGAACCGAGTTTTCTCCCGCCCGAGAACCGGCCGCCTCCCGAAGAAGTGCACGATCGCGAGTTGCACGCCGCCCGCGTGCTCGGCCATCTTCACGCGGTCGACCCGGAGGCGGTCGGGTTCGGCGCGGAGCCGCCGACGACGCTCGACGCCGAAGTCGAGCGGTGGACGAATTCATTCGCCGCGTGCGAGGACGATCTGCGACTTGGATCTGAGGACGTCGGTGAGAGGCTGCGGACCACGACCCCGCCCAGCGGGTCCCCGGTACTCCTGCACGGTGATTACCGACTGGGGAACACGTTGTCCCTGGGACACCGGGTCGTCTCGGTGATCGACTGGGAGATCTGGTCGCGCGGTGACCCGCGGGTGGACCTGGCGTGGTTCTTGATGATGGCCAACCCCGATCCCGCGCTCGGCAGGCCGACGGCTGACGGGATGCCCAGCGACGCTGCGTTGCTCGGCGCCTACGAGGAAACCAGCGGGGGAAAGGTTTCCGACCTCGAGTGGTTCGCCGCCCTCGTGCGGTACAAGCAGGCCGCCGCGAGCGCGTTGATCATCCGCAACTCCCGTCGACGCGGCCGCGAGGTCGCGCCGGTGGACAACGCGCGCAACCCGCTGCTCGTGTCGGCCCGCCGCGTGCTCGGCCTGGCCTGACCGTGAAGGCGGTCCGGGTTGCGACCGTTCAGAGCAGCCGCGTGCTGTGACCGGCCCAGTAGTCGTCGCGCAGGCGGCGCTTGTAGAGCTTGCCGTTCGGGTCGCGGGGAAGCTCGCGGATGAAGTCAATCGTCCTCGGGCACTTGTAGCCGGCCAGGCGTGAGCGGCAAAGGCCTATCAGTTCATCGGCCAGGTGGTCACCGGCATCGGCCCAGGCGAGGGGCTGGACGACGGCTTTGACCTCCTCTCCGAACTCCTCGTTCGGCACGCCGAAGACCGCCACATCGGCGACCTTGGGATGCATGACGAGGATGTTCTCGGCCTCCTGGGGGTAGATGTTCACACCGCCGGAGACGATCATGAAGGTCGCCCGATCGGTGAGGTAGAGGTAGCCCTCAGTGTCGACGTATCCCACGTCGCCGAGGGTGCGCCAGCCCTGATCGTTTTGGATCGAGGCCGTCTTGGCCGGGTCATTGTGATATTCGAAGGGCGCTCCCCCGTCGAAGAAGATCCTCCCCGGTTGGCCGGTGGGCAGCTCCGCGCCGTCCTCATCGAGGATGTGGACGGGAGACAAGGGTTTGCCGACCGAGCCCGGGTGCGCCATCCACTCCTCGGGTCCGATGATGGTTCCGCCGATGGCTTCGGTGCCCGTGTAGTACTCGTAGATGATGGGTCCCCACCACTCGAGCATCTGAGCCTTCACCTCGACCGGACACGGCGCGGCGGCGTGGATCGCACATTGCAGGCTGGAGATGTCGTAGCGAGAACGAAGTGTCGGGGCCAACTTGAGCAGACGCACGAACATGGTCGGCACGAACTGGGCGTGGGTGACGCGGTACTCCTCAATCAGGCGCAGCGTTGCCTCCGGGTCGAAGCGCTCCATGACCACCGCCGTCGCTCCCATGCGGAGGACGGCCATCGTGTAGGCGAGCGGCGCGCTGTGATAGAGCGGCGCGGGCGACAGGTACACGCTGTTGCTGTCCATCTGGTAGAGGGCGCGGAGCCCCGCTTCCGTGGCAGATTGCGCGAACGATCCCTCCTGGCCCGGCAATGGCCGGCGTACCCCCTTGGGGCGTCCTGTCGTCCCCGAGGAATAGAGCATCTCGGTGCCCTGTGAGGGCTCGGGGGGTTCGCTGTGGGGGGCCACGCGCATCGCCTCGTCGAAGTTGTCGTAACCCGCCAGGTCGCCACCGACGACGAAGCGCACACCCGTCACCGCCCCCGTCCCGGCGCCTCGTGTGGACGCTGCGAGTTCCGAGGCGAGTGCGCTCGCCGAGGCATGGATGAAAACGGCCTTCGCCCCGGAATCATCGATGATGTAGGCGATCTCGTCGGCGGTCAGATGCGTGTTCACCGGTGTGTAGTACAGGCCGGAACGCTGGGCACCCCAGGCCAACTCGTAGAACTCGATGCAATTGGGCAGCATGAGCACGATTCCGTCGCCCCGCCGCAGTCCGGCGTCGTACAGCAGGTGGGCAACCTGGTTCGAGCGCCGCAACAGCTCGCCGTAGGAGATGCTGCGACCCGAGGTGACGGTGACGGCTACCTTGTCAGGCGCGTCACGCGCGATGTCGGCGATGTCCATAGTCCGGTGCCTCACTACTCAGGCAGTCGCCAAACGCACCCTGCGCACCGGGGGAAGCGGGTGCACATGCGCATCCGCTTCCGCGCCCGGACCCCGTTGCGGTCAACCTGCCCGGTCTGGTGCGTCGAGACCCATCACGCCCGTCACGCCGCGTACTTCCCGACCTTCATCGCCTTGGCGATCGATCCTCCCATGATCAACTCCTGGTCTTCGATCGGGAGGTCCGCCACGACCTCCGAGTACGCCACCGGGTCCTCCATCCCCTCCGCGTGGGGAAAGTCGGAACCGAACATGATGTGGTCGGACGGGATTCCAGCCTCGATCAGCCCCTTGGGATCCGGCTCGTGGAACGCGTGCACCCATACATTGCGCGTGAAGGCCTCGAACGGATCCTCGTCGAACAGGCCGGGTGAGTCGGCGTATGCCCGCTTGAGCTTGGTCACGAACGGCCGGATCCAACCGCTCTGGATCTCGATCGGCATGAATTTCAGTCTCGGGAACCGGGCGGCCAGGCCATGGCCGATGATGGAGGCCATCGCATCGACCACGACGGCTTTCTCGGAGGCCAGGGACAGGAAGGCCGGCGTGCCGTTGCCGCCGAAAGGACGGAACTCGCGGCTGCCCACGCCCTCCCATTCATTGGTGTAGCGGCTGTACCCGGAGTCCCCGACGTGCATGCCGACGACGATGTCCAGTTCCTGGACCCGCTCCCAGAACGGATCGAACTCGGGCAGGGCAAAGGAGCGCAGGCCCTTCCACGTCGGGACCGGGGCCACCCGGAGCAGGAAGATCCGGGCGCCGCGCTCATGGACGAACTCGAGCTCCTCGAGGGCACGGTCGAGCACAGCCAGGCTGATCATCGGGGTGGCATAGATGGAATCCTCGTACACGAACGACCAGTGCTCGTGCATCCATTCATTGAGAGCGTGGATCACCACGCACGCCGCGTCAGGGTTGTCGGCCAGCCGGTCCTCGATGCCATGTGCGAGTGTGGGCCACAGGAGGGTCCGGTCGATCCCCATGCCCTTCATCAGTTGGAGCCGGGGCTCGGGGTCGAAGAAGGCATCGAGACTCGGCATGAGCGGCACTCGCTTGGCCTCGTCCCCCGGACGGTGCTTCCCGTCGCCGCCCTTGGTGATGTCCTCACCGTAGCCACCCGGCACGAACACCCGGTTGAAGGTCGGATTCGGGATGAAGTCGCTGATCATGTCCCCGATGGCCAACTTGGTCCGGCCGGCGACATCTACGTACTTGATGATGCCTTCGTACGCACGCGGGAGGAACTTCGTGAGAGCGTCCCGGTTCTCGTACATGTGGTTGTCGGCATCGAACGTCTCGTACGGTAGCTGCCGGTCCCGAACGTAGAAAAAAGCGCTGTCGTCGGTCACGTTCCCCCTTGGGTCACAATACCAATCCGCCCGAAACTACCCACCTATTGGGCAGTCGGTCAACTTTTCCGGCGACCGGCGCGCGTGCGTTGGCCCGGCCGGGGGCGCCAGCCCGTTCCTTCGCTGCCCCCCGCACGGAGTTGTGAGGGATTCGAGGGAACGCCTTACATCCAGGTGCGCCTTACATCCAGGTGATCGACTTGATCTCCGTGAACTCCTCCAGGCCGTGGTGACCCCATTCGCGTCCGATCCCGCTCTGCTTGAATCCGCCGAAGGCTCCGTTCTGGCCGATGCCGGCCATGGTGTACCCCCACCCGGGTCCCTGGCCGTCGCCGGGGCTCGGTGCAGTCATCTCCGTCCGGTCCACCCCCTGGGCGATGACGGTGCCGGCCCGGATCCGTCGGGCGACATTGAAGGCCCGTGCCGTCGACGCAGATTCGACGCCACCGCCGAGCCCGTAGATCGAGTCGTTGGCCAGGCGCACGGCGTCATCGTCCTTGCCCGAATAGGGCACGACGGTGAACACCGGGCCGAAAATCTCCTCTTGGGCGATCCGCATTCCATTGTTCCCGATGAAGACGGTGGGCTCGTAGAAGAAGCCCTTGTCGATGCCGTCGGGCCTCTTGCCCCCCGTAAGGAGCTCGCCCCCCTGCTCGTGGGCCGAGGCCACGTAGCCCTCGACCCGTTGGCGTTGCTGCTCTCTGATCAAGGGTCCGAGCACGGTGCTGGGATCGCGGGGGTCGCCGATCTTGACGGCGGGTGCAGCCGCGGCCACGCCTTCCTTGTAGGCGTCGAGGAGGTGCTCGGGCAACAGGAGCCGGGTCCCCAGAATGCAGCCCTGGCCACAGTGGGTCAGCACCCCACCGAACCCGATGGTCCGGACGTGGTCCTCCGACACGTCGTCGAGGATCACCTGCGCGCTCTTCCCGCCGAGCTCGAGCTGCATGCGCTTCATGGTGGCTGACCCGTTGGCCATGATGCGCCGCCCGGTGGCGGTCGAGCCGGTGAACGCGATCATGTCCACCATGGGGTTCGTGGTCATCTCCTCCCCCACGTCACCTCCACCGGTGATCACGTTGAGAACCCCCGGTGGGATGCCGGCTTCCTCGGCCGCCTGCGCGATCATGAAGGCGTCGAGAGGTGTCCACGGGTGGGGCTTGAGCACTACGGTGCAGCCGGCGGCCAGTGCCGGGGCCACCTTCACCACGTTGAGCATGAACGGGAAGTTGAACGGCGTGATGGCGCCGACCACCCCGACGGGCTCCCGGAACAGAGCGGTTCCCGACATGCCGCCCGGCCCGGCGCTGGGGGCCCCCGCCTCCACCCACTGGACCACATGTTCTATCTGCGCGGCATTGGAGCGGAACATCCCGATCGACCCACCGGCCTGGACGTAATCCGTCAGGAAACCTGTCGTACCGGTCTCGGCGACGATGAGCTCACGGAGCTCCGCCGAGCGTGACTCGAGGACTTCGGCCAGGCGGATCAGGGCCGCGGCCCGCTCGGCGGGCTTGGTGAAGGGCCACGGTCCGTCGTCGAAGGCCCTACGGGCGGCTTCGATGGCATGCACCGCGTCCTTGGTGGTGGCCTCGGGAACGCTTCCGATGACCTCTTCCGTTGCCGGGTCAATGACCTCGATGGAGCCGCCCGCCTCGCCGGACGTCCATTTTCCGTCGATGTACAGTTCGAAATTCCAGCTCTTGGCCAAGGCTGCCCCCTGTGTGTCGTTCTCGTTGTCAGGGTGTCACATTCTCTGACGCCTCTGCAGGCGGAGCATCCGCCCCGACAATCTAAGCATACGCCCAAATGCCGGCCATCGGGGGTGTCGTCGCTGGTGGCCGGCCCCGCCACCCCGTTGCGTGCTCCGCAAACGCGCACCGACACACTTGACAGACAAAGATTTGGGCGCTGGACTAAGCGCGTTGTTCCCGAGCTTCCGAGCCCATCCCGATGGGCGAGTCGACTGCTACCGAGAGAGTGAACGCGTGTCCCTGAGTCACCCGCACGAGACGGAACGCCTCAATGCTTGATCTGATCCTCCGTAACGGTTCCCTCGTCGACGGGACCGGAGCTCCCGCCCGACACGCCGACATCGGTGTGGCCGACGGTCAGGTCGTCGAAATCGGGGCGGTTCACGGGGGGGCCCGGCGTGAAATCGACCTGGACGGGCTGGTCGTCATCCCGGGCTTCGTGGACCTTCACACGCACTATGACGCACAGGTGTTCTGGGACCCTTTGCTGTCGCCCTCCCCCTCCCATGGGGTGACCACCGTCATCAGTGGCAATTGCGGGCTGACCCTGGCCCCGATGAAGCCGGAGAACCAGGACTTCGCGGTGCGGCTCCTGGCCAACGTCGAAGGCATTCCCGTGGATGCGATCACGTCGGGTGTCGACTTCGGGTGGGAGACCTTTCCCGAATTGATGTCACGCCTCGACGCCATTCCGTTGGGGATCAACCTCGGCTTGATGGTGGGCCATTCGGCCATCCGGCGCCACGTGATGGGTCCGGCGGCGTCCGCGGACCATGCCACCGGAGAGCAACTCGAAGACATGTGCCGGATTCTCGATGAGGCCCTCTCCGTGGGTGGCTTCGGGTTCTCGACAGCAACAGCGCCGACCCACCGGGATGGCGACGGATGTCTGACTCCTCCGAACTTCGCCACAGCGCAGGAGTTCATCGCACTGT
Source organism: Acidimicrobiaceae bacterium (assembly GCA_003160635.1). Taxonomy (GTDB): domain Bacteria; phylum Actinomycetota; class Acidimicrobiia; order Acidimicrobiales; family RAAP-2; genus Bog-473. Next base: position 21,764 of record PMLV01000206.1, on the reverse strand, counting down.
CACAGGTCTGCGGGAAGTATCCGGGCACGGCCTTGGAGTTCATCGCCCGGACCAGCCAGCAAGGCTTTGACGAGGCCGACACAGAACTCATGGCGAACATGTCGTCGGCCGCCAACCGCATCCTCAACTGGAATACGCCGGTCATCAACAAGGAGGACCCGACGCTCCACCTGCGTCAGCTGGCCGCAGGCCGCATGGACGAGGCGTCGAATGTCTGCATCGTCCCGATGATGATGTCGCAGAACAATCCGCTCTACTACGACCTGCACCGAGGCTACGTCCACCGGACTCTTCCGGGCTGGGGCTGGCTGTTCGAGTTGGATCTGGCGGCGCGGGTCGAGGCGTTGCGCGATCCGGGAGTCCGACAGAAGCTGCGCGAGGGCCTGGAGGGCCCGTCCGTCAGCTCCACCTGCATCAGATTGAGGAGGTGGGAGTCCTACGAGGTGGTCGCGGTCGACCCGCCAGCCATGCAGGACCTGAAGGGCAAGACGATCGGCGACATCGCCCGGGCCCGGGGAACAGATGCCTACACGACGTGGATGGATCTCCTGGTGGAGAGCCAGTTCGACATCGGGTACGCCATCGCGTTCTATCCGGGAGAAGACCGGTGGGTCACCGAGACCCGCAAGGAATTCCTGTCGGACCCGCGCGTTCTCGTGGGCGCCTCCGACAGTGGCGCCCACATGGACATGCTGGTCGGGGGTAGTTCCGCGCTGCGGACGCTGATCGAGTGGGTGTACCAACGCCAGGAGTTCTCGCTCGAGGCCATGGTGCATCTCCTCACGGACGTGCCGGCCCGTCTCTACGGCCTTGAGGGAAAAGGGCGGATCCAGGCCGGATGTGCGGCCGACCTCGTCGTCTTGAATCCCGAACACCTCGGCGTGAGCCCGATGCGGGTGGCGCGGGACCTGCCCGCAGATTCCCCCCGTCTGCTCTCGAGTGCCACCGGCGTCGAAAGGGTCGTTGTCGGGGGGACGGAGGTGTACGTGAACGACGTGGCCACCGGCGAGATGCCGGGGAAGCTGCTCCGCTCCGGGCGGGACTCCCGCACTGTCACGCCCCGAGAGTGGATCCGATCCCTACAGCCCGCTCGCTGAAGTCCGCAGACCGACACCTGGGGTCGAGGGCCGCCGTACCACGTTCGACGAATGGGCAAAGAGAAATGACGGGAGATGAGTGAATTGGTGATCGATGGCGGAGTGCGTGACGCTTCGGTAGCCCCGACTCTGATCTCGGGGGACGGGCATCTCGAAGTGACGGTCGAACCATGGATGAAATTCGTCCCGCAGAAGTACCGGGATCAGGCGCCCCGACTCGTACATCTCCCGGACGGGGGGGAAGGTTGGGTCGTCGAGGGTATGCCCATGTTCCACAACGGGATGAATCTTTCTGCCGGGCGTACGGCGGTCAAACTGAAGGGCGAGTCCTACTGGGAGCCCGATGGAAGTCCGGCGCCGGGTTCGGGCTCACCGCAGCAGCGGATCAGCGAGCAGGACATCGACGGCGTCGATGCGGAAGTGCTGTACCCGCCCGTCTTCATTCGCCGGTGCATTGAAGGAATCTCGGATCGCCAGGTCTACCTCTCGTTGGTGCGGGCCTACAACGAATTCCTGGCCGAATTCTGTGCCGTCTCCCCCCGGCGCCTTATCGGGAACGCGACGATTCCGATAACCGGGATCGACGATGCCGTCGCAGAACTGCGGCATGCGAGTGGCCTCGGGCTCCCCAGCGTCTCTCCCGCCATGTTCCCCAGCGGCGAGAACGGGCCGGTCCGAGGGGACGACGTCTTCTGGGAGACCGCGCTCGAGCTGGGGATGAGGGTGTCCCCGCACGGCAGTCTGGGTTCGGTCGGCGCCCTCAACCTGATGCGGTCGGCTACCGCCTCGTTCGACTTCAACGAGGCGCTCTCGCAGAGGGCATCGAAAGGTCTCGCCACCACGCTGGCGCACGTCATCAACTCGGGGGTCTTCGAGCGGCTGCCCGAACTGCAGATCTACATCGCGGAGACCAATGCCAGTTGGCTGCCGTATGCGCTCTACATGATGGACGATTCGTACCGGCTGTTCCAGGACTATTTCGGTCAGAGCCTCAAGATGCTCCCCAGCGAGTACGTCTGGTCCCATTTCCACTTCGGGATCGTCCGGGACCCCCTGGTTGTGCCGATGCTCGACCTTCTCGATCCCAGTCGCTTGATCTGGGGTTCGGACTTCCCGCACAGCGTCGGATCGTGGCCGAACTCACGAGCGTTCGTGGATCAGACCTTCGAGGGCGTCGACCCGGTGATCCGTGACCGGATTGTCCGGGACAACGCGGTCGAGTTCTTCGGACTGGGCCCATCGGCGAACGTCCGAGAGCGATGAGCGAACGCGCACCGGGCATACACATCGCGGCCAAGAATGCTCCTTCTCGCATAGCCATCGTCTGTGGAGGAGAAAGGGTTTCCTTCGGGGAGCTCGAGACACGCATCAGCCAGGTGGCTCGGCGTCTTCGCGATGCCGGACTCGGCGAAGGCGATCCGGTTGCGGTCCTCATGCACAACAGCGTGGAGATGTTCGCCGTCTGGAACGCGGTGGCCCGGATCGGGGGGCTCGTGGTACCGATCAGCTACCGGCTGACCGCCCCCGAGGCGGCGTACATCATCACCGACTGCGAAGCCCGTGCACTCGTCTATGACGACCGTGACGCGATCGAGTCGGCCCTCCCCTCCCTTTCCCACCTCCGTGCCGCCTGGCACGTCTCCGACGATGATCTGTGGAGCCGCCCGGGCGAGCCGTGGCTGGTGACCCCGTTCGTCGAGTCAACCGTGGCCACCATGGCGTACACCTCGGGTACGACGGGACGCCCGAAGGGAGTGGTGAAGCGGGCGACGGAGGTGGCGAGCAAATTGCTGGTGAGTGAGTTCTTTCTCAAGTACTGGGATTTTCGCCCGAGCGATGTGCACCTGTTGACCGGTCCGGCATATCACGGTGGGCCCGGTTCCTACGCCCAGCTGCACCTCATGGTGGGCGCTCGTCTCGTCATCATGCCCCGGTTCGAGGCCCTGTCCTGCTTGCAGCTCATCGAGGAGGAACGCGTCACCACCGGGTTCATGGTGCCCGCACACTTCATCCGGATACTGGAGGAGAGATGGCAGGACCACGATCTCTCGTCCGTGCGCCTCATCGTGCATGCCGCGGCGTCATGCCCCGAGGCGGTGAAGTGGAAGATGTTCGACGTGTTCGGTCCCGGAGTGCTGTGGGAGTACTACGGGGCCGTTGAAGGTTCGTTCTCCATAATCTCGCCGGGCGAATGGCAGGTCCGACCGGGCAGCGTCGGGCGGCCCCTCCCCGGCGTACGCACGATGATCCTGGACGAACAGGGGAGCCCCGTTGCGCCCGGCGAAGTCGGGACGATCTACTCGACCGGCCTGCCGGGATGGACGTTCGACTATTTCAAGGATCCCGAAAAGACTGCCGGGTCATGGCACGACGGTTTCTTCACGGCCGGCGACCTGGGAAGGATGGATGAAGACGGGTACCTCTACATCGTCGATCGCCGGACGGACCTGATCATCAGTGGTGGTGTGAACATCTACGCCGCCGAGATCGAAGCGGCCCTTATCGAGATTCCTGCGGTGGTGGACGCCGCGGTCTTCGGGATCCCCGACGAAGGCATGGGACAGATCGTCCACGCGGTCGTCGAGGTGCGAGAGGGCGAGCAACCGGATCCTGCGCAGATCCTGCACGCCGTGGAGGGCAAGCTGGCGAAGTACAAGTGGCCCCGTTCGTTCGAGTTCGTGCATGAGCTCCCGAGAGAGCCGAGCGGCAAGGTGCGCAAGTTCGAGATGCGCGCGGCGCGGATGACCGCGGAGAGCGTGTGACCGTCTCCGACTCCCATTCCCACTCCGTCTCGGCGAGGATGAAGACCCCGGCCTTCCACGTGACGCAGGTGGCTCCGGACCGGGCCTTGGTGGAAGACGGGTACCGCAGGCTGTTCGGACAACCCATCCTCGATGGCGGGTTCCCGGTCGCCGACCGGCGGACCATGTTCACTCTGGCCGGCGACCTGTGGCTCGAGGCGGTCACGCCGGAGACGCAACGCTCGGGGATCCGCAAGTTCTCTGACCGCGTGGGGAGCCATTTCCACTCGGTGGCCTGGTACGTGAGCGATATCGACGGGCTGGCCGCAACGCTGCGGGAACAAGGGGTCCGGTATTTCGACGCAGAAGGGAACACCTTGGACACGATCCCGCTCCATGGCCCGATCCCTCTCCCCGACGGCTACGAGCTCGGCTATCCACCGGGCTGGTGGTCAGCCGTCCTGTTCACCCACCCCAGGGACACGAACGGGTTGATCGAGTTCTGCGAGTCCATGAGCGATCACCCTCTGCCACCCCGTCCCGGACCGGCGACCGGGCGATCGGCGGATCCTCTGGGGATTGTCGGACTCTCGCATCTGACCCTGGCCGTCCGAAGCCTCCAACAGGCCGTCGACTTGTGGGTTGGTACGCTCGGCGGCGAGCTCATCAAGATCTGCGCCAACGACAACGTCGGCACGCGGTCTGCGTACGTGCGTATCGGGGAGGGAGAAGGCACCATGCTCGAGTTTGCCGAACCCGTCGGCGCGGGACCGGTGGCGACGGACCTCGACCGCTGCGGGGGCGACGTCCTGCACGCAGTGACCTTCCGGGTCGCCGATCTCGAGAAGGTCAAGATGCACCTCGATGTCAATCGATTCTCCACCACGTCGGAGAGTGAGGACCTGGTGGTCGTCGACCCGGGGGCGATCGGCGGAGGACCCTTCGGGTTCACGACGCGGTCGCCCTGGTCGTGAGAGACGGGCCATGAACCTCGCGCTGACGGAAGAACAGACGCTCTTTCGCGAGTCGACGAAGAGGTTCCTGGAGGCGGAGAGCCCACTGTCGACCGTCCGCGCTCTATGGGAAGGTTCTGACGGGTTCGAGCGCGACTACTGGAATCAGGCCGCCCGTCTCGGGTGGACATCGGCCCTCGTTCCCGAGGCTCAAGGGGGAGGCAGCGTGTCGGGTCGCCCCGTACAGGACCTCGTCATCGTGGCCGAAGAAATGGGACGGATGGTGGCCCCCGGGCCTTTTCTCCCCGTCAACGTCGTGGCGACCGCCATAGCCCGGGAGGCGGGCACGGAGCTACGATCCACCCTCCTTCCCGGGCTGTTGTCGGGAGACCTCGTGGCGGCCTGGGGTGTGGCCGAAGAGGGCGCAGTGTGGTCCGGCACCGCTCCGGTCATCGACGCCCGGGTCGAGACACATGGCGCGGACCTCACGGTCTCAGGAACAAAGGCGTACGTCGAGGCGGCAGCCCAGGCTGATCACTTCCTTGTCACCGCACGCTCCGCCAACGGGCTCACCCAATTGATGATGCCGCGGGACACATCTGGGTTAGAGGTGATCCCGGGTCGCAGCATCGATATGTGCCGGCGCTACGGTCGCCTGCATCTCGATGGCGCCCGGGTCCCGTCCACTGCTGCGCTCGGGATTCCAGGGGATGCCGGTGCATCACTCGAGCACCAACTCCAGGTAGCCATCGCCCTGCAGTGCGCCGAAACGGTGGGGGCGGCCGAGCGGGCCTTCGAGACCACCATCGAGTACGCCCGGGACCGGTTTGCCTTTGGCCGACCGGTGATCTCCTTCCAGGCGTTGAAACACCGCGTCGCCGACATGTTCCAGTGGCTCGAATTCTCCAAGGCCATATCCGAAGCCCTGGCGGCCGAGATCGATGCCGGTGGCGACGGGGCCGCCCGGCTGGCCAGCGTGGCCAAGGTCTATGTGGCCGACCACTGTCTCGACATCGTGGACGAGTGTGTGCAGATCAGCGGCGGCATCGGCGTCACCTGGGAACACCACGTCCACCTGTACTCTCGTCGCATCGTGGTCAATCGTGCGATGTTCGGCACCCCGGAGCAGCACAAGGTGCGGCTCGCTGCGCTCCTGGATTCGAACGGCCGACCATGAATTCGGGCGGTGGAGAGGACGTCGAACACTTTCGGTCCCGGGCCCGGGTCTGGATCGAGAAGAACCTGCCCGCGGCGGACGACCCGGCCGAAGTCGACGATACGGAGCTGCAGAACGTCATCTTCGACGCCGGCTTCGCGGGGATCGCCTATCCGGTCCAATACGGCGGGGCGGGGCTGACGTTCGAGCACCAGAGGGGCTTCTTTGACGAAGCGAAGGGTCGCCGCGTGCCCATGGGCTTTGGTGTGTCGATCGGCATGCTCGGTCCCACCCTCCTCGACTTCGGTTCCGAGGCACTCAAGGCTTCCCACCTCCCTCGCATCCTGCGGGGTGACGAACTGTGGATCCAACTTCTCTCAGAGCCGACCGGTGGCTCCGACATGGCGGGGGCACTGACCCGCTTGACCCGCGACGGAGACACCTACGTGCTCAACGGCTCCAAAATGTGGAGCACCGGAGCGCTCTACTCCGACTTCGGCATGTGCCTGGCTCGTACCAACTGGGATGTGCCCAAGCATCGTGGCCTTTCGATGGTCGCCGTGCCATTGCGAGGGACGCACGGCGTCACGATCGACGCCATCCGGTCGGTGACGGGCGTCCTGGGAGATTTCTGCGTCGAGTTCTTCGACGACGTCACGCTCCCAGCCGGGAACCTGATCGGGGCAGAGAACGAGGGGTGGACGGTGGCCCAGAGGCTTCTGCTCCATGAGCGCAACGCCGGCAACGGGCTCGAACATGGCATCGGGCTCTTCGGCGTGACGGGCGAGGCTCCCGGTGTCACGGTCGACGACATCGCCGAGGGCGTCCGGCGGCGCGGGCTGTCCGCTGACCCTGCGCTCAGTCAACGGGTGGTCGAGGCGTACATCGAGGCGACCGTGAGCCACCACGCGGGGGAACGGGTGATGACCGGCCTCCGCACCGGAGCCCTCACCGGACAATGGGCCTCCCTGCTGAAACTCCACCTGGGCGTCAACTCCAACCGGGCGGCGAAGGCCGCCCTGGCCACATGGGCTGCCGAGGGCGTCATTTGGGACGGGGACGAGAAGACCACCGGAAGGGCTGGAGAGATGTTCCTCCGATCGCGGGGGTTCTCCATTGCGGGTGGGACCAACGAGATACAGCGGAACATCGTCGCCGAACGACTCATGGGCCTTCCCCGTGAGCCCTCCTTCGATCTGGACATCCCGTTCAGTGAGGTCTTGCGGAAACGCAAGAACTTCTGATCTGTCCGCCACGACATCACGAATGAGGGCCCGGCTGTATGACCTTGGATCCGAAATGACAGCTGCCTACGGAGCACGCAATGGCTGACCCGGGGGCGGCAGAAGCGCTCCTGCCCCCGTTCCCGCCCACGTTGCCGCGCGTGCTGGCCCATGCCGTCGAACACTTCGCGGAAAAAGAGTTCCTCGTCTGCGGGGAGCGACGCCTCACCTTCCGCCAGGCCGATGAGGAATCAGGGAACCTGGCGCGGGGCCTCTTGGCGCTCGGGGTGGGAAAGGGGACCCGCGTCGGCATCATGATGGCGAACTCGCCCGACTGGGTCCTGTGTTGGCTCGCCGCCGCTCGCATAGGAGCGTTGACGGTGCCGATCAGCACCCTGTACCAGGCCCCGGAACTGGCATGGGTGCTCGAGCACGCCGACGTCGACACGCTGCTCGTAGTGGACCACTACCTCAACCACGACTACGTGGCGCGGCTGGAGACGATCCCCGAATTGGTTGGTCAGGTCCGGCCGAATCTGTTCGTGGGTCAGCTCCCCTACTTGCGTCATGTGGTGGTCTGGGGGGCACGGAAGCGGCAGTGGTCCATGAAGGGCCCCGACGATCTGCTGGAAGTATCGAACCGACAGGTGGACCGCCCGTTCTTGGCATCTGTGGAAGCACAGGTCACGCCAGCCGACGATCTGACGATCATCCACACGTCGGGGAGCACGGCGCAGCCCAAGTCCGTCCTCCACACCCACGGGAGCGTCGTCCGCCTCTGTTACGCCCTTCTCGCCACCGGATGGCAGGATATCCGCCCGGATGATCGCCTCTATTGCAGCGTGCCCTTCTTCTGGATCGGAGGGATCAACTCGACCGTGCTGCCGGCCATGCTCACCGGAGCCACTGTCATCATGACCGGATCTCCCGAAGTGGACGAGGTCCTCGACGCCTGTGCCCGGGAGCGGGTCACGAGCATCAACGCGGTGACCCCCCAACTCCTGGCCATAACAGAACGAGCCACCAGCCGTGGCATTGACCTTCCTCATATGCGCTCGAGGCTTCGCCAGTTCGACCAGGCCGGGGTTCTCATCCCACCCGAGTTGATCCCCAGCCCCTTCGGGATGACCGAGACGTTCGGGCCTCACGGGCTCGAAGCTGAGGGCACCCGGTTGCCATCCGAAAAAGCCGGCGCGTACGGTCGCTCGCTTCCCGGCATGGAACGCAAGATCCTCGATCCGGCCACGGGCCGAGAGTGCGCGGCCGGGGAGCCGGGCGAACTCTACGTCCGGGGATTCTCGCTGATGCGGGGCTTCTACAAGCGCCTTGCCGAGGAGACCTTCGACCGCGACGGCTTCTATCCCACCGGTGATCGGTGCCGCATCGATTCCGACGGGTTCTTGTACTTCGAAGGTCGATTCGGGGAGATGATCAAGACGAAGGGGGCCAATGTCTCCCCGAAGGAGGTGGAAGCGGCGCTCGAGGGACACTCGGACATCCGGGAAGCAATCGTCTTCGGCATCCCGGACCCCTCGCGTGGGGAGGCGATCGTGGCGGTCGTGGTGCCCAGTACCGGCGCCAGCCTCCAACGGGACCAGCTCCTCGGCCGCCTCCGGGAAGAGGTGTCGAGCTACAAGGTGCCGCACTTCATGTTCGCGATGCGCCATGAGGACATCCCCCGCACCGACACCACCAAGATCAAGAAGCACCTGCTCAAGGAGTTGGTCATTGCGCACTGGGATCAGTTCGTCGCCACCGCGGCTCAATCCGAGATAGTGGTGACGGAGCCGACGTGACGATCAAGAGCCACGTCTGCATTGCGGGCGCCTACGAGCATCCCAGGCGGTTGATACCGGACCGCAGTGTTCCCCAAATTCACGCCGAAGTGGCACTCGGAGCCATGGCCGACGCCGGCCTGAGCCTGTCGGACGTGGATGCATACTTCTGCGACTCGACCGCCGGTTTCGGCCCGGTCTCAATGGTGGAGTACCTCGGGCTCCACCCCCGTTACATTGACTCCACCGAAACCGGTGGGTCCTCGTACCTGGTCCACGTCAGCCACGCCGCCGCCGCCATCGAAGCCGGGCGATGCGAGATTGCACTGGTGACGATGGCGGGCTTGGCGCGAAGTCGCGGCGAGGCACCAATAGCGAGACCGACAGGATCTCCGGAGTCCAGCTTCGAGACGCTCTGGGGCATGCTCCCCGTCACCGCATACGCCCTCGCGGCACAACGGCACATGTTCGAATTCGGCACGACGAGCGCCCAGCTGGCCGAGATAAAGGTCGCGGCATCACTGCACGCCCAGCACAATCCTCTGGCCCTCCTGCCCAAGCCGGTCACGGTGGAGGAGGTCCTCGAATCACCCCTCATCAGTTCGCCGCTCCACCGTCTCGATTGCTGCGTGATCACGGACGGGGGCGGGGCAGTTGTCGTGGTAAGCCCCGAAGTCGCCCGTGATCTCGAGCGACGGACGGTAAACATTCTGGGAAGGGCTGAGGCGGTCAAGCACACGAACAACGGTCGCATCGACCTCACCTACACAGGAGCAGCTACGACCGGCCCCCTGGCTTTCGCTGAGGCGGGCCTGCGACCGGCAGATATCGACTACGTGTCCATTTACGACTCGTTCACGATCACGGTGCTCGAAACGCTCGAGGATCTCGGGTTCTGCGAGAAAGGGGAAGGCGGACGCTTCGTGCTCGACGGGGCCCTCGTGGCGCCGGATGGCAGGCTCCCGTTCAACACCGATGGCGGCGGCCTGTGCAACAACCATCCGTCGAACCGGGGCGGAATGACAAAAATCATCGAAGCCGTCCGGCAGCTGCGTGGAGAGTCGCACCTCGCCGTCCAGGTACCGGATTGCGAAATCGCGCTCGCCCATGGGACTGGTGGGTCGATCGGAACACGTATGGGCAGCGCGACCCTCATTCTTGGGCGGGAGGACACGTGACGGCTTCCCTGCTGCCGAACCCTGTGCCCGAGCAGAATCCCGAGACCGAGGAGTTCTGGAAAGCCACAACCGAAGGACGCCTCGTCCTGCTGCGCTGTGAAGAGTGCGGAGTTGTGATCTGGTATCCAAGGCCATTGTGCCCGGACTGCGGAAGCACCACCGTCGTCTGGATCGAGGGATCCGGACTCGGAACCGTGTACAGCTTCAGCGTCGTCTACCGGAGTGCGGGCAGCTACCAACGCGCGGTGCCGTACGTTGTCGCCTACGTGGAGCTCACCGAAGGGCCCCGGGTGCTGACCAATATCATCGGCTGCGATCCTGAGCAGGTGTACATCGGTCAACCGGTGCGCGTGGTCTTCTGTGACACCGGGGATGGGAGTGCGTTATACCGCTTCGAGCCGGTGGCGGCGGACGGGCAGTGACGGAGGAAACGCAACCACTCGCCGGCACGCGTGTGCTCGACCTCAGTGGTCGCATCGGAGCGTACTGCGGAAAGATCCTGGCCGACCTTGGAGCAGATGTCATCAACGTCGAACCGCCGACCGGAGACAGGTTGCGCCATGTACCCCCGTTCCGCGACGGGGTGCGCGGACCAGAATCGAGCCTGCTCTTCGCCTACTACCACCACAACAAACGAGGGATAACGGTTGATTGGGAGCGCGAGGAGTCTCGGGCCCTGCTCGAGGAGCTGGCGGCAACAGCGGACGTGGTCCTCGCTTCGCCGAAAGGTGAGGGTCGACACCTCGTGGGATTCGCCGACGACCCCCCGTCGTTGTCCTGGGTCGCAGGCCATGTCCTGACGTGCTTCTTGACGCCCTTCGGCGTCACGGGTCCCTATCGCGAATGGCGCGCCACACCCTTCACCTCATTTGCGATGAGTGGATTGATGCATCCGGTGGGCTCGACCGAGGGCCCGCCTCTCGCCATTCCCGGCCAGCAATTCTACGACGAGGCAGGACTGTGGGCTGCGTTCCTCGTGCAAACGGTGCTGCGGAGTCCGCCCGAAATCCGGTCGCAGGTCATCGATCACTCTGTGCACGAGGTTGCGCTCTTCCACAAGTTGGGTACCGAGCAGTACGTTCTGAACGGCCGGATCAAGACGAGGGAAACGAACTTCGGCCCACCTCCGGGGGGCATCTGGCAATGCCGCGACGGACGCTTGGACGTCGGCGCGCATTCGGCCCACCATTGGGACCTCTTCGTTGACCTGATGGGACGACCCGAGGTCCTCTCGGATCCCATCTATCGCGATCGGAACATGCGCGTGCAGCTGTTCGACCTCCTCACCGAGATCATCGCGGACCTGATGTCGACACGGAGTGCGAGGGAACTGGTCGAGGCGGGCCAAGCATCCGGATTGCCGTGTGCCCTCTCGCAGACGCCGTCTCAATTCGTCCAAGAAGAGCAGGCCAGAACGCGGGGCTTCTTCGTCCGGTCGACCCGTGAGGGAACCGGATCCTTTGACATGCCGGGCCCGCCGTACGTGGCTTCACCTTCGCTGATCGCATACCGCCGGTCGGCTCCCCGCCAGGGCGAAGCCAATGACGAGCTGTACGTCAACGAGTTGGGGCACTCGATTCAGGAACTGCAACGTTGGCGGTCAGATGGTCTCATCTAGTTCTCCCCCGTCCTCGTTGCTCAGTGGGGTCCGTATCCTTTCGTTCGGCACCGTTGTTGCAGGCAACGTGTGTCCCCTTCTGCTCGCTGAGCTCGGAGCCGACGTCGTCAAGATCGAGTGGCGTGATCGTCCAGAGGCGCTGCGCGCGTTCGACTCGCCCTTCCAACGGGAGATCTTCGAGCCATCCGGGGTTCGGACCACCGCGTTGTTCGCCGGGCTGACGCGCAGTATGCGAAGTATGAGCATCGACATGAAGGTTCCGGAAGGTCGCACCATATTTCGAGCACTGGTCGGACGAGCCGACGTGGTCATCGAGAACCTCGGCCCGGGCAAGATGGAGGCATGGGGCTGTTCTTTCGAGGAGCTCAGGGCTCACAATCCGGCGCTGGTCATGCTTTCGATCTCGGGCTACGGGAGGTCCGGTCCCCTGTCGGGCTTCCGGGCCTATGCCTCGAACATCAACAACTACCTGGGTCTGACCTCTGCGTGGGCACTGGACGGCACGTACTTCGACTTCGTGGCTGGCATTCAGGGGGCCAGTGCAATCGTGGCGGCATTGGCCAGCGTGGAGAAGGGCGCACCCGGAGTGCTGATCGATATGGCGCAGACGGAAGCCGGTGCGACGATCATGGCTCCGCTGTATCTGGATTTTCTCGCGAATGGACGGGAATGGAACGCAGCACCCAACGAAGTTCCGGGCGCACTCCTCTCGGGTGTCTTCAGATGCGAAGGTGCCGACGCATGGGTGGCGATCGAGCTCGAGGACGCACGCGATTGGGAAACCATGTGCGAATATCTCGGGCGGGACGACCTACGGCTGGGCAAAAGTGTGCAGAGCGACAGTGTGAAGGGCGACGATGTGCCGCCTGCACTCGTCGAAGCCCTCCGCGACGCCATCGGAGCCTGGGTCCGCCCCCTCACCCCGTTCCAGGTCACCCTCAAACTGCAGAGGGCCGGTCTGGCCGTTGCGCCCGTCCAGAACAGTGAGGATCTCTGGCGCGATGCACAACATCGGAGTCGTAATTGTTTCGTCGACGTATGGCATCCCGACATCGGATCCGTCGAATACCCGGAGGCTCCCGATCGGCTCAGCAAAACTCCGGGACGGGTAGCGCGCCGTGGCTCGAGGATGGGTGAGCACACGCGCCAGGTGCTCGTGGAGTGGCTGCACCTGGGGGACACCGATATCCGGGACCTCGAAAAGGGCGGGGCCATCTGGCAATCGCGCCCCGTTGGCGACATCGAAGAAGGGACGGGTAGTGGGAGGGATCAATGAGGGACGAATCGCCATTGTGACCGGGGCCGGTCGGGGCATCGGTCGGGGTCACGCCTTGGGTTTGGCTCGCCAAGGGGCCAGGGTCGTGGTGAACGATCTGGGGGCCGAAGTCGACGGGGAGGGGAGATCGGAAGGTCCGGCGGGCGAGGTCGTCGACCTCATCCGTGCGGAGGGGGGCCAGGCGGTGGCCAACGGGGATGACGTGTCCGATTGGGAGGGTGCGGGCCGGCTGGTGCATTCGGCCATCGACACATTCGGCGGCCTCGACATCCTTGTCAATAACGCGGGGATCCTGCGCGATCGCATGTTGGTGAACATGTCGATCGATGAATGGGATGCGGTGATCAGGGTTCACCTTCGTGGGACGTTCGCGACGGTTCGATGGGCGGCGGAGTATTGGCGTGAGCGAGCAAAGCAGGGAGTGGCCAACGACGCCCGGATCATCAACACGACGTCAGCCGCCGGCATGTACGGCAACGTGGGCCAGGCCAACTACGGTGCGGCGAAGGCCGGCATCGCGGGGTTCACTCTCATCGCAGCCACCGAATTGGCACGGTACGGCGTGACCGTGAACGCCATCAATCCGGGTGCCCGAACTCGTATGACCGAGCAGGCGAAGCCCGGATCGTACGTACCGGTCCCACCGGGTCAATTCGACTTCTCCGACCCCGAGAATGTCGCGCCACTCGTCGTGTGGCTGTCATGCCCCGAGGCAGCCCACGTGACCGGGCGGGTCTTCTCCGTCCGCGGCGGGCAGATAAGCGTGGCCGAGGGCTGGCACGCCGGCCCTTTGGCCGAGAAGGACGAACGATGGGATCCGGCCGAACTCGGTCCGATCGTTGACGATCTCCTGGAGAGGGCCGCTCCCAATGCGGACCTCTTTGGAGCGATCCCCTCGGCGTGAGCGCGCCCCGAGCCCGCCCCAGTGAGGGAACTGCGCGCGTCAGATTGTGCCCTTCCAATCGTTGGCCTCGCGGAGGACCTGACTGAATGGTTTCTTCGCATCGAAGCTCGGTTCGCGCGGCAGGCCCAAGACCCGCTCGGCGATGGCGTTCCGCTGCATCTCGTTCGTGCCGCCCGCAATCGACGCGGCGCGCCCATTGAGGTACGCCGTTGAGGTTTCCGCACCATGAGGGTCGGCGAGGTCCCAGGTGGCGGCTCTTTCCCCGCCGATCTCCATCCCGATGCGTGCTCGAATCGGTAGGTACGTCCCCCGGAAAAGCTTCCCGTACGCGGCCATCCCGGGGGCCAGTGCGCCGAGACGTCCCATTTCCGCGATGCGGGAGCCCAGCACCTTGCCGATGTAATCGATGGTGTGGGCCCGGGCGAGCTTCTGTCGGACAACGGGGTCCTCGATACGGCCGGACGCGTGCGCCAGTTGCACCATGTCGGGAGCCAGTGGGCCGGGACCCGACGCCGCTGCGCCGCCGTCCGGACGGCCGGCACCGCGCTCGAACACCAGCATTGTCTGGGTGACCGTCCAGCCCTCGTTGACGCCTCCGATCACATCGGCGCCGGGTATGACGACGTCGTCGAAGAACTCCTCGCAGAATTCGGATGTCTCGCCTATCTGCTTGATGGGCCGGATCGTGAGGCCGGTCGAGGCGCAAGGGACGACGAACCACGTCAGGCCCCTGTGTTTCGGGGCCTCCCAATCGGTTCGGGCCAGGCACATGCCGAAGTCCGCCAAATGGGCAAAGGTGCTCCACACCTTTTGGCCGTTGAGAATCCACTGCTCGCCATCCTTGGTGGCCCGGGTACGGACGCCGGCCAGGTCGGAGCCCGAAGAGGGCTCCGAGAAGAACTGGCACACGAGCGCCTCGCCGGCCAGCACCATCGGTACGAAGCGACGCAGGAATTCGGGTGAGGCATGGGCCAGCATCGTCGGGACGCAGATGTGGAAGGTGGTCGCGGTCAGCACACCAAAGTCCGGCGTGACGTACGCGAGGGCCTCCTCCAGAAAAACCGATTCGAACTCCGGCGCGAGCCCCTGGCCGCCGTACGCGGCAGGCCAGGAAATCCCGGCGTAGCCACCGTCGAAGAGCGTGCGCTGCAGCGCCCGGTTGGCCGCCAAAACGTCGGGCGTGTAGTAGTCGATCGCATGAACCCGAGCTGGAGCATCCCGCGGGCTGAGGTTGTCGGCCAGCCAGGCCCGGATCCTGAGCCGGTACGCCTCCCTCTCATCGGTGTCCCCCGTTGTCGAACCGTTCACCGCCCTCCCCTCACAGGCCGTTGAGCCGGCAGATCCGCTCGCGGTGCCAGTCGGGCTGGCCGAAGAGGATGCTGTTCGTGGTGATCCGCCGCAGGAACAGATGCAGGTCGTGCTCCCACGTGAAGCCGATCCCGCCGAATACCTGAAAGCAGCCTTGTGCGATGTCTATTCCGGTGTCGCCCACCCACCATTTGGCCATGCTCACGATCTGTCCGGCCTCGGCATCCCCTTCCTGCACAGCACGGACGGCGTCAGAGGCAATGGCCTTGCCGCTCTCCAGGGAGAGGCTCATATCGGCCAACTGGTGCTTCACTGCCTGAAAAGATCCGATTGGCCGACCGAAGGCGATCCTGTCGATGGCATACCGGCGGGTCATTTCGAAGAGCGCATCGAGAGCGCCGACGGTCTCGACGATGGTCAGGAGACAGGCCAGCCGGAGTTGGCGCTCGACCATTTCACCGCTGTCCCGGTGCGCGCCGACGAGAGACGAGCGAGGAACCACCACGTGCTCGAAAAGAACCGACGACAATCGCTGCGTGACGTCATGCCCCCCCAATGTGCGCGCCGTGATTCCCGGCGTATCGCCCGCCACCAGAAACTGGCTGCCACCTTCCCAGCCGCCGGTCGTCACGAGAAACCAGTCCGCTTCTGCACCGTCCTGGACCACGGCAGCACGTCCCGACAGTTCGAAGCATTCGGCGCGTTCGGTGACGGCGATGGCGGCATCGGAAGTGCCTCCGGAGGTTCCGTCGAAGGCCCACGTTGCCACGACCTCGCCGCGGCAGATGGCGGGAAGTACCGACGCTTGTTGGGCCGCGGAGCCCGCTTCGGCCAATGCGGCGGCGACGACATTCATCGAGACGAACGGGCCAGGCTGCAGAACCCGACCGCGCTCTTCGGCGACAATCGCCACGTCGCGCACTCCTTCACCAGAGACACTTCCGCCACCGTGCTGTTCTGGAACGAGTAAGGCGAACCACCCGAGCTCAGCCGCTCTCCTGAGATGGTCGGTGGGCAGAGCGCCCGCGCCGTCGGCGAGTTGTCGCACCATGGACAGGGGGCAGGCCGCCGCAATGAATCGTTCGGTCGTCTGCCTGAGAAGCTCCTGGTCGCTCGTGAGTTCAAGTTCCATCGTTCTCGCTCCGGAGCACCTCGGGGTGCCCTCCGCCGCCCGTCCGGCGCGCATGGACCCTACATAATCGCCGTGTTCGCCGCGCTTCGACTCGTCGAAGTTCGGACCGGTGGACCTGCCGGCGTCGTCTGGGGTAGCGTTTCGACGGCGAGCCTGGGCATTTGCCCAAACGCGACGATATTGCCTCTAGAGTGAACGGTCACTGAGCGATTGATCTTACGGGCGAGCAGACAGGATCGGGGGATGCGGTGCTGCAGTATGTGATCGCTGGCCTGGTACTCGGGGGGATTTACGCGATCGCGGCATCCGGGCTGGTGGTTACATTTCGGTCGACCGGAATTTTGAACTTCGCCTTCGGCGCGATTGCCTACGCGTTGGCTCGCTTTTACTACTACCTCAACAGCCAGGAGCACTGGGCGATTTTGCCCGCCGCCGTCGTCTCGATTCTCGTCGCCGGGCCGGCGATAGGCATCGGTTTGTACTTCGCCCTCTTCCGGCGACTCAGGCTGGCACGCCCACTCATCAAAGTGGTGGCAACCATCGGCGTTTCGGTTGGGATCCCCCCTCTCACGACGCTCATCTTCGGGAACAAGACGATCCTTGCTGCACCCGGCCTCGCTCCCCAACCGGTCCGGGTATTCAGATTTCTGGGGGTCCCCGTCACGATGGACCAGATCATCGTGTACAGCTGCGTGGCCTTGATCGTGGTGGTCGGGGCTCTCGTCTTGCACTACACCGAGATCGGCCTCCGGGTGCGGGCCATGGTGGATTCACCGGCGATGACGTCCCTCTCGGGGACCAATCCGGAGACCGTGTCCCTGGGCGTGTGGGCGGTCAGCACCGCGCTCGCGGGACTCGCCGGGATACTGGCCGCTCCGACCATCGGGCTGGACCCGGGTCCCTTTACCCTGCTGATGGTCGCCGCCTTCGCTGCGGTGATCGCGGCCCGGCTGCGCAGCCTGGCCGTGGCGGTGGCGGTGGGGCTCTCCATGGGAATCGCCGGCGCACTGGTGCAGTACTTCTTCACCAACTCCACCTCGCTGTCCGCCGACGTCGTGCCGGCAATACCGTTCATCGTGACGGCGATCTTCCTGCTGTACTACATGGTGCGCGGTACCGGTGTCGACGAATCCGAAGGGGTCGGCGGTGCCCTCGACCGGGCCATCATGCCGCAAGGGGACCTCCCGGCCGACGCCACCTCTGACCGCCCTCCCGCGGTGTTCGGCTGGCAGATATCAGTGCTGGGGTTTGCACTGGTCTGCATCCTTCCGCTCATCCTGACGGCGTTCTGGGTCGGCCTCATCGGGGAAGGGATCAGCCTCGGGATCATTTTCCTGTCGTTCACGCTCGTGACCGGCGAAGGCGGGATGATCTGGCTTTGCCAATCCACCTTTGCCGGAATCGGAGCCCTGACGGCGGCCCAGCTCGCGGTGAATCATGGCTGGCCGGTCATGGCCGGCGTGCTCGTCGGAGGACTCGTGGCCGTGCCCTTCGGGGTGCTCATCGGCGCCCTCACTATCCGGCTCGGCAATCTCTACGTTGCCCTCGTCACCTTGACGGTAGGTCTGCTCTTCGACGACCTGGTGTTTTCTCAACAGATTTTCGTCAACTTCGGAATCGGCGTGAACGTCAACCTTCCTTCGTTTGCCTCCAGCACGAAGGCCTTCACGTACCTGACCCTCGGCGTCTTCGCGGTCATATCGCTCCTTATCGTCAATTTGCGACGGTCGACCACAGGACTCGCCCTCAACGCGGCGCGGTGGAGCACGCCGGGCTCCAAGACGATGGGAATCAGCGTGTTGCAGATGAAGGTCTTGGTCGCGGGAATCGCCGCGTTCGTGGCCGGAGTGGGCGGGGCGATGTTCGCGCTCTCGTTGGGGAGCGCCCTCCCGACGAATTACTCGACGCTGGGAGGGCTGGTGTGGCTGGCCATTTTGGTGTCGCTCGGGATCCGCTCGAACATGGCGGCACTGATGGCGGGCCTGTCGGCCACCCTCTTGGCGGGGATCGCATTGGTCTACCTTCCCAGTGCCTTCGGGCAAGTCACACCGATTCTCTTCGGCTTGGGCGCCATCCAGGTGGCGAAGTTCCCCAATGGGGTGATGACCGAGAACGCACGGCAGGTGCTCTGGGTCTGGGACAAGCTGCGGAATAGATCGAGACCCACGTGGACTCCGGAAATCGATCAGCCGGTAGACGGCTTCCCGGCCGGTGAGCAGGACCTTCTGGTGGGTGCGAAAGCGGCCAAGACCGCCGTGGCCGGGGACCGTTCGTGACCACCGTGACGGATGATCGGTCTGCGCCGGCGACAGCCATGACATCCCTCTCCGCCACGGGTGTCACCGTTCGCTTCGGCGGCCTCGTCGCCCTCGCCGACGTGTCAATCGACGTCCCCCCGGGGACCATCATCGGACTGGTCGGACCGAACGGCGCCGGGAAATCCACCCTCTTCGGTGTGCTCTCGGGCTTGCTCCGGCCGGCCAGCGGACGCGTCTTCATCGGGGGCAACGATGTGACCAATGTCAACCCGCAGTCCCGGGCTCGACTCGGGTTGGCCCGCACCTTCCAACAGCCCGAGCTGTTCATGGGTCTCTCCGTGCGCGACCACCTGGTGCTCGGTCACCGGGTCCATTACGAACGGCGCCGATTCTGGAGCGACCTCGTGAACTTCCGGGCCATTTTTCCGCCGTCGACGTTCGAGACCGAAAAGGTGGACGGCCTTCTCGACCTTCTGGGCCTTACCCGCATCGCCAATACCCCGGTGGCCGTCCTTCCTCTCGGTCTGTCCCGGCTGGTTGAGGTAGGCCGGGCCCTCGCCACCTGCCCTACGGTGTTGCTCCTCGACGAACCCCTCTCGGGCCTCGACTACCGGGCCACCGAGAACCTCACCGCAGTGTTCGAACGCGCGGTGGCCAACAGCGACGATGGGCTGTCACTCCTCATGGTGGAGCACGACGTCGCGTCGGTCCTGTCCCTGTCATCCAACATCTTCGTGCTCGACTTCGGCCAGCTCATTGCACAAGGGACACCGCAAGAGATCCGGGCCAATGCCGCCGTGCGGGCCGCGTACTTGGGCGACGATGCCGCGGTATCGGAGGGGCACGGGACGCCCGCAGCCTCGACAGCGACGACAGCGACAGCGACAGCGACAGCGACAGCGACAGCGACAGCGCCGCCGCCGACGCCGTCATGACCGGGCCCGTGTTTGCGCGAGAGGACCCAGCGGTCACCAAGTTTCGCGACGATCTCGTCGAATGGTTGGCGGCGAACCTCACCGCTGAGGTCCTCGAGGCCGAGCGGGCGGTCTCGGCCGGGGAGGACCATCTCGATGTGCTCAAGGCCTGGAACGCCCGGCTCGCCGAAGCGGGTTGGGCCGCGCCCTCGTGGCCCGAGCGCTACGGAGGGCGCGACGCCGATGTCCAGCAACAGCTCGCGTATCTCGAGGAGATGTCACGCGCCGGCGCGCCGGGCCCGATCAATACCATCGGCGTTTCCAACATTGCGCCGGCCATCATGGCAGTGGGCAGCGAGGAGCAGAAGGAACGCTTCCTCCGACCCATGTTGTGCGGGGACGAAGTCTGGTCCCAAGGCATGTCCGAGCCCGACGCCGGTTCTGACCTCGCATCCCTGCGCACCTCGGCGCGGCCCGACGGGGACACCTTTGTCGTCAACGGGCAAAAGACGTGGAACAGCATGGGCAGCCACGCCGACTGGTGCCAGCTCTACGTCCGCACCGACCCCGCCGCGCCGAAGCACAAGGGGATCAGCTGCCTATTGGTCGACATGACGACGCCGGGCATCACCGTTCGACCGCTCCGCACGATGGCCGGTGGCTACCTTTTCGCCGAGTTGTTCTTTGACGACGTGCGGGTTCCATGTTCCGCCCTGCTGGGAGAGCTCAACGAGGGATGGCGCGTCGCGGTCACCACACTCAGCCACGAGCGGGCCGGTGTGGCCCGGCTCTATCTGAGTCTGAGTACCACCTTCGACGAATTGCTCGGAGCCGCCCGCAGCCGCGGCCCCATCACGAACCCTCTGCACAGGGACCGTCTGGCTCGCCTCTACGCCGCCATCGCCTGCATTCGCTATTCCACGAGTCGGGAGTTGGCCAAGATCGAGCAGGGTGGACAGCCTTCCGCCACCATGGGTGGCCTGGCCAAACTGTCCTGGGCCCGTGCCGCGCAGGAGATGGCCGAACTGGCCATGAGCATCCTCGGTCCCGAGGCCCTGACCGGGCCCTGGGCCAAGAACCTGGCCATGTCTCCCTCCATGTCGATCGCGGGCGGCACAAGCGATATCAATCGCAACATCGTGGGGGAACACGGATTGGGCCTGCCGCGATGAGAGAGCCGAGGACCACGTGTGCACGAGGCCCTGGTTCCCTGCGGGCGACAGGCGCGCGCGGCGCTTGGCGCGCCATCGGTAGGTCCACATCGAGACCAACTCGAGGTAGGCGAGAACAGGAGACGTTGATGACATCTGTATGGGGATACGAGGGAAGCCGGGCCATCGTGAGCGGCGGTGGCGGTGCCGGTATGGGCGCTGCCGTGGTGCGCCATCTCGTCGACCTGGGTGCTGAGGTCCATGTGCTCGACCTGAAAGAGCCTCCCGTCGACGTCGCGAGCTACCAATCCGTTGACCTGCGCGATCCGGAAGCCACGGCGGGGGCGGTCGAAAAGATCGGAGGTGCCTTCGACGGGTTGTTCAACTGCGCGGGGCTCCCCGGTTCCGCGTACCCGGACCTCGATGTCATGCTGGTCAATCTGGTCGGCATGCGCCACCTGGCCGATCTGGTTTCGGAACGCATGAAGCCCGGGGCGGCCATCGCCAGCATCTCGTCGACCTCGGGGGCCGGTTACCTAGGGAATATCGGCAAGTGGATGCCGCTCGTCACCACTCCGGGCTTCGAGGCGGCGAAGGCGTGGTGCGAGGCCCACCCCGAAGACATCGACGGGGGGTACGGCCCGTCGAAGGAGGCCATCATCGTGTGGACACTCTGGGCGTCATACGTCCTCGCCGACAAAGGCATACGGGTCAACTGCATTAGTCCGGGGCCTACCGACACGCCGATGATGCCCGACTTCGAGACCGCCTACGGCAAGGAATTCATGGACAGTTTCCCCGTTCCCCTCGGGCGGCACTCGACCCCGGACGAGCAGGCCTGGCCCCTCATTTTCTTGAACTCCAAGTTGGCCAGTTACATCACCGGTGAGAATCTGATCGCCGACGGCGGCACGATGGGTGCCGCCATGACCGGCAGCATCGACCTTTCGGGACTCGTGCCGGAGTCGATGCAGCGCTAGCCGGAAGGGCATTTTTGCGCCCACCACGCCTTGGCCGCGCCTCGTCTTTTTCTTCTTCAGGCCATTGCCTGGTCACCCGGTCGATGTGTCACACCCCTAT